>CAMATN010000040.1 GCA_945861155.1 Rhizobium sp. Q54
CGGTTGGTCGCGAGCGAGCGATACGCCGACAGGATCGTGACGCGGCTGGCGCCGACCGAATCCATCACCACGGCGAGAAAATCGATGATTCCGACATCAATCGCGGTGCGCTCGCCGGAACGGTGGTCGCGCAGGATGAACGACAACTCCTCCATCGCCGGCGCGATCGGTCCCTGATCGTCGCGATACGGCCCATCGAAGCGGTCGCCGGTGTTGGTGTTCAACAGCCGGAGGCGGCGCAATGGCGGGACCGGCACGGCGCGCGCCGGTCTCGCGGACGCCAGGAAGCCGCCAGCGAGGGCCAAGAAGAGTCGCCGATCCATCGCGGGGATTAAAGATCAAGGCAGCCGCAAATAAAAGAACGCGGTGGCCGATAGCTTGTCGCGCTGGCGGTGCTGTGACAAAGTGCCGGGGGTTGCCGCTCTCTGCACAACCCGCGCTGTCGGCGCTGAGAGGCAAGATGGGGAATGCAGGTTAGGCCGCCGTCCCGCGCGCGGATCTCTTCCGCACTCGCCCAACCGTGACAACGCAGCTGCCGCCCGAGGCGTTGCGTCCGGGCGCCTCCCCGCTACCTGATCAGCCGATTGCCGATCAGCTGCCCACCGATCAGCTGCCCACCGATCAGTTGGCGCCCGATCAGTTGATGGCCGAAATCCGCCGTTTAAGGGTGCTGGCCGATGTCGCCGATACGGTCACGCAGCAGCTTTCCCTCGATCACCAGCTCCCGCGTCTGATCGACCTGATCGCCGATGCGCTCGACGCCGAGCGCGCGACGCTGTTTCTTTATGATCGCGAAACCGATGAGCTGTTTTCGCGGGTGTTGCGCGGTGCCGGCATCGCGGAAATCCGCATCCCGGTGACCGCCGGGATCGCCGGAGCGGTCTTCGGCGCCGGCATCGCCGAGATCGTCCCCGACGCCTACCAGGATGCGCGCTTCAACCCCGGCATCGATCGGCGCACCGGGTATCGTACGCGCAACATGCTGTGCGTGCCGCTGCGCAACCGCGACGGCGTGCCGATCGGCGTCACCCAGGTGCTCAACAAACGGGGCGATTTCGGCGAGGCTGATCTCGCCCTGGCCGAGGCGATCAACCGGCATGCCGCGAGCGCCCTCGAGCAGGCGTTTCTGGTCGAACGGCTGGAGCAGGCGCAGCGCGAAGAGATCGAGCTGTTGACGATCGTCGAGGCGATCTCCACCGAGCTTCACCTCGACGTGTTGTTCACCCGGATCATGGCGGCGTCGACCCAGCTCCTCAATGCCGAGCGCTCGACGCTGTTTCTCTACGATGCCGAAACCGACGAACTCTGGTCGCAGGTCGCCGAGGGCGCCGGCCAGAAGGAGATCCGCATTCCCTCGCATGCCGGGATCGCCGGGGCGGCCTTCGTCGGCAACGAGATGCTGGTGGTGCCCGACGCTTACGCCGACACGAGGTTCAACCGCGCCATCGACCGTGCGTCCGGCTTTCGCACGCGCAACATCCTGGCGGTGCCGATCATCGACAAATCGGGCGAGCGGCTCGGCATCGTCCAGGTGCTGAACAAGCGCGGCGGCGCCTTCACCCCGGTCGATCTGCGCCGGGCCAAGGCGTTCTGCGCCCAGATCGCCATAGCGATCCAGAACGCACAGCTGTTCTCGGATGTGCTCTCGCTGAAGAACTACAATGAAAGCATCCTGAAATCGCTGTCGAACGGCGTCATCACGCTCGACCAGAACCTGAATATCGTCAAGATCAACGAGGCCGGCGAGCGCATCCTCGGCACGCCAGCCGAGGAAATGCTCAACCGCCCGGCCGCGCAGGTATTCGGCAACCGCAACCCGTGGGTCACGCGCAGCCTCGATTACGTCGCCTCGATGGCCGCCTCCGACTACCACGCCGATACCGATTTCGAGCGGCCCGACGGCAGCACCGCCGCGATCAACCTGACCGCCGCGCCGCTGTTCGAGACCGAGGGCAGGCCGATCGGCTGCATGCTGGTGCTGGAAGACATCACCCGCGAAAAGCGCGTGCGCAACACCATGGCGCGTTACGTCGCCAAGGAAGTCGTCGACCGGCTGCTCGCCAGCGGCCAGGATTTTCTCGACGGCAGCTCGCATGTCGCCACCGTGCTGTTCTCGGATATCCGCCGCTTTACCTCGCTCGCCGAGGCGATGAGCCCGCACGAGACCGTGGCGATGCTCAACGACTATTTCACCAGCATGGTCGAGGTCGTGTTCACCCATAGCGGGATGCTCGACAAATATATCGGCGATGCGATCATGGCGGTGTTCGGCACCGCCGTCAGCGACACGACGGACGCCGACAACGCGGTGACCGTCGCGACCGAGATGATCCGCGAGCTCGCCCGCTTCAATCAGCGGCGGCGGGAGCGCGGCCTGGTCGCGATCGAGATCGGCATCGGCATCGCGACCGGCGAGGTTCTCGCCGGCTCGCTCGGCTCGCGCCGGCGCCTCGAATACACGGTGATCGGCGACAACGTGAACCTCGCCGCCCGGCTCGAGGGCGCCAACAAGCATTACGGCACGACGGTGCTGCTCGCCGCCTCGACCGTCGAGGCGCTCAAATCGCGCTCGGTGCTGCGGCGGCTCGACCTGATCCAGGTCAAGGGCAAGTCGCAGCCGACCCTCGCCTACGAATCGCTCGACCACTACGATCCCGAAAAATATCCGCGGTTGCCGGCGCTGATCGGGGCGTATGAAAGCGGGCTCGACTGCTACATGCGCCGCGACTGGACCAACGCGGTCCAGCATTTCGGCGAGGCGCTCGAGGTCGCGCCGACCGACCAGCCGGCGCAGATCTTCATCGACCGCTGCCGCTATTACAGCGACAACCCGCCGCCCGAAAACTGGAACGGCGTCTGGATCATGGAGGACAAGTAGCCGCCGGCGATGAGCCCGTAGGAGCTCGATCGGGGCCGGGCAGCATGATGCGGCGGCCGGCCCAGGCGGGGTGCGGCAGGTCGGCATGCGCCGTCGCGGCGGCGGCGACGCGCTCATGTAAATCGGGCGGGAACGGGCTGACCCGGCGCAGGGCTAAATCGACATGCAGGAACATCAGCTCCTGGGTGGCGGCGCGCTGCCCGCCGTCGAGCGCGAACATCTCGTGGGCGAGGTGCAGCCGCTTGGCGTCGGCGCCGACGATTTGGGTCGCGACCCGCACGCCAGCGCCGACCAATAGCTCGCGCTCGTAGAGGTTGTGGGTCTCGGCGACGAACGTGCCGAACTGCCGGTCGCGGCGATAGTCGAGACCGAGCCCCAGCGCATCGAACAACACATCCGTCGCCTGATCGAACAGCACCGTGTAGTAGGCGAGGTTCATATGCCCGTTATAGTCGATCCATTCCGGCAAGACCTCGCCGCGGAAACGGTCGAATGGCGCGGGACACTCCATTGTTTCCTGACCTAGCCCGCTCGCCGGGCGAAGGTGGTCGCGACGACGAGGGAGATGTCGGCGTAGGCGGGCGCGACGATTTCCTCGACGGCGATGCGGCGGTTGCCGGAATGGCCCTCGGGGCGCGGTCCGGGCGCGGAATTGTGCACGGCGATCGTGCCGCCGGGCCTTAAAAAGGGCGCCCAGCACTCGTAGGCGGCGCGGGCTCCGGCCGGCGACTGGTCGCCGCCCAGCGCCAGCATGTCGATCGGGGTGCTCCAGAGCGGCGCGAAATCCTCGGCGCGGCCTTGCAGCACCTCGACCCAGGCGTCGAGGCCGGCGCGTCGGATGTTGTGCTCGAAATGATCGCGCAGCGAGCCGCTTCCCGCCGCGGCCAACAGCTGCTGGTAATAGGGCACCGAAAAATCGTCGCCCGAGCAGTCGAACGGGTCGACGCAATAGAGCTTCCCGGCGCCCTTGATCTTGCGAGCGCCGGCCAGCAGCACCGCGGCGGAGCCAAAAAACGTGCCGATCTGGACGATAATCGGCGCCCCGGGGATTGGCGCCCCGGGGATTGGCGCCCCCGGGAGCGCCAGGCTGGCGTGGGCCAGCGCCTCGGCTTGCGCACCGCGGATCCAGCCCGGGATCTCCTCGGCGATCCGGACATAGGCCGCGAGCGCTTCCCGCTCTTCCCGTTCGGGCGGAGCCGGATCGCCGGGAGCGCGGTTTTCTCGTTCGTTCGGCACGGCCGAATACTGTCGCAGCTAACGGGTTCGCGTCAATGTCAGCCCCGGAACGATCGCGAAACGGGCCGCATCCGAACATTGTCGCCGCCGGCTTGCCGCAGAGAGCCTGAGACAGGCAGCCTCGCATTGCGTCGGCGGCGCGGGTTTGTTATGAACCCGCCCGCGCGAAGCCGCGGGATCGGGCCCGCAGGCACCGCCTTTTCTTGCCGGCTGATGAAAATCCTGACCTGCAACAGCAATCGCCCGCTCGCCGAGGCGATCTGCGCCTATCTCGGTCTGCCGCTCACCAAGGCCAGCGTGCGGCGCTTTTCCGACATGGAGGTCTTTGTCGAAATCCACGAGAACGTCCGCGGCGAGGATGTCTTCGTGATCCAATCGACCTCCTACCCGGCCAATGACCATCTGATGGAGCTTCTCGTCACGCTCGACGCGCTAAAGCGCGGCTCGGCGCGGCGGGTGACGGCCGTCCTGCCCTATTACGGCTATGCCCGCCAGGACCGCAAATCGAGCCCGCGTTCGCCGATCTCGGCCAAGCTCGTCGCCAATTTGATCACCACCGCGGGCGCCGACCGGGTGCTGACGCTTGATCTGCATGCCGGCCAGATCCAGGGCTTCTTCGACATCCCGACCGATAATTTGTATGCCGAGCCCGTGCTGGTGAAGGACATCCAGGAGACCCTCGCGACCCACGACCTCGTCATCGTGTCGCCCGATGTCGGCGGTGTCTTTCGCGCCCGCCAGATCGCGCGCCGGGTCGACGCCGACCTCGCGATCATCGACAAGCGGCGCGAGCGCGCCGGCGTGTCCGAGGTCATGAACATCATCGGCGATGTCGCCGGGCGCCGCGCGATTCTGGTCGACGATATCGTCGACAGCGCCGGCACGCTGTGCAACGCCGCCGCGGCGCTGATGGACAGCGGCGCGGAGGGAGTCTATGCCTATGTGACGCACGGCGTCTTATCGGGCGGCGCGGTGGCGCGGGTCGCCGCCTCGCCGATCATGAAGCTGGTGCTGACCGACAGCATCGTCGCGACCGAGGCGGTGCGGGTCTCGCACAACGTGCGGCAGCTGACGATCGCCCCGCTGATGGCCGAGGCGATCCTGCGCATCAGCGAGGAACGGTCGGTATCGAGCCTGTTCGATTAACGGACGGACGGGCCGACCCTCGTGGTCGCGCCCGCCGTTTTGGGTTGGAGGAGTGAGAAGTCGATGGCCGAGATCATCAGCCTCAGCGCCGAGCCGCGCCTGCGCGCCGGCAAGGGCGCGGCCCGGGCGACGCGGCGCATGGGGCGCGTGCCCGCGATCGTCTACGGCGACAACCGCGAGCCAACCCTGATCAGCCTCGAACCGCGCGAACTCGCGCGGAGCCTCGCCCGCCCGGGGTTTTTCAACCACTTGGTCGAGATCAGCGTCGACGGCACCACGCACCGGACCCTGCCGCGCGACGTGCAATATCACCCGGTCAGCGACGCGGCGCTGCACGTCGATTTTATGCGGGTAACGGCGGGCGCCCAGGTGACGGTAACGGTCCCGGTCGTGTTCATCAACCACGAGCGCTCGGTCGGGCTGCGCCGCGGCGGCATCGTCAACGTCGTGCGCCACGGCATCGAAATGATCTGCTCGGTCGACAACATTCCCGAGCGGCTCGTCGTCGACCTCGACGGGCTCGACATCGGCGACAGCGTCCATATCAGCGCGGTCGAGATGCCGGCCGACGCGCGCCCCGCGGTGCACGAACGCGATTTCACGATCGCCAGCATCGCTCCCTCCTCGGCGGTGCGCGAGGAAGCGGCCGCGGCTGCGGCGACCGCCGCGGTGGCGCCGACCGAGGAGCCGGCGGCGGCGAGCTAGCGCTCTCTCGTTTCACGCGCAATGCGCCTGCTCGTCGGCCTCGGCAATCCGGGCAGCCGGTATGCACGCAACCGGCACAATATCGGGTTCATGGCGGTCGAGGCGATCGCCCGCCGCTACGCCGTGCCGGCGTTTCGCAGCCGCTTCAAGGGCGAACTGACCGAGGGGGTGATCGCCGGCGAGCGGCGCCTGTTGCTGCGTCCGCTGACCTTTATGAACCTGTCGGGCGAATCGGTGTTGGCGGCGATGAGCTTTTACAAGATCGCGCCCGGCGACATCGCGGTCATTCATGACGAACTTGATTTGCGGCCGGGCAAGCTCCGGGTCAAGCGCGGCGGCGGCAGCGCCGGGCATAACGGGTTGCGCTCGATCGACGCGCTGATCGGCCCGGATTACTGGCGGGTGCGCCTCGGCATCGGCCACCCCGGCATCAGGGAGCTGGTGCATCCCTACGTGCTGCAGAATTTCGACGGCGATGAAATGCGGGACTGGGTCGAGCCATTGCTCGACGCCATCGCCGAGACGATCCCGCATCTGCTCGACGGCGCACCCGACGCCTTCATGAGCGACGTCGCCCGCCGCTTCACCCCACCCGATCCGGGTAGCGAGGGTTCTTCGCAAGCCTAGAGCTCTC
Source organism: Rhizobium sp. Q54 (assembly GCA_945861155.1). GTDB lineage: Bacteria > Pseudomonadota > Alphaproteobacteria > ATCC43930 > CGMCC-115725 > DATARH01. Next base: position 6,600 of record CAMATN010000040.1, read on the forward strand.
GCGGCTTTGAACAAAGTGAGCCCCCACCCCAACCCTCCCCCGCTTGCGGGGGAGGGAGTCGCGTTGGCGAAGGAAAACCCTCCTCCGCAAGCGGGGGAGGGAGGGGCCCGCCGCGAAGCGGTGGGAGGGTGGGGGTTTGAAGCGGCTCGGGGCCCCTGTGTTCCCTCCGAAAAACTCTGCTTTCGCCGGGAATGATCGCGACTTCTGGATTTCGTCGCTACCAATCATAAATAGCATGGTCATGGCCGGGCTTGTTCCGGCCTTCCACGTCTCAACTCCCGCGGCGGTGTGGTGGATGACCGAGACAAGCCCGGTCATGACGCATTTTGGTGCAAGGAAATCATGGGCTTTAACTGTGGCATTGTGGGGCTGCCGAATGTCGGCAAATCGACCCTGTTCAACGCGCTGACCGCGACCGCGGCGGCGGAAGCGGCGAATTACCCGTTCTGCACGATCGAGCCCAATATCGGCCGGGTCGCGGTGCCGGACGATCGGCTCTCGGTGTGCGCGCGGCTCGCAAAATCGGCCAAGATCGTGCCGACCCCGCTCGAATTCGTCGATATCGCCGGTCTCGTGCGCGGCGCCTCGCAGGGCCAGGGGCTCGGCAACCAGTTTCTCGGGCATATCCGCGAGGTCGACGCGATCGCGCAGGTCCTGCGCTGCTTCGCCGACGACAACGTGATCCATGTCGAGGGCTCGGTCGATCCGATCCGCGACGCCGAGACGGTCGAGACCGAGCTGATGCTCGCCGATATGGAGAGCCTGGAGCGGCGCGAACACACCGCGCAAAAGCGCGCCCGCGGCGGCGAGCGCGACGCCAAGGCGCAGCTCGAAATCATCGAGCCGGCGCTCGTCGCGTTGCGTGACGGCCGCCCGGCGCGCGCCGCCGGAATTCCAGCCGATCGCCAGCGCGAGCTGAAGGCGCTCCAGCTATTGACGGCGAAACCGATCCTCTACATCGCCAATGTCGATGAGGCGAGTGCCGCCGCGGGCAACAGCGAGAGCCGTCGCGTCGCCGATTTCGCGGCGCAGCAGGGGGCCCGCTCGGTGGTGATATCGGCGGCGATCGAGGCCGAGCTGGCGCATCTGGCCGATGCCGAGGAGCGGCGCGAATACCTCGCCGCGCTCGGACTTGGCGAGACCGGGCTCGACCGCATCATCCGGGCCGGCTACGGGCTTTTGGACCTGGTGACGTTCTTTACGGTCGGCCCGAAGGAATCGAAGGCGTGGACTGTGACCAGCGGCATGAAGGCGCCGCAAGCCGCCGGGGTCATCCACACCGATTTCGAGAAGGGCTTTATCCGGGCGGAGACAATCGCCTATGCCGATTTTGTCGCCTGCGGCGGCGAGATGGGCGCCAAGGATGCCGGACGAATGCGGCTCGAAGGCGCCGATTACGTCGTGCAGGACGGCGACGTCATGCATTTCCGCTTCAACGTGTAGGGTCCGACCTCAGCCGAACAGCTCGGCCCCGCCGCGCACCACGATGCGGGCCTCCCCGACCCGGCGGGTGACGCCGACCTTGTCGAGATATTCGAGCACCTCGATCGTCAGGTTGCGGCCGATGCCGGTGCGGTCCTTGAAGCCGGCGGCGGTAAAGCTGCGTTCGGGCGATTGGGCGGCCAGTTCGCCGGCCAGATCGGCGAGGCGGCCGATCGTCTCGGGCAGATAGAACCGGTTGGCCGCCACCGGCGCGACGCGGCCGAAGCGCTCGGCGCGTTTCAGAAACCGGGTCAGCGGCTCGGGCTCGACCCCGAGCGACGCGGCCAGCTCGCGCACCCGCGGCGGGCGCAGGTCTCCGGTCGCGAGCAAGGGGCGCACCCGCTCCCACAGCCGCTCGTCCTCGCGGGTCAGCCGCGGCGCATGATCGGGCAGGCGCAGCACGGCGCCGTCGCGCACCACCCGCCCGGCGACGATCAGCGCGGCGAGAGCAGCCCCGAGGGCGGTCTCGACCGCCGCTTCCGGCGCGAGGCCGCGCAGCCGGCCGAACAACGCGCCGCGCGCGGCCCCGAGCGCGTCGGGGTGGATGCGATGCCACTCGGCCAACGCCGCCTCGATGCCGCCGCCGATAGCCTCCAGTCGCTCCGGGCTCAGCGCGATCGCGGCGCTACCGATGCCGAACCGATCGAGCCCGGCCGCCTCGACGAGGGCCTCGACTTCGCCGAGCGGCAGGTTGCGCGCCAGCGCGAACGGGGCCAGCAGAACGATGCCGGCGACCGCGACCAGCCGTTCCAGCGCATCGCCGGCATCCGCTTGCGCGAGCGCGGCGAGCAGCGCGAGCCGTTCGGGCCGCGCGCGGCCGCGCCGCGGCGGCCCCGGATCGAGCACCCGCCCGCCGGCTAGGGTATGCAGCGCGCCATGGTCGCGAATGACGACCCGGTCGCCCCACAGCGCGCCGATCGGCTGCCCGAGATCGACCTGCACGAACCCGCTCTCGCCGGGGGCGATGGCCCGCGCGCCGAGCACCGCGACCCGGCCGATCGCGTCCTCGGTGCCGAGGTGGAAATGCACCGGCAGCCCGTCGCGCAGTGGCGCCGGCGCGGCGCGCGACACCGTGATGGCGAGATCGACGCGGCTGACCGGCTTGTGCAGGGCCGGGTCGAGCACCCAGTCGCCGCGGCCGGGCTCGCCACCCTCGGGAAAGCTGCCGACCAGGTTGAGGGCGCAGCGCTCGCCGGCCCGGGCATGCTCGACAGCGCGGTTATGGGCATGCACGCCGCGCACCCGAACCTCGACGCCGCGCGGGCTGAGGCACAGCCGGTCGCCGACCGCGACAGCGCCGGCGGCGGCGGTGCCGGTCACGACGAGCCCGATGCCGGGCAGCGAGAAGGCGCGGTCGATCGGCAGGCGGAACCCGCCGACAACCGGCCGCGCGGCGCGCTCCCTGGCGGCGGCGCGGGCGCTGTCGCTCAGATGCTCGGCGAGCGCGGCGATGCCCTCGCCGGTGATGCTCGATACCGGATAAATCGCGCTGCCGCCATATACGCAATCGTCGAGCAGTGCGGCGATCTCGGCCTCGGCCTCGGCCAGCCGCTCGGCCGGGACCCGGTCGATCTTGGTCAGGACCGCGGTGACCTCGGCGACGCCGATCAGTTCGAGGATATCGAGATGTTCGAGGGTTTGCGGGCGCGGGCCGTCATCGGCCGCGACGATCAGCAGCACGCGGTCGATCGACAGGATTCCGGCCAGCATGTTGGGCAGGAAGCGTTCGTGCCCGGGGACATCGACAAAGCCAAGCTCGGTGCCGTCCGACAGCGTCGTGTAGGCGAAACCGAGGTCGATCGTCAGCCCGCGCCGCTTTTCCTCCGGCAGCCGGTCGGCGTCGACCCCGGTCAGCGCCCGCACCAACGCGGTCTTGCCGTGGTCGATATGGCCGGCGGTCGCGAGGATCATGGCCGGTCCGGGACAAGCCGACCGAGCTGGGCCGCGAACTCCACCTCGTCTTCGAGGCAGCGCAGGTCGAGGATCAGGCGGCCGCCTTCGATGCGGCCGATCACCGGGACCGGCAGCGCGCGCAGCCGGCGCGCCAGAATCTCGACCGCCGCGCCGGAGGGTGGAGAGGGCGCCAGCGCCAATCCGGCGCTCGGCAATAACGACACCGGCAGGGCGCCGCTTCCGATCTGGCTGTTGGTCTCGACGAGCGCGACCGTGGCGCTGCCGTCGAGCGCCTGCACCATTGCCGGCATCAACCGCTGCGCCAATGCCGCGATCTCGGTGCGCGGGCGGGTCAACAGGCGCAACGCCGGCAGACGCTCGGCGAGGTGGTCGGGGTCGGCATAGAGCCGCAACACCGCTTCGAGCGCCGCGAGGCGGATCTTGTCGAGGCGCAGGGCGCGCTTCAGCGGGTTTGTCGCCAGCGTCGCGATCAGCTCGGCGCGGCCGACGACGAGCCCGGCCTGCGGCCCGCCCAGCAGCTTGTCGCCGCTGAAGGTGACCAGATCGGCGCCGGCCTTCAGCGCTTCCGCGACGGTCGGCTCGTGCGGCAGGCCCCAGCGGTCGAGATCGACCAGCGTGCCGCTGCCGAGATCCTCGACAAACGCCACGCCGCGCTCCTTCGCGAGTTGCGCCAGCCGCGACGCGGGCACCGCGGCGGTAAAGCCCTGGATCTCGTAATTGCTGGTGTGCACCTTGAGGATCAGCGCGGTGTCCGGCCCGATCGCGTCGGCGAAGTCGCGCAGATGGGTGCGGTTGGTCGTGCCGACTTCGCGAAGCCTGGTGCCGGCGCGCTGCATGATGTCGGGCAGGCGGAACGCGCCGCCGATCTCGATCAATTCGCCGCGCGACACCAGCGTCTCGCGCCCCGCCGCCAGCGCATTCAGCGTCAACAGCAGCGCACCGGCGTTGTTGTTGACCGCGAGCGCCGCCTCGGCTCCGGTCAGCCGCGTCAGCCAGCCGGCGATGTGGTCGTCGCGCTCGCCGCGACGGCCGCTGGCGAGATCGTATTCGAGCGTCGAGGGCGCGCGCATCGCCTCGACGGCGGCGGCGACCGCCTCCTCGGGCAACGGCGCGCGGCCGAGATTGGTATGCAGCACGGTGCCGGTCAGGTTGAACACGCGACGCTGCGATGGCCGCATCAGCCGATCGAGCAAAGCGGCGCTGGCCGTGACGATCGCCTCGACCGAAGCGGCTTCTCCGGCGCCGCGCCGCTCGGCGATAATTTGGCGCACCGTGTCGAGCACGAGGGAGCGGCCGTAGCGCTCGACCAGCCCGCCGGCGCCCGGTGCGTTCAGCACGCGGTCGACGGCGGGCAATGCCGCGCGGCTGTCGCGGGGCGGTTCGCTCATGCGTCGACCGTCGCCGGCGCCGGAATTTCCGGATGTCGCGCGCTGCCGGGATCGAGCCAAACGCGCGCCCGCTCGCCGGCACGTTCGACCACGACCCCGATTTCGGCGGCGCGGTAGCCGAGCCGGCACAGTTCGTCCCGGCAGGCGGCGGCGCGCTCGGCCGGCACCCCGGCGAGCAGACCGCCGGCGGTCTGCGGGTCGATCAGCAACGCGGCGAGCGCCGGGTCGCGATCAGCCTCGCCCGGGGCGAGCGCGGAAAGCGCGGCGAGATTGGCGCCGTGCAGCGAGCTGGTGAGGCCGGTCGCGAGCAGCGCCAGCGCGCCGTCGAGCGCCGGGATCTCCTCGGGGTCGAGCCGCGCGCCAACTCTTAATTCAGGGGTGCCCGAAGCGGCCAGCATTTCGCCGAGATGGCCGAGCAGGCCGAACCCGGTCACGTCGGTGCAGGCGGTGGCGCCATGGGCGACAAAGCAGGCGCTCGCCGCGGCGGCCGATTGCTGCATCGCCGCGATCGCCGCCGCGACGCTGCGCGCCGGCGCCAGCCTGCGCATCTCGGCGGCGAGTATCACCCCCGTTCCAAGCGGCTTGGTCAGCACCAGCCGGTCGCCGGGCCGGAGACCGCCCTTGCGCAACAAATTGCCGGGATCGGTGCGGCCGGTGACGGCGAAACCGAGCGCGAGTTCGGCGCCCTCGGCGCTGTGGCCCCCGACCAGTACCGCGCCGGCCGCGTCAAGGATCTCGGTGGCGCCTTTCAGCATGTGGAACAGATCCTGTTCGACGATCACCGGGCGGGCCGGCGGCACGGTGGCGATCGCCAGCGCTGTGTCGGGCGTGCCGCCCATCGCGTAAATGTCGCCCAGCGCATGATTGGCCGCGATCCGCCCGAACAGATACGGGTCGTCGACCATCGCGCGGAAGAAATCGACGGTCTGCAACAGCGGCGGCGCGCCGGGAAACGACACGAGCGCGGCGTCGTCGGGGCTGGCGAGGCCGATCGTCACCCTGTCGTTCGCCACCTTGCCGCTCGCCGCCGGATCAAGCCGGGCCAGCACCCGCGCCAGCACCTCGGCCGGCACCTTGGCGGCACAGCCGCCGCAGCGCATCGCGTGCTCGCTTTCCAAACCTTCTCCGCCGACCATGTCGGGCAATTCGGTATACCGCCGCATCCAGCGCCGATCGATCCATTCCTTGAGCCACCAGAGGCTCTTGCCATAGGCGGTGAACGGCCCGCGCGAGGCGACCGCCTTGCCGTCGCCGGTGCCGATCAGCGCAAGCGCGCGCTTTTGCGGCACCGCGCGCCGCAAATTCCGGCCGGCCAGCGCCCGGCGCAGATTGTCGGCGAGCGGCGGTCCGTGGCGGACGGCATAGACTCCGGCCTTCTCACGCGGATGGGCCGGCATCGTCGCGATATCGCCGGCAGCGAAGATGGCGTCGTCGGCCGGCGAGCGCAAATTCTCATCGACCACCACAAAGCCGCGCTTGTCGAGCGGCAGACCGGTTGCGGCGAGCCACGGCGCGCCGGCCGCGTCGGTGACCCACAACGCTTCGTCGAATTCGATCGCCGAACCGTCGGCGGCAATCAGCCGGCCGGGCTCGACCCGCGCGATCGGGGTCTCGGTGACGGCGCGGATGCCGCGCTCGGCGAACAGCCGCGCGAACAGGCGCCGCACCCGCGCATTGTGCGAGGGCAGCAGCGCGTCGCGGGTGACCAGCGTGATCTCGGGCGCGGTGTCGAGGATCCCGGCGAGCCGGTGATGTGCCGCGAGCGCCAATTCGACGCCCCCGGCGCCGCCGCCGACAATCGCCAGGCGCAGCCCGGCCAAGTCGCGGGCGCGCTCGATCAGCGCCTCCCAGCGCTCGGCGAAACGGGCGATCGGCTTGACCGAAACGGTATGCTCGGCCGCGCCCGGCACGTCGTCGAGGCGGGGCGTCGATCCGATGTCGAGCGACACAACATCGTAGCGGATCGGCGGGTGGGGGTGGCACAGGACATGCCGCGCGCCGCGGTCGAGCCCCATTGCCTCGGCGTGAATGAGCCGCGCGCCGGCAAACCGCGCCAGCCGCACCAGGTCGATATGGCACTCGGCGACATCGTAAAGCCCGGCGACATAGCCCGGCAACATGCCCGAATAGGGTGTCTCGATGTCCCGCGCGATCAGGGTCAAGCGCACGCCGGCCGCCGGCCGCATGCCAAACCGCTTCAGCACATGCACATGGGCATGGCCGCCGCCGACAAGCACGAGGTCCTGGGCGATCGGAACGGCGGGTCGCATCACCCGCTGCTATGCACAAGCGCTCCGTTCGGCGCATTCCCGATCGGTCTTTCGGCCCCCATTCCGGTAGGCCGGCGTTTCAGCGCGAAGCAGCGCACCGAGCAAGGCGGCAGGCTCCGGCGGCAGGCTAAAGAACCGATTCGACCCACTCGTAGAGCTTGCTCTTGGGCAGCGCGCCGATCTTGGTCGCCGCCACCTGGCCGCCCTTGAACAGGATCATTGTCGGGATGCCGCGCACGCCGTATTTGCGCGGGGTCTGGGGGTTCTCGTCGATATTGACCTTGGCGACGATCACCCGCCCTTCCATCTCGGTGGCGAGCTCGTCGAGAAACGGCGCGATCATCTTGCAGGGGCCGCACCATTCCGCCCAGAAATCGACGAGCACCGGCTCGGTGGCGCGGAGAACCACGCTGTCGAAGCTGCTGTCGCTGACGGCTGTCGGCTTCATCGCGGACTCCTCTGTCTCGTCCGTGCTGACATTAGGGGAGCGGCAAATCCGCCGTCAAGCCGCGCTCCGGGGTCGCGGCGGGTTCCCAGGGCAGCCGAGATATGAGGAATAGTGATGGCTCGGCCCATGGCCCGGCCGATAGGGCTAGCCGGCGTGCTCGCTTGCCCATGTCGCCACTTCGGCGTGGGTGCCGAACCACACGCCCGGCCGCGCCTGGGCGAGACGGATCAGCTCCTCGATAATCCAGATGCGCGAGCGGTAGCCGATCACATGCGGGTGCATCGTCAGCTGGAACAACCCGCCCTCGTCATAGGCCGCCTCGAATTCGCGCCGGAAGATATCGAACACGTCGGTCGGCGGCGTGTAGGGGCGCAATGCCGAGAACCGGTTCATCATGAAATAAACCGCGTCGTCGCGCACCCATTCGACCGGCAATTCGACGACGCCGCAGGGCGCTCCGTCGAGCAATAGCTCGTAGCAATCCTCGTCCGCCATCAGCGAGGAATCATAACGCAGGCCCATTTCGGCCGCGATCGCGAGCGTGCTCCAGCTGAAATCCCAGGACGGGGTCCGCATGCCGACCGGCCGCACGCCGCTGATTTTTTCGAGCGTGTCGGCCGAGCGCAGCATCAGATCGCGCTCGGCTTCGTAGGGCAGCACCGAGTTCAGTTCGTGGATCCAGCCGTGGATGCCGATCTCGTGGCCCTCGGCGACGATGCGGCGCTGTTCGTCGGGATAGATCAGCGCGGTGACCGCCGGCACGTAGAACGATCCCTTGACCCCGTAGCGTTCGAGCAGCTTCAAGATGCGCGGCACGGCGACCCGGTTGCCGTATTGCCCCCAGGCGAGCCGCCCGATCGATTTGCCGCCATCGCGCAGATCGCTGGTCTCGTGATCGCTGTCGAATGACAGCGCCACGGCGCAGCGCGCGCCGCCGGGCCATTCGCGGGGGCGCAGCGCGCGTCCGGCACGCACTCTCCCGACGAGTTTGCGCCAATGCTCCTCGGGCCACTGCCAGGGTTCCAGGTCGGATTCCGGTCGGGTCATGGCCGCTCTGTTCTCGATGTTTTTGGGCATCCTCGCACTCACCGAGGAACCGCGGGGAATGGTCGGAGCGGAGAGATTCGAACTCTCGACCCTCAGCACCCCATGCTGATGCGCTACCAGGCTGCGCTACGCTCCGACCGGGCCTTCCTGCGAGAGATCGGATCATAGCGAGGTGCGCCGGGGCGCGCAACGCGCCCGCGCGGATGCCCTAAGGCTGCGTTGGCCGGCGGCGCACCAACTGGTCGACCAACCGGCGAGCGTCGAGCAACTCCCGCCGGATCTCTTCGAGCGCCGCCCTGGTGTCCGGGTCGCGCAGGTCGGGCTTTGGCGGGCGCCGCCGTGGGCGCCCCGACGGCGGTTGCGACGGCGTCCCCGGATCGCCGGTGCGGTCGCCAGCCGCTTCGAGCGGGAACAGATCAGGCATTGCCGCCCCATTTCTCGCCATCGCGTAATCTGCCGGCGTGGCGTCGCCCGGGCGGCTGCCCAAGAGCTTCTGCGCGCCGCGGATCGTGTAGCCGTCCTGGTACAGGCATTGCCGGATGCGGCGCAGCAGCATGATGTCCTCAGGGCGGTAATAGCGCCGACCGCCACGCCGCTTCAGCGGCTGCAACTGCGGAAATTTCGACTCCCAGAAACGCAGGACATGCGTCGGCAGATCGAGGTCGTCCGCAACCTCGCCGATGGTACGGAATGCCCCGGCGCCCTTCTCCGGTCGAGCCGGCGCCGGCTCGCCGGTATCGCTGATCTCAGGCAGAGGCCGCCTTCGCGGGGCCTGACCGGCCCTGTGCCGTGGCGCTGACGGGCGCCGCGGGCTGGTCATGACCGTCATTGATCTGGTGCTTCAGCCCATGCGAGGCGCGGAACACGAGGACACGGCGCGGGCTGATCGGGACTTCCTGCCCGGTTTTTGGATTGCGCCCGACGCGCTGGCCTTTCTGGCGGACGGCAAAGCTCCCGAACGACGAGATCTTGACCATCTCGCCGCGCTCCAGCGCCCGCGAAATCTCGGCAATCACCGCTTCGACAAGTTCCGCGGACTCGTTGCGCGAGAGCCCGACTTCTTGATACACCGCCTCGGTGAGCTGAGCGCGGGTAACCGTATGACCGGCCATGACGCCCTCCCTGCTTTCGGCGAGGTTATCGCCAGCGTAAAAATTCGTCAAATAACAAAGATTTGCCCGGTAGCTGCCCGACGAATTTCGGGGCAGCGCCTACCACCGCACGACGCTGGCGCCCCAGGTCAGTCCGCCGCCCAGCGCTTCCATCACGACGAGGTGGCCGGCCCGGATCCGGCCGTCGGCAACCGCCTCGGCGAGAGCCAGCGGGATCGACGCCGCCGAGGTGTTGGCGTGGCGCTCGATTGTGACGATCGTTCGCTCCGGCGCCAGCCCGAGCTTGCGCCCGACCGCGTCGATGATCCGGGTATTCGCCTGATGCGGCACCAGCCAGTCGATGTCGGCCGGACTGAGCCCGTTTGCCGCAAGCGCCTCGTCGACCACCTCGGTCAAATGCTGGATCGCCTGGCGGAATACTTCGCGCCCTTCCATGCGCAGGCAACCGGCGGTGCCGGTCGAGGACGGGCCGCCGTCGACGTAAAGAATGTCGTGCTGGCGGCCGTCCGAATGGAGATGGGTCGACAGGACCCCGCGGCTCGCCGACCCCCCGTTTCCCAGCGGCACGGCGTTCAGCACGACCGCGCCGGCGCCGTCGCCGAACAGGACGCAGGTGCCGCGGTCGTTCCAGTCGAGGATGCGTGAAAACGTCTCGGCGCCGATGACGAGCGCGGTGCGCGCCTGGCCGAGCCGCAACGCGTTGTCGGCGGTGGCGAGCGCGAAGATAAAGCCCGAACATACCGCCTGGACGTCGAACGCCGCGCCCCGCTTCATGCCGAGCCGGGCCTGCACCTTGACCGCGGTCGACGGAAAGGTCCGGTCCGGGGTTGCCGTCGCGAGCACGATCAAATCGAGGTCGCTGCCGCTCATCCCGGCGTGCTCGAGCGCGCTCGTGGCCGCGGCGACGGCGAGATCGGAGGTCAATTCGCCCGGCGCGGCGATGCGGCGCTCGCCGATCCCGGTGCGCTGGCGGATCCACGCATCCGAGGTGTCGAGCCGCGCGGCGAGCTCGTCATTGGTGACGATTCGCTCGGGCAGATACCCGCCGCACCCGGCGATTTGCGAGCGCCACATCATATCGACGCGCTCACGACGCCGCCGGATTGCTCGTTCGCCGGCTCCTGGGGGACCGGCTCCCGGTTGACCGAATCTCGATTGCCCGAATCTCGATTGACCGAATCTCGATTGAGCCGGGCCAACTCGTCGGTGATCTGCGGCAGGAAACCGTTCACCTTTAGGTCAACGGCAACGCCGATCGCGTTCGCGAAACCGAAATCGTCGGTCGAACCGTGGCTCTTGACCGCGATACCCGCCAGCCCGAGAAACATCGCGCCGTTATATCGGCGCGGATCGAGCCGCGTCGTCAATTTCCTGAGGGCGCCGCGAGCCAGGACATAGCCGATTCGCGCCACAAGAGAATGGCGGAACGAGGCGTGCAGCGATTCGCTGAACAGCCTGGCAAAGCCCTCGATGGTCTTCAGCGTGACGTTGCCGGTGAACCCGTCGGTGACGATCACGTCGACCGTCCCGGCCGCGATGTCGTTCCCCTCGATAAAGCCGTGGAAGCGGATCGGGGTCATGCCGCCGCGCAACCGCGCACCGGCGGCGCGTACCGCGTCGTTACCCTTGAGATCCTCCGAACCGATATTCAACAGCCCAACGGTTGGTTGCGCCAGCCCGAGCACGGCGCGCGCGAAGATATCGCCCATCAGCGCGAATTGGACGAGGTTTTCGGCGTCGCATTCGACATTGGCGCCGAGGTCCAGCATCACGCTCTCGCCGCGGCGCGTCGGTAGCAGCGTCGCGATCGCCGGGCGGTCGATGCCGGGCAAGGTCTTGAGGACGAACTTGGCGATCGCCATCAGCGCGCCGGTATTGCCGGCCGACACGATGCCGTCGGCGCGCCCGTCGGCGACCGCGTCGATCGCCAGCCGCATGCTCGACCGGCGACCGGCGCGCAGCGCCACCGACGGCTTCGCGTCGTCGCGCACCGCCTCCGCGGTGTGATGCAGTGTCGCGGCCTTGGCCAGCACCGGCAGCTTGGCCAACAGTGGCGCGATCTGGGTTTCGTCGCCGAACAGCAGAAAACGCACGCCGGGGTGGCGCTCGAGTGCGATATTGGCCCCTCTCAGCACCATCGCCGGAGCGTGTTCGCCACCCATCGCATCGAGGGCGATGGTGACGCCGTCGCTCACCTCGAACGCACCTTGCCGCGCCGCCGGCGCGCTAGGTATCCGGTGTTTCCCGCGGCGTGACTTCGCGCCCATCGTAATGACCGCAGGACGAGCACAGGTGGTGGGGCCGCTTGAATTCGCCGCAATCGGGGCATTCGGCATAAGCCGACATCGGCAGCGCGTGATGCGAGCGCCGCATGTTGCGGCGCGAGGGCGAGGTTTTCTTTTTGGGAACGGCCATGATCGACTCGTCGGAGACTGGGCAGAGAGGTTGGGTACTTAGACAAATTCCGCGGCGGCGGCAACAGCGATGGAACGCGCGCCCTGCCGCGAGCGGGTATGCGGGCCGCGAAAACAGAGTCGGCCTGTCATCCGGCGTCGCCGGGCCGATCGAGCAGCCGCGCCAGCGCCGCCAGCGGACCGGTGTCCTCGGTCAGCGGCATCTGATCCTCGACACTGGCGCCGGGGCTGCGCGGGAACGGCGGCAGCGCCAGCGAAAACTCCTGGGCCACCGCCTCGCCGAGATCGATCGTGTCGCCGGCAAGCGGCTCGAACGCGATGTCGCCGTCGATGCCGCCCGCGGCATCCTCCGCCTCGGGCGGCCCGTAAAGCAACCCGAACCGCCCCGCCACCGTGCCGACGACGGGATCGAGCGTAATGATGCAGCTTTGCGCGAACTCGGCCTCGAACCCGGCGCGCAGCAGGATCCTCTCCGACCCCTCGCGGACCAGTTCGACCACCGCGCTGAGCCGGTCGAGGGCGACGAGGTCAAAGCGCCGGGCAAGGGCAACGCGCTCGGCCTCGGTCGCGGCGATTTCCTGGCGAAACGGTTGCATCCCGAGCCGCGCGAGCGGCAGCGGGCGGGAGAACTCGGGCGCGCCGCTCCTCGCCCGGCTCATCGCCTGTTCATCGCCTGGTCATTCCTGTCCAGGGGGCCCTGGGGCCGCGTCGGCGGCCGGCGCTGGCGGTTCACCGAACGCGATCTGGCCGGCGAGCAGCGCCGCCGCCTCCTGCCGCTCGAATTCCGCTGCTTCCCGCCGGAGATAGGCCGCCATCGCCGCGAGACGCGCCTCGGTCGGCGGCGCGGTGCCGAAGAGGTTGCGCGCGAGAGCCGGGCGCAGCACCGAATCGTCGGCCGCCAAACCCTCTTCATAGGCCGCGATGCGTCCCAAAAACGCCTGCGCCATGCGCTTCACTTCGCGCCCGACGCTGAGGTCGCCGGTACCCATCTCGCGCAGCGAACGATCAAAATCGGCAAACATCGTATCGAAGAAGCGCTGGCCCACTCGCGCCGCTTGCGGCTGCTCGCGCTTCAGCCGATGCAGGTAGAGAAAGGCATGGAGACAGATCAGCTCGAACCGGCCATCGACCGTATCCGGAACGCCGCCATCGAGGAAAAAACCGGGCCGCCGAGCGTGCTCGACGACGCGCCGATAGGCAAGTTCGGCCGCTTCGTGTAGAGGATTGGCTCTGAACAGGTTCAGCATTGCAGGTGGTCGCGGCCCAACCCCAAGGACTTCCCGGCCAGGACATTGCCGAGCGTTGACAACAGCACATGCCCGGCTAAAGTCGAACCCGAGACATGGGCTGAGGCTTTCCCTATTTCAACAGAACCGAGGCGATCGGACCCCGTGTTGCGCAGCGTCCTCCGCCATACGCGAATTTTCGCGCTGGCTGCCGTCGCACTTGCCGCGGCAAGCAGCGCCGGGTGCGTCGCTGTCGTCGACCAGCGCGGCAATCTGCCCGACGCGGACAAGGTCGCGCAAATCCGTCCGGGCGCCACGACTCGCGACCAAGTGGTCAAGATCCTCGGAACGCCGTCGAGCACCGGCGTCTTCGACGACAAGAGCTGGTATTACATCAGCCGCAAGACAAAGCAGATCGCATTCTTCAACGCCGATGTCTTGGACCAGCAGGTTTACGTCGTCAATTTCGACGGAACCGGGGTCGTACACAGCGTCGACCGCAAGGAACTGAAGGACGGGCGGGACATCGAGCCGGCCCCCGGCGCGACGCCGGCCCCGGGACGCGAACTGACCTTCCTCGAGCAGGTGCTGGGCAATATCGGGCGCTTCAACAAGAGCCCATCGAGCAAGGGCGACGACAGCGGCACTCCGACACCGGGTCCCCGGCCGAACGACCAGAACCGCTGACGCCGCCCTCCGGTTTGCTCGGCCCGGTCAGCTTGGCCGGTCAGCGCAGGATCCCGTCGATCGCGGCGGTCTTGCGCGCGGCGGCGCCGTCCCTCCCGGCGGCCCTGTCGCGCTCGGCTTCGGCGATCAGAGCATCGACACGGGCCATCCGCTGCACGCCGGCGGCGGAGCTGATCGCGCGGCGATCGATTTTTTCGGACAACCTGGCGCGCGCATCGCTCTGCAGCCGGATCAGATCGGGGTGACGCGCGGTCGGCGCCGCGTAACGCTCGACCGCTGCATTCACGCACAGCGCATGCGGCAGATAATTGCCGACGCGACGCGGATATTGCGCAGTGCAGGCCGCCCGCGCGCTCGGCAAATCGCCCGGTGACGGCACGGCGAATTGCTCGACCGCGCAGCCCCAGAGCAGCACCACCGGCAGCGCCAACACCAGCGCGGACCGCAGCATCGACATCAGCGGCCGCGTCAATGGCCCTCTCCCCTGGCGCCCTCTCCCCTGGCGCATCGTGGATGCGCAGCCCGACAGGCGCGAGCTTTGCTCGCACCGAACGGGGCGGGAGAGGGCAAACGCCCCTCTACGCGATCGCGTAGAGATGATCGGGCGAGGGCGCGGCCTGGCCGAGTTCGACCCGCTTTACCGCCGCTATCAGCTTTTCGTGGGTCGGCGCGGCGCGGCCGATCTCGCGGCCCTTCTCGACGATGACCCCGTTGATGAAATCGATCTCGGTGCGGCGGCCCTTGAGCATGTCCTGGCCCATCGAGGGACGCTGGTGCTCGCTGCGCTGCTGCGAGTTGCGCAAGGCCAGCATCAAGGATTCGACTTCGTCGAGCGCCGAGCGGTCGCCTTCCGAGGCGCGCGCCAGTTTGTCGGCGTCCTGGCCGGCGATGTCCTCGAGCTTGTAGCCGAGCGCCTGGCCGATCCGCACCGCTTCGCCGCCGAGCGCGATGATCACGCGGCGCACGCGCTCGTCCTGCCGCATCGCGTTGCCGGAAAGGCCGCTCGCCGCCGAGACGCCGTTATGCATGCCGTTGACGCATAATTTCGACCAGCGCTCGCCCCACAGATTGTCGGTGACCTTGCAGGTGTCGATCGTGCGGATCATCTCGCCCAGTTCCTCGATCCGCTTGGTCATGCGGCCGTGCACCTCGCCGACCCGGTAGACCTCGTGGCCCGGCGGGTTCTTGCCGCCGGTACGGCGGATCTTGCCGGGCGCGTAAAGCTCGGCCGACAGGATCGCGGCGATCGCGCCGACCGTCCGGCCCCAGCCGACGATCCCGGCGATGCGCTCCTCGTTGATGCAGTTCTGCAAGCTCACGACGTAGCCGGTCGGCGCCAAATACTGCCGGATCATCGTCGTCGCCCACTCGGTGTCGTAGGATTTGACCGAGATGAACGCGATGTCGATCGGGCGCTCCTTGGCGAGGTGCTGGAGTTCGGTCAGGTGCAGGGTCTTCGGCCGGGCCACCACCGATTCGTCCGGGGTGACGCCCTCGAGCGAGAGGCCGTCCCGGCGGATCGTCTCGACATGCTCGGGCCACGGGTCGACCAGCGTCACGTCGAACCCGTTATGGGCGAGATTCCCGCCGGTATACCCGCCGATCGCGCCGGCGCCGACGACCACGATGCGCTTGTCCATTTGATTTTCCTTCCTTCCGTACTGTCATTGCGAGCGCAGCGAAGCAATCTCGCGCCCATGTGCCCCGTCGGATCGAGATTGCGTCGTCGCTGCGCTCCTCGCAAAGACAAGCCGCTTTGACCCGATTGACGGCATGATAAGCTGGCGCAAGATCGAAGCCCATCCCGCACGGCAAAGAGAGGGACACCGACACAATGGATTGGACCGAACGGCGCGAGCGCTTTCGCGCGATCCTGGCCGGCAATCGCTGCGTGCATACCGGCTCCGTCTATGACGCGATCTCGGCGCGCATCGCCGAGGATCTCGGTTTCGAGGTCGGCATCTTTTCCGGCTCGATCGGGTCGATGTCGGTGCTCGGCGCGCCGGACCTCGTCGTGTTGACCCTGACCGAGTTCGCCGCCCAGGCCAACCGGGTCTGCCGCGCCGGCAACCTCGCGCTGTTGGTCGATGCCGATCACGGCTATGGCAACGCGCTCAACGTCCGGCGCACCGTCGAGGAATTGGAGACCGCCGGGATCTGCGCGATGTCGATCGAGGATACGGTGCTGCCGCGTCCCTACGGGCCGAGCGGCAAGCCGACGCTGATCCCGGTCGAGGAAGGGATCGGCAAGATGAAGGCCGCTTTGTCCGCCCGCCAGGACAAGAATCTCGCCATCGCCGGGCGCACCAGTGCACTGGCGATCACCGGCGTCGACGATGCGATCAAGCGCGCCAAGGCCTATGAGGCGGCCGGCGTCGATGCGATTTTTCTGGCCGGCGGCGTCACCGTCGCGGCGATCGAGGCGGTCTCCGCGGAAATCAAGATCCCGTTGATCACCGGCGGCGGCGCCGGTCCGCTCGCCGACCTCGACTGGATGGCAGCGCGTCGTGTCCGGGTCGCGCTACAGGGCCATGCGCCGTTCAGCGCCGCCGTACAGGCGGTCTACAACACGCTGAAGGCATTGCGCGACGGCACGAAACCCGCCGACCTGCCCGGCATCGCCTCGCCCGAATTGATGCAGCAGGTCACCCGCGGCGCCGATTACCGGCAATGGACCAAGGATTTCCTCGGCGGGGAATGAGGAACCGGGCGCCGCCCGCAGCGGCGCGCCGCAGCAAACGATAGGGGGATTCCGTGCGGTTTCTAGTCGTTTCCGGGCTGCTTTTCGCGACCGCGTCCTGCGCCTGGCCGCCGCTGGCGGCCGAGCAGACGGCCCCTGCCCCGCCCCCGCCACCCGTCGCGGTCGCCGCTGTTCGCGTACCCCCGCCCCCGGCGATGCTCTTGCCCGCGCCGCCGCCCCCGCCCACCGTGATGCTGGCGCCGGCTCCCTCGCCGCCGCCGGTCGTCGTGGCAGCGCCCGCGCCAGCCTCGGTCGACTATGTGCCGATCCCGCTGGTCTGGCTCCAGCTGATCAACGCGCCCGCTTCCGTTCCCGGCCGTTTGACGCTGAGCAATTTCAGCTACGACAGCGCCCGGGTCCAGACGATGACCGCCGACGGGCCAGTCTGCGCGATCCGCGAGGGCGCGGTGATCGTCGATTTCGAACTGCCGCTCAACGGCACCCGCATCATCCCGACGCCGCCGGGCGCCGATGTCTGCTGGCGCCGCCAGGTTGCGGCCGCAATTGGTCAATCAACGCCGCCGGCGCGGCCCTGGACGGAGTGGAACCGCGCGTTCACGGCCGCCGGGCGCTCGATCGATTCTCGGCTGTAGGGCCTGGTAAAAGCTCAACCTGGCAATTCAGGAGGCGACTCGAATGATCACCGCGATCGTGCAATACCGTCTGCCGCCGAGCATCGACCTGGATTCCTGCGCCCAGCATTTCCGCAACATCGCCGCCGGTTTCCGCAATGTTCCGGGGCTGATCCGCAAGCAGTTCATCTATGCCGAGGACGGCTGGGCCGGCGGCGTTTATCTGTGGCGGAGCCAAGCCGACGCCGAGGCTTTCTACACCGGACCGTGGCTGCTGGGCATTCGCGAGCGCTATGGCATGGACCCGCAGATCAAGTATTTCCACACCGCCTGCGTCACCGATAACTCGGTGGAAGCGGTGCTGCTGCCCGACGCGGCGGAATAATAGATTTCACCACGGAGACACGGAGGTCACGGAGAGCAGAGCTCTGGGACCGCGGGCGTCTCGCCCACTTTATGCCGGCCGGAGGCAAGCGGTCCAAAACCTCCGTGCCCTCCGTACCTCCGTGGTGAAAAATGAGAGGATTCAATGACCCGCATCGCCTCCGTCGCCACCTACCCGATCTCGGTCTCCCGTCCGGTGCCGGTATGGACCGCGCATGAGGAGATCAAGGCATGGTCGGTCATCCTGACCGAAATCAAGACCGATGACGGCCTCGCCGGGTACGGGTTGATCCACGGCGCGCCGGCGGGGCGGATTTGCGAGTGGGTGGCGCGCTTCTCCGAGATCATCCGCGGCATGGACGCGCTCGCGCACGAGGCGGTGTGGGACAAGCTCTTCGCGCTGACGTCGCCCCGCCCCGGCGCCATCGAGGGCAAGGACGGCGCGATGCGACCGGTGCCGCGCGGCGAGCGCAATGCGGTCATGGCGGCGATTGCCGGCATCGACATCGCGCTGTGGGATATGAAGGGCAAGGCGGCGGGGATGCCGGTATGGCGGCTGCTCGGCGGCGCGAACCGGCCGCTGTTCACATACGCGACCGGCGGCTACTACCGGCCGGGCACGACCGATGCCGATTATGGCGACGAACTGGCGCGGTTTCTCGACCTCGGCTATCGCGCGGTCAAGCTCAAGACCGGCGCCGGCAGCGTGGCCGAGGAGGCGGCGCGGGTCGGCGCGGTGCGCGCCGCGATCGGCGAGGCGCCCGATTTGCTGCTCGACATGAACGCGCCCTACGACCTCGCCGATTGCATTGATTTCGCGCACCGTGTCGAGCCGCACCGCGTCTTCTGGCTCGAGGAGCCGCTGCACTGGTATCTGCAACCCGCCGATTTTGCGCGGCTCGCGGCGGCGACGCCGATCCCCTTGGCGCATGGCGAGCGCGAGCTGACCCGCTTTACGGTGCGCGACTTCATCGTCCAGGGCGGCATAAGCTATGTGCAGTTCGACGCGACGCGCGCCGCCGGCTTTACCGAGGCATTGCGCGTCGCCGCGCTCGCCGAGCAGCACGGGGTCATGGTCGCGCCGCACACCGCGCCGGAGATCCACGGCCATCTCGTGCTGGCGCTGCCGCGCTGCGCCTGGGGCGTCGAGTCGCATGGCGGCCCCGAGACCGACCCGCTCGCCCACGGCCTCTTCCACGAGCACCCCGAATTGCGCGACGGCCATATCCACATCGGCGACCAGCCCGGCTTCGGCCTCGACCCGGACTGGAAATTCGTCGAGCGCTACCGGGCGTAAGGTGGACACTTGTTCTTCAGCAGAATTATGACTATGTTGACTATCATGATCCATGCTGGAGGCAGGAATGGAAACCTGGACGGTCGCTGCCGCGAAGGCGAAATTCAGCGAGGTGATCGACCGCGCCCTATCCGAGGGTCCTCAGGCGATCACCCGTAATGGCCACAAGGCGGTCGTCGTCGTGTCCGCCGACGAATGGGAGCGCAAGACGAGGCGCAACGGCAACCTCGCCGAGTTTTTCGCTCAATCGCCACTGCGCGGCTCCGGTGTCAAGATCGAACGGGTCAAGGACGGTCCACGCAAGCTCGATCTATGAGCTTTCTGATAGACACCAACGTCGTGTCGGAATCGGTTCGGCCGCGACCGGATCCGAATGTCGTCGCGTGGCTCGCAGAAACCGATGAGGATCGGGTGTTCCTCAGCGTCGCCACCTTGGCTGAGTTGCGGCGCGGAATTGCTCGGCTGGCGGAGGGGCGCCGGCGCAATCGGCTCGATGAATGGCTGCGGAATGAACTACCTGTGCGGTTTGAGGGCCGAATCCTTACGATCGATTCGGTCATTGCGGCCGCATGGGGTGATGTCATGGCTGAACACGAGGGACGCGGCCGGCCGATATCAACAATGGACGCATTCATAGCCGCGACGGCGCGAGTCCACCGGCTGACCCTTGTCACTCGGAACGCGGCGGATTTTGAGGCATCGGTCCCGGCGATCCTGAACCCGTGGGTGTAGGCGCTGCCAATCAATCGGAACTGGACGGTTCCATCCGCGAGTTCGGAAACCAGCGGGACCTTTACGCCAGAATGATCTTTGCTGTTCACGACCCCTCCGGCCCGTTGGTGTCTCCCCGGACCCGGCTATCCAGCTTTGGACGGCCAACAAACTCGCGACGATGGTCGTCCAAGTGGGCTTGGGCGAATGGTAGAAGGGGAAATTGGCGTAGGGGGCTTGCGTTAGGCCGCTTCGTCAGCCAACAGCCGCCGCATCACCTCCGGGTCCCGCTCGATAGCCAGCAGCAGCGCGCGGGCGGGGGCATCGGGCATGCTGCGATGCTGTTCCCAATCGCGCAGCGTGGTGAGCGGCAGGTGGAAGGCGCGCGCGAACTCGGCCTGCGTCATTCCGAGGCGCTGGCGCAACACCTTGACCCGGGAGACGCGTCGCATTTTCGCGAGTTGCTCGGGCGACGATGGCCGGGCATCGGGGTCCGACAGCGCCACCGCCCTCGCCTCTTCGTCGGTCATGGTGTCCAGCCGTGCCCAATCGGTCGCGCCCTTGGGCAAGGGCTCACCAGGCCTCAGCATCACCCGCGTAGTAACGGTCTTGCTCATCCCGATCGTATGCAATTCACCGACCTCGCCTCCCCGCCGTCATGGCCGGGCTTGTCCCGGCCATCCACGATTTTGAGCCGCGAGATGCCGGAAGACGTGGATGCCCGGCACAAGGCCGGGCATGACGGGGATGTGTGTCTCGATTAACGAATCCCTGCTTCGACCCCGGAACGCTACCGGGTAATCGGTACGTATTATCGACGCCCGGCTTACCGCCCCTATCGCGGCCCCGCCGCCCTTATCGCGCGCCACAGGCGCTCGGGGCTTGCCGGCATTGGCACGTCGCGGATGCCGAGCGGCTTTAGCGCGTCGACCAGCGCGTTGCCGACGGCCGGCATCGCGCCGACCGCGCCGGCTTCGCCCGCGCCCTTGACGCCGAGCGGGTTGGTTTTGGTCGGCACCGGGTTCGACTCGCATTGAAACCCGGACAGATCGCCGGCGCGCGGCATCGCGTAATCCATGAAGGAGCCGGTGACCAGCTGCCCCGACGCGCCGTCAAAATGGATGTCCTCCATCAGGATTTGCCCGAGCCCCTGGACGATGCCGCCGCAAATCTGGCCTTCGAGCAACAGCGGGTTCATCACCGTGCCGACATCGTCGACGACGCTGTATTTGAGAATCTCGACGGTGCCGGTGTCGGGGTCGATCTCCAATTCGCAGATATGGGCGCCGTTGGGGAAATTCTGCTGCTTGGCGCTGTAGGCCGCGCTGGCGACGAGGCCCGGCTCCATGCCGTCGGGCAGGCTCGGCGGGTCCCACGCCACCCTGGCAATCTCGGCGAGCGACACGGCGCGGTCGGTGCCGGCGATCCGGAAGACGCCGTCGGCGGCTGTAATGTCGGCCTCCGCGGCCTCAAGCAGGTGGGCGGCGATCGCTTTCGCCTTGGCGACGATCTTCTCGGTGGCGAGGTAAACCGCCGAGCCGCCGATGGTCGCGGTACGCGAGCCGCCGCTGCCCTCGCCGATCGCCACCTTGTCGGTGTCGCCCTGGAGATAATGCACCCGGTCGGGATGGATGCCGAGCCGGTCGCATACGAGCTGCTTGTAGATCGTCTCGTGACCCATGCCCTGGGTGATCGAGCCGGAGAGGAGGGTCACCGTGCCGCCGCGGTCGAAACGGATCTCGGCCGCCTCGAAGCCGCCGGCGGCGGCGCGCTCGATCGTGTTGGAGAGCCCGATGCCGCGCAATTTGCCGCGAGCGAGCGCTGTGGCGCGGCGCTCCTCGAACCCGCCGAACCCGGCAAGCTCCAGCGCGAGATCGAGGTTTTTCGCGAACTCGCCGCAATCATAGGTGAAAATGAGCCCCGTTTTGAACGGCATCGCCTCGGGCGGGATCATGTTGCGGCGGCGTAGTTCGATCCGGTCGATGCCGAGTTCGGCGGCGGCCTCGTCGACCATCCGCTCGATGACGTAGCCGAATTCAGGCCTTCCATTGCCGCGATAGGGCCGCATCGGGTTGGTGTTGCTGAAGATCGCGGTCACATCGGCGTGGATCGCCGGGGTGCGGTAGACCCCGGCGAGGGTCCCGAGGTTCATCACGAACGCGTTCGAGCCGGCCTGCGCATAGGCGCCGACCGCGGCGACAATCTTGACGCGGAAGCCGAGGAAAGTTCCGTTGCGGTCGAGCGCCAATTCGGCCTCGGTGACATGGTCGCGGGCCTGCGCGTCGGACAGAAAGGCTTCCGAGCGGGTGCTGGTCCATTTGACCGGGCGGCCGAGCATCTTCGACGCCAAAAGGACCAGCGCGACCTCGTTGTAGATCGCCGATTTCATGCCGAAACTGCCGCCGATGTCGCCGGCGACGACGCGCACCCGACTCTCCGGCACATCGATGATCTGGGCCAGTTCGGCGCGGTAGGAATGGGTGCGCTGCAAGGTCGTATAGATCGTGTAGCGCCCGTCCGACGGGTTGTAATCGCCGATCGAGCCGCGCGGTTCCATCGCCGCCGCGGTGACCCGGTTGATCACCAGCCGGCGCTTGACGACATGGTCAGCGCGCGCGAAAGCGGCCTCGACCGCGGCCTTGTCGCCGACCTCGTGGACAAAGCAGATGTTGTCCGGGCAATCCTCCCAGACGCGCGGCGCGCCGGGCTCGACCGCGCCGGCAGTCGACACGATGGCCGGCAACGGTTCGTAATCGACCGCGATCAGTTCGGCGGCGTCGGCGGCCTGGTGCCTGGTCTCGGCGACGACAAAGGCGACGTAGTCGCCGACCCAGCGCACCCGGTCGGTCACCAGTGCAGGAAAGCGCGGCCGGTACATCGGGGTTCCGTCGCGGCGCCGCATGCCGTCCGGCACCGGCAGGTCGCCCCATCCCGCCGCCCGCCAATCGGCGCCGGTCAGCACCGCCAGCACCCCAGGCGCGGCCTTCGCCCGGGCGACATCGATCCCGCGGACCCGGGCATGGGCATGGGGCGAGCGCAGCACGTGGCCGAACACCATGCGCGGCAGCACCATGTCGTCGACATAGCGGCCGCCGCCGCGCAACAGCCGCGGGTCCTCGAAACGCGGCACCGGCTGACCCAATGCGAATTCGCCCATGTTGCCCCCGAGTTGTTTTGCAGCCCGCCAGCGTCAGCGGAACGGGTTGACGATCAGAACGCCCTCGACCTCACGGCCGTGGCTCATGTCTTCCGTGTAGAGTTCCCGGCAACCGAGCGCCCGCGCCGCGGCGATGATCGCACAATCCCAATAAGAAAAGCGGTGCGCCGCTCGGATCTCTAGAGCGCGCTCCAGCAACGGGAGCGTCATCGCCTGCACGGGAAAGCGCGTCCAGGCCTTGATCATACCCGCCGCCGCCTCATGCGGCAGCCGATGCGGTCGCGTAGGCCGTGTCGCCTGGGTATAGAACTCCTGGAGGACTTGGACCGAAAGAGCCACGTCATCGCGCTGCAGCAGAGCGACGGCACGTTCCCGCTTCGCCGCTTCGGCCGGGTCGATGCTGATCGAATAGATCAGAATGTTCGTGTCGAAGAAGACCAGCACGTTCAAAAGCGGCGATCGTAGAGTTCCTCGCGCGGCACGTTTTCGGACGCACTGAAGTCCGTGATCTGCGCCCGTATTTCCTGCTCAAGACGCTTCAGCCGTTCGAACTCGGTCTCGCCCGAGGCGAGATCGAGCAGGAATCGTTTCACCAGCGCGGAGACCGACGTGTCGCGCTGAGCGGCGACCATGCGCGCGCGCCGATATGTCTCGTCGTCGAGTGATACTGTGATGTTCTTCATCGATTCACCGCTCGCATGCCGCCTCATGTTAGTCAAGGCCGCCGCGTGATAAAACCGCGTAGACGCGCAACTCGGATTGAGTGCGGCCGGCCCGGCAGGTAGAGTTTCCCCGCTATCCAATTTGAAATCCAGGAGTACCGCCGCTTGGACGGCACTGTCGATAAACCGAATGGCGATAAACTGAACGGGTCCGGCGATCCGCCCGCCTCGGGAGCGCCGGCAGCCGCCCCGGCTGGCGCTGTCGTGCCGCCGCGCCCGGCGGGCGATGCGGTGGCGCCCAAGCCGGCCTATCCGCCGCCCGCGCCGGCGCCGACCCAGCATGGCCCGAAGGGGCTGCGCTTCGATTTCAACGAAGGCTGCCGGGTCGCGATGCCGGAGGCGGACCACCCCTGGCGGGTGCGGATTTCCGACCTCGACACCGGCAACATCCTCTACGAAACCGAGTTGAAGGTCGGGCGGGTCAGCAGCACCAAGCGCTATTTCGTCCGCTTCCGCGTCGAATTGTGGCAGCAGGGCGAGAGCGTGTTCAGCCACGAATATTCGGCCGCCGGCCAGCCGGTGCTGATCCAGTTCCCGGTCGGCACGCTCGGCGACACGCTCGGTTGGTTTCCCTATGCGGTGAAGTTTCGCGAACGCCACCAATGCCGCCTGACCTGCGCGATGGCCGAGCGGCTGATCCCGCTGTTCCGGGCCACCCATCCCGACATCGAGTTCGTCACGCATGAGCAGGTCGAGGCCGAGCGCTATTACGCGACCTACAGCATTGGCTTGTTTTTCGACGACAAGGACGGCGTGTTCCAGCCCGCGGATTTCCGCCATGTCGGACTGCATCGCACCGCCGGCTACATCCTTGGGGTCGACCCGACCGAATCCCCGCCACGCATCGCGCTCGACGACGACACCAGGCCGCTGGCCGAACCCTATGTCTGCATCGCGGTGCAGAGCACGACCCAGAGCAAGTGCTGGAACAACCCGCTCGGCTGGCACGAGATCGTCCGCTTTCTGAAGGAGGCCGGGTATCGCGTCGTCTGCATCGACCAGAAGCCGGTGCACGGCACCGGGATCGTGTGGAACCACATCCCGCATGGCGTCGAGGACGAGACCGGCGACCGTCCGCTTCAGGAGCGGGCGCGCTGGCTCCGCCATGCCGATTTCTTTATCGGCCTGTCGAGCGGTCTCGCCTGGCTCGCCTGGTCGGTCGGCACCCCGGTCGTGATGATCAGCGGTTTCACCCACCCGACCAACGAATTCACGACCCCCTACCGCATCATCAACTACCACGCCTGCAACAGCTGCTGGAACGACCCGCGCCACCGTTTCGACCACCATGATTTCCTATGGTGTCCGCGCCACGCCGGCACCGCGCGCCAGTTCGAATGCACCCGGCTGATCACCGCCGATCAGGTCAAGCAGGTAATCCGCCGGATCCCCGGCTTCGGCGCCGCCGGCCCGGCTTAACCCCGGCCCGCCCGTCCCCGGCCATTCGCGAGCCGCGATGCGCGGGCCGTTCCTGCCGGCGCTGCTAAGTGCGCGTCTCCCGTTCTTCTACGGCTGGATCGTGCTCGGCTGCCTGTGCTGTGCCGGGTTCGCGCGGCAGGGACCGGCGGTCGCGACGCTGTCGATCTTTGTCGAGCCGTTGACCCGCGAATTCGGCTGGTCGCGCACTGCGTTGTCGGGCGCGGTGTCGCTCGGCGGTCTCCTTGCGGCGGTGGCGGCGCCGCTGATCGGGCCGGTGCTCGACCGCCGCGGCTCCCGGCTCGTCTTGTGCGCGGCGGTGCTCGTCAACGCCGTCGCGCTGATGCTGCTGTCGCTGACCCCGTCATTGCTCGTGTTCTACCTGCTGTTCTGCATCGCGCGGATGAACTGGGCGGCGCCGTTCGATCTCGGCATTTACGGGGCGCTCAACAACTGGTTCGTGCGGCGGCGCGCGCTGGCCAGCTCGATCGCGACCCTGGCGCTGATGGCGGGGCTGGTGGCGATGCCGCTGATCGCGCAATTCGCGATCGTGCACGAGGGCTGGCGCGCCGGCTGGCTGGCGATCGGCGCGGTGACGCTGGTGGTCGGCTTCGTTCCGATTTGGCTGCTGCTGGCGCGCCGCCCTGAGGATCTCGGCCTGTTGCCCGACGGCGGGGCCTTACCGATATCGGACACGGAAGGGGCGACCCGCGCCGCGACACCAAAGGTCGCGGTCGCCGAGCCCGCCTTCTCACGGCGGCAGGCGCTTCGCACCGGCTCGTTCTGGCTGCTGTTGCTCTATACCGTGCTGGTCTTTCCGGTGCAGGCCGGGGTCAGCCTGCATCAGGCACCCTATTTGATCGAGCGCGGCATTGACCCGACGATTGCGGCGCTGATCGTCAGCGCCTTCTCGGCGGTTTCGGCGCTCGCCACGCTGGCGTGCGGCGCGCTGCCGAGATCGCTGCCGATCCGCTATCCGCTGGCCGCGACCGGCGCGATCCTGACGCTCGGAACATTGCTGCTGCTCGGCGTCGATTCCGCCGCGCAGGGTTACCTCGCCGCCGGCGTTTTCGGGTTCGCGATCGGCGCCGTCCTGACCCTGCTGCCGGTCGCTTGGGCCGATTATTTCGGCCGCGCCCATTTCGGCGCGATCCGCGGCATCGCCTTGCCGGCACAGGTCCTGGCCCAGGCGGCGGGGCCGCTGCTGTCGGGCGCGCTCCATGACATGACCGGCGATTACCGCCTTTCGCTGCAATGTTTCGCCGGGCTGGCGGCGCTCAGCGTGATCGCGGCGTTGGCCGCGCGGCAGCCGCGCGCGCGGTGAGCGCCGCCGGGATAGGGCCGGCCACTCGAAAGGGGCACGGTGTCGCGGTTCAACCCAGTTGCCGGGGCCGCCAACATGGCCGACAATCCCTGACCGGGAACGACCAAGCTCGGAATTGCGCGCGGCCGGCATGCCGCAGGGGAGGGGCTTCATGACATCGCTCGCGATCGGACGCTTGCGTCCGGGATTTGTCGGTTCGCTGCTCGCCGCCATTCTGGTGTTCGGCGTTGCCGCTCCCGCCGTCGCGCAATCCGCCGCCCGGAAGGAGCCGCAGAAGGACCCGGCCGGGCGCGCCGTGATGGCGTGGCACGTCACGACGTCGCCGGCCTGGTTCGACCCGTCGACCGTGCCGCCGCAGATCACGCCGTTCGGCATGCTCTACGCGATCCACGACGCGCTGGTGCGCCCCTATCCCGGCCACAAGATGGGTCCGAGCCTCGCCGAATCCTGGCAGGAGAGCGAAGATGGCCTGACCTATGAGTTCAAGCTGCGCCCGGGGTTGAAGTTTCACAACGGCGATCCGATCACGACCGAAGACGTAAAATTCAGCTACGAGCGGTACAAGGGAACCGGGGCGAGCGTCATCAAGGAACACATTCGCGAGGTCGAGATCGTCGATCCGCTGGTCGTGCGCTTTCACCTGAAGGCGCCGTGGCCCGATTTCATGACGTTCTTCGGCACCACCGCCAGCGCGGTCGGGATCGTCGTGCCGAAGAATTACCTGAATCAGGTCGGCGACGACGCCTTCAAGAAGGCACCGATCGGCGCCGGCCCCTACAAATTCGTCAGCACGAAGCCCGGCATCGAGGTCGTGCTGGAGGCATTCCCCGGCTATTGGCGGCGCGTGCCGAACGTCAAGACGCTGGTGATGCGCAGCGTCCCCGAAGCCACCACCCGCGCGCTGATGCTGAAGACCGGCGAAGCCGACATCGCCTTCGCGCTCGACGGCACCGACGCCGAGGGCATCAAGAACGACCCGAACCTCAAGGTCGTGGCCAGCAAGCATGCCTCGATCTTCTGGCTCGAATTCACCGAGCAGTGGGACCCCAAATCGCCGTTCCACGACAAGCGGGTGCGCCAGGCAGTGAATTACGCGCTCGACCGCCAGAAGATCAACGAGGTCGGGTGCCTCGGCTTCTGCCCGCCGGCGGGGGTCATCGTTCCGCGGGTCATGGAATACGCCCTGCAAGTCGAGCCGCACCCCTAC
The DNA here is from genome assembly GCA_945861155.1 of Rhizobium sp. Q54. Classification (GTDB taxonomy): domain Bacteria; phylum Pseudomonadota; class Alphaproteobacteria; order ATCC43930; family CGMCC-115725; genus DATARH01. Next base: position 34,118 of record CAMATN010000040.1, read on the forward strand.
GACCCGAAGAAAGCCAAGGAATTGCTGGCCGAAGCCGGGTACCCGAACGGTTTCGACGCCGGCGAGTTTACGCCCAACCCCGGCTTTCCGACCGTCGCCGAAGCGCTGATGAACTACCTGAACGCGGCTGGCATCCGGGTCAAGATGCGGCAGATGGAGCGCGCGACGTTTTACGCGAACTGGCAGGAAAAGAAGGTGCGCGGGATCTTGATGATCGGAGCCGGCAATTCCGGCAACGCCGCGAGCCGGGTGGAGACGTTCATCCAGTCGAAAGGCGCCTTTGCCTATGGCGGCCATCCCGATATCGACGAGCTCTACAAGCAACAGGCAGGCGAGCGCGACCGCGCCAAGCGCGAGGCGACCTTGAACAAGATCCAGCAGCTGACGATCGACCGCGTGATGTACGCGCCGGTCATGGATTTGCGGGCGCTGATGGGCATCGGTCCGCGCGTGACGAAACACACGATCACCGATGTCTGGATGAGCCCGTTCCCCTCCTACGAAGACATGGAAATCAAGGATTAGAAGGGACTGAGCGATGACCGATCTTCCCAAGCACGTCGAGATCCACGAGGAAGGCCCACGCGAGGGCTTTCAGATCGAGCCCGGCCCGATCAGCACCGCAGACAAGATCCGGGTGATCGAGGCGCTGGCCGAGACCGGCCTCTCGCACATCCAGGCCTGCTCGTTCGTCAGCCCGCGCATCGTGCCGGGCTGGGCCGACGCCGAGGACGTCGTCGCCGGGTTCACCCCGAAGGAGGGCGTCGACTACACCGCGTTGTGGTTCAACGCGAGCGGGCTCAACCGGGCGCTCGTCTTCCGCAACAAGCTGTCGATCACCGGCTCGATCGCGCTGTGCGCTTCCGACGCCTTCACCCAGAAGAACCTGCATCGCTCCCATGCCGACAATGTCGAGGCGATGAAGAAGCAGACCGCGCTGCATCTCGAAAACAACGTGGCCGTGCCGCGGATCGGCGTGATGGCGGCGTTCGGCTGCAACTACCAGGGCGATGTCGCGCCGGCCGAGGTCATCCGCACGCTCGAAGACGGGCTCGCGATCGCCGCCGAGGCCGGCGCCGAGATCAAGTATTTCTCGCTGGCGGACACGATGGGCTGGGCGACGCCGATGCGCATCGAGCGCGGCATCGGCGAAGTCCGCAGCCGCTGGCCCGACATGAAGATCGCGCTGCATTTGCACGACACGCGCGGCCTCGCGATCGCCAACGCGCACGCCGCGTTGAAGCTCGGCGTGACGCAATTCGATTCGACCGTCGGCGGGCTCGGCGGCTGTCCGTTCGCCGGGCAACCGCTGGCGGCCGGCAACATCTGCACCGAGGAATTGGTGCTGCTGTGCGAGGAGATGGGCATCGACACCGGCATCGATCTCGACGCGCTGATCGAGGTCGGCCGCATGGCGGAAGTGATCGTCGGCCATGTCCTGCCGAGCGAACTGGTCCACGCCGGCAGCCTCGACGCCTTCCGCCGCAAGGCCGCCGCCTAAGGGATTGGCTCCCGCGCGGTTCGTCCTTCGAGACGGCGTGCTCCGCACGCCTCCTCAGGATGACGTAAGTCTTTAATGCCACACACAAATACCCGTCATCCTGAGGAGCGCTGCCGGCGGATGCCGGAAGCGCGTCTCGAAGGACGCAAGATGCTGATGCAGCATTCCGTTCAGGCAAGCTAATGGCGGCAACCCCGCTTGCCGGCCTCAGGGTCCTGGAGTTCACCCATACGGTGATGGGTCCGACCGCCGGGCTGATCTTCGCCGAACTCGGCGCCGACGTGGTCAAAATCGAGCCGGCGCCGCACGGCGATCACACCAGAGGGCTCGGCGGGTTCGGGGCCGGGTTTTTCGCCGCCTTTAACCGCAACAAACGCAGCCTCGCGGTCGATCTGAAGCGGCCCGAGGGGCGGACGGTAATCCACCGCCTGGTCCCCACGACCGATGTCGTGATCGAGAATTTCGGCCCCGGCACGATGGAGCGACTCGGCTGCGGCTATGAGCAATTGGCGCCGATCAACCCGCGCCTCGTCTATCTCGCGCTGAAGGGTTACCTCGCCGGCCCCTACGAGCACCGCCCGGCATTGGACGAAGTCGTCCAGTTCCAGGCCGGGCTCGCGTTCATGACCGGTCCGGTGGGTCAGCCGCTGCGCGCCGGCGCCTCGGTCATCGACATCATGGGCGCGGTGTTCGGCGTCGTCGCCGCGCAGGCCGCGCTGCGCGAGCGCGAGACCACCGGAAGCGGCCAGCGCGTGTCGAGCGCGCTGTTCGAAAGCGCCGCGTTCCTGATGAGCACGCACATGGCCGGCATGGCGGCAACCGGGCTCGACGCGCGGCCGATGCCGGCGCGGCGCGGCGCCTGGGCGATCTACGAGGTGTTCGCCGCATCGGGCGGCGGGCAGCTCTTCATCGGCGTCACCAGCGACCAGCAATGGGTCCGGTTTGTCGACGAGTTCGGCCTGGAGGAGCTGGCGGCCGACCCTCGCCTTAGCACCAACGTCATGCGCCTGGCCGAACGCGCGTGGCTGATCCCGGCCTTGCAGGAGATCCTCGGCAAACTCCCGCAGACCGAAATCGAGCGGCGCTGCGAGCGCGCCAACGTGTCGTGGGCGCCGGTCGGTCAGCCCGGAGACCTGTTCGCCGATCCGCATCTGCTGGCGACCGGCGGGCTGGTCGACGTGCTGGTGTCGCGCTTCGGCGGCGGCGACGGCAAGATCGCCGGGTTGCCGGCGCTGCCGATCGAGTTCGGCGCCGACCACCGCCGCCCCGGCCTCTACCGCCAGCCGCCCCGCATCGGCGAGCACAATGCGGAGGTGCTCGCCGAGGCGGGTTTCTCAGCCGCCGAGATAGCCGCTCTCGCCGGTTCCGGGGTGATCGCCTCGTAGGGCGGAAAAGCGCAGCGCATTCCGCCGCTTAGCCCGGCTCG
>CAMATN010000041.1 GCA_945861155.1 Rhizobium sp. Q54
CCCGTAAGCTGCCAAACCGCGATGCTTCAGTCATCATCCTGATGGACTCTGTGCTCCACCCGCGCTCCGCACCGTCGTTCTCGGCTTGCCCTTTCGCCGCTTCGTATGCTCGGTGAATTATCTGAGCCGCCCGTTCCAGCGCATCCCCGTTGGGTGCGGCTTGGGAGCGCAGCCGGGCTTCGTTATGGGCTAGCGCCGCGTCAAAATTGTCCAGGAACGCCTCTGTTTTGTTTGCCTCTCGCAGCCGGGCGATCTCCGCGTCGCGCTCGGCGATCAGGCGCAGCAGGAAATACCCGTCGGTGTCAGCGATGCGCAAAGCACCGACATCGGCGTGCTGACGCATACCTTCCAGCCGCTCGGCGTCGCTATCGGGCGCGGTCATCGGGGCCTCCTGCGTTCCAAAAGCGCATGAACACCCGCCAGAGCACCGGCGCGCCCAGCGCGATTATCGGCAGCAACGCCAGAAGATATTCCGGGTGCCTCATCGGGAGCCTCCCGAACGCCGCAGGAACACCCCGTGCCGCTGCCGTGTCAGGCGATGGCGTGCGTTCATAGCAAGCGACCCTGAGATTGCGGCACAACCGGCGGGGCTGACTCGTGATCCGCCTCCCGATCTGGCGTTTCTCTGGCGATCGGCGGCGCAGGAGGCCGGCATTGTTGCCGATACCGTTCGCTGCGATACCATTTCACCTGGTCGATCGTCGCGCCGTGCAATGCGGCAATCTCCGCCAGCGTGCCCGCGGCTGCGGCGACCGTTGCTATGGTCTCGGGCGATAGGCTTGAGCGCTGTCCGATTGATCTGCCTCTCGCCACCATGTCGGCCACGTTGCTCGCTTGTGTTCCGGCCAGTAGATGCGCCGGATTGCAGCATGGCGGGTTGTCGCAGCGATGCCGGACAACAGCGCCGTGATAGCCCGGCATGTCGGGGATCTGGCCGAAGAAATATTCATATGCAAAAACATGGGCCGAAACCAACTTACCGGCGATTTTAAACCGCCCGTGACCCTTGTCGCCGTGCCCGCCCGTCCACGGCCAGCACTCGGTCGGCCGCTCGACGCGGACCTTCGACCAGAATCTTGCGATGATGTAGGCTCTGTTTTCAGCCATGACCGCGCCCTCCAGCGTGGAACTGGTTAGGCCCGGTTCGATGCGTCCAACATCGGGCCGGGCCGGAGCCTCCAGGTTCAAATGAACCAAAAGGCACTGTCCAAGAGTGGCGCTAAATATCTGAGGCAGTTGGTCGGAGTGCCGAGATTCGAACTCGGGGCCCCTGCCTCCCGAAGACAGTGCTCTACCAGGCTGAGCTACACTCCGCCGACCGGCCGCGATATATAGGCAAGATGCGGTCGCGGCGCAACCGGATCTCGCGCCCTGCTCGGCGCGGTCAGAAGCCGCGCGCGGTGGCGAAGGCGGCGGTCTCTATCAGAGCGCGGCGCAACGGCCCGTCCGGGAACGGCGCCAGCGCCGCTGCCGCCTCGGCAGCATAGAGACGGGCGCGCGCCAAGGTCTCGGCCAAGGCGCCCCGGCGCTCGACCAGCCGCATCGCCCGTTCGAGATCGCCGTCGTCCTGGTCGCTCTGTTCGAGCGTGCGCCGCCAGAAGGCGCGCTCCTCCGCGTCGCCCCGGGCAAAGGCGATCAGGATCGGCAAGGTGATCTTGCCGTCGCGGAAATCGTCGCCGACCGACTTGCCGAGCTCGCTCTGACGCGCCGAAAAATCCAGCATGTCGTCGATCAGCTGATAGGCGATGCCGAGGTTGCGGCCAAACCGATCCAACGCCGCCTCCTCGGCCGCCGGGCGCTCGGCGATCACCGCGCCGATCCGGCTCGCCGCGGCGAACAGCGCGGCGGTTTTGGCTTCGATGATTTCGAGATAGGCGCCCTCGGTCGTCGCGGTGTCGTTGGCGGTGACCAGCTGGCCGACCTCGCCCTCGGCGATCACCGCGGCGGCGCGCGACAGGATCTCCAGGATGCGCAGCGAGCCGTCCTCGACCATCAGCTCGAACGACCGGGCAAACAGGAAATCGCCGACCAGCACGGCCGGCTTGTTGCCCCACACGGCGTTCGCCGTGTCGCGGCCGCGCCGCAGATCGCTCGAATCGACAACATCGTCGTGCAGCAGGGTCGCGGTATGGATGAATTCGACCGCGGCGGCGAGCGCGATGTGCCGGTCGCCGCGATAGCCGCACAGCCCGGCGCAGGCCAGGGTCAGCATCGGGCGCAGGCGCTTGCCCCCGGCCGCGACGATGTGCCCGGCGAGTTGCGGGATCAGCGCCACCGGGCTGTGCATGCGCTGGACGATCAGCGCGTTGACCCGGTCGAGATCGGCGGCGAGCAGGCGGAACAGCGGGTCAAGCGACGGTTGGGACGTTTCGAGGTCGCGGTCGATACCCGTCACCGGCGCCAAAGGGGTCTCCTATGCTTGAGCTCTGCCGTCGCGCGGCGGGCCGACGAGCTTGACGCGCCGGAGCGCGAGCGAGCATAGAATGACCTGAGATGTCAAGTGCCGGACATAAGCCGGTACATAAGCCGGCGTGAGACCGATGGGCGAGGAATGCGGGAATTGCTGCGCACCAACGACCCTGTCCGCCTGTCCTGGGCACAGGTCCGGCTGCGTGATTCCGGCATCGACAGCCTTGTTCTCGATCATCATACCAGCCTTGTCGAAGGCAGCATCGGGGCGATCCCGCGCCGATTGATGGTTGCGGAAGGCGATCATCGCCGGGCTCGCGCGGTTATCGCGGCGGCCGAGGAGGAGCTGCGCTGACCGCGCCCGAGTTTGGTGCAGCCATCACAGACGCCGCCATCACCGAGGGCACCCTCCTCGGCGGGCGCGTCCGCTTCAGGCAGCCGGCTAACGGGGCTCGCGTCTCGATCGATCCGATCTTTCTGGCCGCCGCGGTTCCCGCCGAGCCGCACCAGCTGGTTCTCGACATCGGCTGCGGCGCCGGTGCGGCAATGCTGTGCCTGGCCGCGCGGGCGCCGGATTGCCGCATCGTCGGGCTCGACATGCAGCGCGATCTGGTTCGGCTGGCCGGCGACAATGCGGCGCTCAACGGCATGGGCTCGCGCGTCTCGGCGATCGCCGGCGCTCTGTTGCAGCCGCCGCCGCAGCTCAGCCCCGGCATGTTCGATCATGTGATGGCGAACCCGCCGTTCCTCCCGCGCGGCCGCGGCACGCCGGCGCCCGACCCGGCGAAGGCGGCGGCGACGATCGAAGGCGACGCCGATCTCGGCGACTGGGTGCGGTTCGCGCTCGCGATGGTGCGGGGCAAGGGCACGCTGATTTTTGTGCACCGGGCCGACCGGGTCGACGCGCTGCTCGGCCATCTCGCCGGCCGCGCCGGAGACATCGCGATCTTTCCGCTGTGGCCGGCCGCCGGACGGGCGGCCAGCCGCATATTGGTTCGCGCGCGCAAGCAGGTCGCAACGCCGGCGCGGCTCCTGCCCGGGCTGGTCTTGCACGATGCCGACGGCCGGTTCACCGCCGGGGCGGAAGCGGTGCTGCGCGGCGGCGAGGCGCTCGCGCTGTAGGGCGGAAAAGCGCAGCGCATTCCGCCGCGATGCGAGAGCGCTGGCGGAATGCGCTGCGCTTTTCCGCCCTACGCATATGTCGCGGCAATCCCCATCTTGCCAGGCATGAACCTGCGCGACCTCCTGAAACTGCTGCCGATCGAGCGCCTGCGCAACCCGCCGCCGGTCGTCACGGTGTTGCGCTTTGACGGGGTCATCGCGGCGCGGCCGTCGCGCGACGGGTTGTCGCTGGCGAGCCACGCCGCCGCGCTGGAAAAAGCCTTTGCTGCCTCCCGCCTCAGTGCGGTCGCGCTGGCGATCAACTCGCCCGGCGGGTCGCCGGTGCAATCGGCGCTGCTGTTCCGCCGCATCCGCCAGCTGGCCGACGAGCGGGGCGTGCCGGTCGTCGCCTTCGCCGAGGATGTCGCCGCGTCGGGCGGCTATTGGCTGGCGCTGGCCGGCGACGAAATCTATGCCGAGGACGCCTCGCTGGTCGGCTCGATCGGGGTCGTCACCGCGAGCTTTGGCGTCCACCGGTTGATCGAGCGCTTCGGCATCGAGCGCCGGCTGCACACCGCGGGCGACAACAAGGCGATGCTCGATCCGTTTCTGCCCGAGGACCCCGCCGACGTCGCGCGCCTGATCGCTTTGCAGCAGGACATCCACGACAGCTTCAAGGAGCATGTCCGCCGCCGCCGCGTCGGCAAGATCGACGCGGCGGACGAGGCCCTGTTCAGCGGCGAGGTGCTGACCGGCCGCATGGCCTTGGCGCGCGGCCTGATTGACGGCATCGGCGATCTGCGCTCGGTGATGCGGGCGCGTTTTGGCGAAAACGTCAAGCTGGTGGTGATCGCGACCGAGCGCCGGCGGCGCTGGTGGCTGCCGCGGTTGCGGCCGTTTGTCGGGCGCGAGCCGCACGGCGCGATGGCGGCGCCGGTCGCCGATTTCCTCGACTGGCTCGAAGCGCGGGCATTGTGGGCCCGCTTCGGCCTATGAATGTTGACCGCCCCACCCCGCTCCCATACACCTGACCGATGCTGTCCACCCCCAAAATCCTGCTGATGATCCTGTTGGGGTTCGTGGTGTGGTACGCAATCCGCTGGTTCGATCGATTGCCGCCCCGGGCCGTGCGCCAACGCGACGCGCCAGCGCCGCAGCCGCAAGCCGCGATCGAGGATCTGGTCGCCTGCCGCAGCTGCGGCGCCTATGTCGTGGCCAGCGCCCGCGGCTGCGGCAAGACCGGCTGCCCGCAACCGCTCTGATCTCCCGGAAACCCAGGTCATGCGATGATTGCCCCCGCCGCCGGGTCGAGCTTCCAGTCGCTGATCCTCGGATTGCAGCGCTTTTGGGCGGATCAGGGCTGCGTGATCTTGCAGCCCTACGACGTCGAGATCGGCGCCGGCACGTTTCATCCGGCGACGGCGCTGCGCTCGCTCGGACCGAACCCGTGGCGCGCCGCCTATGTCCAGCCCTCGCGACGCCCGACCGACGGCCGCTACGGCGAGAACCCGAACCGGCTGCAGCATTATTACCAGCTGCAGGTCATCCTGAAGCCGGCGCCGGCGGACAGTCAGGAGCTCTATCTGCGCAGCCTCGCCGCGCTCGGCATCGACGCCGCGCGGCACGACATCCGCTTTGTCGAAGATGATTGGGAGAGCCCGACCCTCGGCGCCTCGGGGCTCGGCTGGGAAGTGTGGCTCGACGGCATGGAGGTCAGCCAGTTCACCTATTTCCAGCAGGTCGGCGGCATCGAGTGCGACCCGGTATCGACCGAATTGACCTATGGGCTCGAACGCCTGGCGATGTACGTGCAGGGGGTCGAGAGCGTCTACGACCTCGATTTCAACGGCAGGACCGGTCCCGAGCGGATCACCTATGGCGACGTGTTCAAGCGCGCCGAGCGCGAGTTCTCGGCCTATAATTTTGAGGCCGCCGACACCGGCCGGCTGTTCGCCCATTTCGCCGATGCCGAGGCCGAGTGCCAAGCGCTGATCGCCCGCGCGATCGCGTTGCCGGCCTATGACCAGTGCCTGAAGGCGAGCCATTTGTTCAATCTGCTCGACGCGCGCGGCGTGATCAGCGTCACCGAGCGCGCCGCCTATATCGGCCGGGTCCGCGCGCTGGCCCGCGCCTGCTGCGAAGCCTGGCTCGCCGGGACGGACAAGGCACGCCCATGACCATCCGCGCTCGCCCCCTGCTCCCCGTCATGGCCGGGCTTGACCCGGCCATCCACGAGGGTTCGCTCCAGCTCTTGCCGAGTGGCTCCTGGATGGCCGGGTCAAGCCCGGCCATGACGGGGTGGGGAGAAGGCGGCTAGCGTGGGCGAATTGCTTCTCGAATTGCTGTCGGAGGAAATCCCGGCGCGGATGCAGCGCCGCGCGATCGAGGATCTGAGCGCGCTGATCCGCGACAAGCTCGCCGCCGCCGAAATCCCGGCCGCGAATTTGCGCGGCTACGTGACGCCGCGCCGGCTGACGGCGATCGCCGACGGCATCCCCGAGCGCCAGCCGAACCGCAGCGAGGAGCGTCGCGGCCCCCGGGTCGGCGCCCCGCCGACCGCGCTCGACGGCTTTGTGCGCGCCGCCGGCCTGGCCTCGATCGAACAATGCGAGGTTCGCGACACCGGTCGCGGCGAATTTTATTTCGCGGTGGTGCAACGGCCGGGCCGCCCCGCCGCCGAGGTGCTGCCCGAGTTGCTGCACGCCGCGATCACCGAGCTGCCCTGGCCGAAATCGATGCGCTACCCGGCGTCGTCATTGCGCTGGGTGCGACCGCTGGTTTCGGTCATCTGCCTGTTCGACGGCGCGGTTTTGCCCCTGCCGCTCGCCAAGGGAGATGGGCGCGTTCCGGTCGGCCGGACGACGCGCGGCCACCGTTTTCTATCCACCGACGAGATCGCTGTCGCCAACGCCGCCGATTACCTGGAGCGCCTCGAAGCCGCCCACGTAATCCTCGACCATGACCGCCGCCGCGGCCTGATCGCGGCCGACCTCGACGAGCGTGCCGCGACCGAGGGGCTCACCGTTAAGCCCGATCCCGGGCTTCTCGACGAGGTGACCGGGCTGGTCGAGTTGCCGGTCGTGCTGATGGGGGCGATCGACGCCGCCAGCATGGAATTGCCGGCCGAGGTGCTGGCGACCGCGATGCGCACCCACCAGAAATATTTCTCATGCCTGACCGCCGACGGCACCCCGGCGCCGCGCTTCCTGTTCGTCGCCAACAACCGGACCCCCGACGACGGCCGGACGATCGTCGCCGGCAACGAACGGGTCCTGCGCGCCCGCCTCGCCGACGCCCGCTTTTTCTGGGAGCAGGACCGCAAAATTCGGCTCGAAGATCGTGTCGAAGCGCTGAAGGATCGCGTCTATCACGCCAAGCTCGGGAGTGTGCGCGACAAGGTGCTGCGAATGGAGCACCTGGCGGCTTTTCTCGCGGAGCAGCTGTCGCGGCCTGCGGCCGCGGCCCCCACCCTGCCCTCCCCCGCTAGCGGGGGAGGGTTTGATAAGGGGAACGCCGCGCCGCACGCAATCCCCTCCCCCGCAAGCGGGGGAGGGTTAGGGTGGGGGCTTGCCGGCGCAGAGTTGGCCCGATTGGCGCAACGAGCCGCACACCTGGCGAAAGCCGACCTGTCGACCGGCATGGTCGGCGAGTTTCCCGAATTGCAAGGCGTCATGGGCCGCCATTACGCGCTCAATGACGGCGAGGACCGAGCCGTCGCCGATGCCATCGCCGACCACTACAAGCCGCAAGGGCCGAACGACACCTGCCCGACTGCGCCGGTGAGCATTATTGTCGCGTTAGCCGACAAGATCGATAGCCTCGCTGCGTTTTTCGCGATCGACGAGAGGCCGACCGGCTCGCGCGACCCATTCGCGCTGCGGCGCGCGGCGCAGGGCGTGATCCGGCTGATATTGGAAAATGAGCTGCGGCTCCCGCTGCGTGGTTGCTTGCAGGGCGCAGTTCAAACCCTAAGGCGAACCGCTGGCTCCCGTGACGAGCAGCCCCCAGACAATTTGATGCTCGATGAGGCGCTAATCGATTTCATTTTCGATCGACTTCGCGTCCATGTCCGGGAGCAAGGCATTGGTCACGACTTGATCGAGGCTGCACGGCGACCAGGTCGGGTCGAAACGGGACCCCAATTCCGCGAAGTCATACACGAGGACGATCTTACCCGTTTCATCAGACGAGTTCGGGCCTTGCAGGAATTTCTTGAAACCGAGGACGGCGCCAATCTATTGATCGCGTACCGGCGCGCCTCGAATATCGTTGCAATCGAGGAGAGGCGGGATAATTGCTCTTATGGCAGAGCGGTTCTTCGAGATCGGCTGCGCCAACCCGAGGAAACCGTGCTTGAGCGCTCTCTTCGTGAGGTGACCCCGCGAGCCGCTAGCGCTCTCGAAGCAGAGCGGTTTGACGACGCTATGGCCGCGCTGGCCTCCCTGCGAGCGCCGGTTGACGCATTTTTCGACAAGGTGACCGTTAACACCGACGATCCGGAGCTGCGCGAGAATCGGCTGCGGCTGCTCTCGCGCATCCGCGCGGTGATGAACCAGGTCGCCGATTTTTCCCAAATCGAGGGATGAACAGCCCATGACCAAATGGGTCTACCGCTTTGGCGGGGGGGCGGCGGAGGGGCGGGCCGGGATGAAGGATCTGCTCGGCGGCAAGGGCGCCAATCTGGCCGAGATGAGCAATCTGGGGCTGCCGGTGCCGCCCGGCTTTACGATCACGACCGAGCTGTGCACCCATTTTTATGCCAACGGCAATACCTATCCGGCCGAGCTGGAGGCGCAGGTCGCCGACGCGCTGGCCGCGATCGAAGAGGCCATCGGCGCCCGCTTCGGCGACCCGCAAAAGCCGCTGCTCGTCTCGGTGCGTTCGGGGGCGCGCGCCTCGATGCCCGGCATGATGGACACCGTCCTCAATCTCGGGCTCAACGACGAGACCGTCGCCGGCCTCGCGCGCCAGAGCGGCGACCAGCGTTTCGCCTATGACAGCTATCGCCGCTTTTTGCAGATGTACGGTCAGGTCGTGCTCGGCATCGAGCACCATTATTTCGAGGCGCTGATCGAGAACCATAAGATCGAGACCGGCGCGGTGCTCGACACCGAACTCGGCGCGCAGGATTGGCAGGCGATCGTCGCCGGCTTCAAGGACGTGGTCGCGGCCCACACCGGCAAGCCCTTCCCGCAGGATATCCACCAGCAGCTATGGGGCGCGATCGCGGCGGTGTTCGGCTCGTGGATGAACACGCGCGCCGTGACCTATCGGCGGCTGCACAACATCCCCGCCGATTGGGGTACCGCGGTCAGCGTCCAGGCGATGGTGTTCGGCAATAGGGGCGAGGATTGCGCGACCGGCGTCGCCTTTACCCGCAACCCGTCGACCGGGGTCAACGAGTTCTACGGCGAATACCTGGTCAACGCGCAGGGCGAGGACGTCGTCGCCGGCATCCGAACCCCGCAGCACCTGACGATCGCCGGCAAAATGGCGGGCCATTCGACGCTGCCGGCGATGGAGGAGGTCATGCCCGAAATGTTCGGCGAGCTGCTCCAGGTGAGGCAAATCCTCGAAGACCAGTACCGCGACATGCAGGACATCGAGTTCACCGTCGAGCGCGGCAAATTGTGGATGCTGCAGACCCGCACCGGCAAGCGCACCGCACAGGCGGCGCTCAAGATCGCGGTTGCGCTGGTCGAAGAGGGCCGGATCAGCCGCGAGGAAGCCATTTTACGCATCGCGCCCGATTCGCTCGATCAACTGCTGCACCCGATGCTCGACCCGAGCGCCAAGACCACGGTACTGGCGCGCGGCCTGCCAGCGTCGCCCGGCGCCGCCTCGGGCAAGGTCGTGTTCTCCGCCGACGAGGCCGAGGCCGCCGCCAGCCGCGGCGAAAGCGTGATCCTGGTGCGGATCGAGACCAGCCCCGAAGACATCCACGGCATGCACGCCGCAAGGGGCATCCTGACCACGCGCGGCGGCATGACGAGCCACGCCGCCGTCGTCGCGCGCGGCATGGGGCGGCCCTGCGTCTCGGGCGCCGGCGATCTGCGCATCGACTATGCCGCCGGCACGCTGACCGTGCGCAATCACCTCGTGCGGGCCGGCGATCTGATCACGCTCAACGGCTCGACCGGCGAGATCATGGCCGGCGAAGTACCGACGATCCAGCCCAGGCTGTCGGGTGATTTCGCGATGCTGATGGGCTGGGCCGACGGGGTGCGCAAGCTCAAGGTCCGCGCCAATGCCGAGACCGCGGTCGACGCCCGCGCGGCGCGCGGCTTCGGCGCCGAGGGGATCGGGCTGTCGCGCACCGAGCACATGTTTTTCGAGGCCGACCGCATCGGCGCGATGCGCGAGATGATCATGGCCGACGAGGAGCCCGGCCGCCGCGCCGCGCTCGCCAAGCTGCTGCCGATGCAGCGCGCCGATTTCACCGAAATCTTCCGGATCATGCGCGGCCTGCCGGTGACCATCCGGCTGCTCGACCCGCCATTGCACGAATTCCTGCCCAAGACCGAGCCCGAGTTCGAGGAGCTGGCGCGGCTGACCGGCAGAAGCATCGCCGAGGTGCGCCACCGCACCCACGCGCTGCACGAAACCAACCCGATGCTCGGCCATCGCGGCTGCCGGCTCGGCATCACCTATCCCGAGATCTACGAGACCCAGGCGGTGGCGATCTTCGAGGCCGCGGTCGCGGTGATGCGCGAGACCGGCGAGGCGGTCGAGCCCGAAATCATGGTGCCGCTGATCGCGACCCGGCGCGAGTTCGACATCCTGAAGGCGATCGTCGACCGGGTCGCCGGCGAGGTCATGACCAGGGAAGGAGTCACGCTGCCTTATCTGGTCGGCACGATGATCGAATTGCCGCGCGCGGCGCTGCTCGCCGGCCAGATCGCCGAAAGCGCCGAATTCTTCAGCTTCGGCACCAACGATTTGACGCAGACCGTCTACGGCATCTCGCGCGACGATTCGGCGAGCTTTATCGGGGCCTACCAGAAAGCCGGGATTTTCGAGCACGACCCGTTCGTGACGCTCGACACCGAGGGGGTCGGCGAGATGATAAAGATCGCCACCGAACGCGGCCGCGCGACCCGGCCCGACATCAAGCTCGGCATCTGCGGCGAGCATGGCGGCGACCCGGCGTCGATCCATTTCTGTCGCCGTATCGGGCTCGATTACGTGTCGTGCTCGCCCTACCGCGTGCCGATCGCCCGCCTCGCCGCCGCCCAGGCCGAACTGGCCGGCGAATCGGGCGGCGGCACGGCGTAAGGTCTGCCCCTCACCCCAGCCCTCTCCCCGCAAGCGGGGAGAGGGAGACAAACGGCGCCACGTGTTTACCCTCGCCCCGCTTGCGGGGAGAGGGAGGGACCCGCGCCGTCAGGCGCGGGAGGGTGAGGGGCTTTCGGCCTCGATCCGCATCCAATCCGGGCGCAGCGGAACGAGCGTCGCGGCGTCTGCGGATAGAGTGCGGCTTTCCGACACCGCGTCGAGGCGTAAGAGGGCGATACCGAAGCCTTCATGGCTGGACCGGATCTCGCCGGCGTCGCGCCCCTCCATCATCACGATAGTGCCGGGTGGCGGCGCCGGGCCGTCGATGCGCACCGGGAACAAGCGCTTCTTGATCAGGCCTCGGTATTTGGTGCGCGCGGTCAGCTCCTGGCCGATATAGCAGCCCTTTTGCCAGTCGACGCCGTTCAATTCGTCGAAGCCGCTTTCGAGCAGGATCGATTTGTCGATAACCAGGTCGCGGCTGCCGTCGGGGATGCCTAGGGCAAGGCGGTGGCGGTCATAGTCCGCGAAATCGGCCTCGGCCAGCGGCAACCGGGCCAGCGCCGGAAGCAGCGCCTCGCGCGGCAGGATCATGCGCGCGCCAAGCGCCGCCAGCCGCGGGTCGACCAGCATCACCCCGCCGTTCCATCCGAGCGCGGCTCCGGGCTCCTCCGGCAGTCCCAGCGCCGACAATGCGCCGTCGCCGAATACCGCGGCGACCGCGAGATCGGGCCGCTCGGCAAGCTCGACCTTGGCGCGCAGCCGGTAGAGCGACAGCCGGCGCTTCAGATCGGCGAGCCGCGCCGCCTCGGCGTCGAGCCAGATCGCATCACCCTCCTCGACCATGATGAAATCGTGCAGATATTTGCCCTGCGCGGTCAGCAGCGCCGCGTACACGGCCCGGTTCGGTCCGACCTTCTCCACATCGTTCGACACCAGCCCTTGCAAAAAGCCGCGACGGTCGGGCCCCGACACGGCGACGATCCCGCGCTGTTCAAAGAGAACGAAGCTGGCGTTGAGCATCGGCTGAGACCCCGCAACGGCTGTGACACCCGGCGTTAGGGCGCATATCCTATTTAATGGTTTGCGATGATACGCATTGCGAGGGTTGGAGCAGCAACCACCGATGACGAGCGATACCGGCGTCCGGGCCGTGCCGATGCCCGGCGTACCGCCGGAAGCCGCCGATCGGGCCTCGCGCCATGCCTCGCTGACGCTGGGGCTGACGCTGCCCGGCGACACGGTGCTCTATCTGCTGCTGCCGCTTTACGCCGACGGCTTTGGCGTGACCTTGCCGGAAGCGGGACTGCTGCTCGCCGCCAATCGGCTGGTGCGGATCGCCGGGTATGGCTGGGTCGCGCGCGGCTACGAGCGGTTTGGGCCGCGCGCCGCCTGTGTCGCGGCGACATTGGGCGCGACCGGGGCGACGTTGGGCTACGCGGTCTTGTCCGGGGTCGGGCTGCTGCTGCTGACCCGCCTGATGTGGGGCTTGTCCTTCGCCGCGCTCAACATCGCGACGCAGGCTCAGGCGACCAGCGAAGCGCACCGCGCCTCGTCGCGCAGTGGACGGTCGCGGGCGATCATCGCGGCGGGACCGATGCTCGGCCTCCTTGGCGCGGCGGCGCTGACCGAGACCGTGGGCCCGCGCGCGGTGTTCCTGGCGCTGGCCTGCGTCGCCGTATTGGCGCTCCCCTTCGCGGCCCGGCTGCCGGGCGGGCCTGGGCAGAGATTGCGCGTCGGGGGGCGCCGGCTCCGCCCGCCGTCGCCGCTCGATCTGTGGTCCTTCATCCAGGGCCTGACGCTCGACGGCATATTCGTGATCGGCCTGGCGGTGCTGGCGAGCGCCGCGTCGCCCGACAGCGCCGTTGTGGCCGCCGGTTGCGCGCTCGCGCTGCGCTACGTCGCGGAAATCGCGCTCGGCCCGGTGAGCGGCGCCATCGCCGAGCGCTGCGGCGCGGCGCGCTCGCTGATCGTGCTGTCCTTGGCGTCGGCCGTCGCCTATGCCGCTATCAGCATCGGGATCTTGTGGGCCGGCGTCATCGCCGTCCTGTTGCTGCGCGGCATGCTGGCGCCCCTCGCCGCGCCCGTTGCCGCCCTCGCCAACCCCGGCGGGCAGCGTGTGCCGGCGATCGCGCGCATGGCCACCTGGCGCGATCTCGGCGCGGGGATCGGGCCGCTATTGGCCGGGTTATTGCTGCCGATTGCGCCATTCGGGCTTTATGCCGCCGCCGCCGCCGCGCTCGCGGCCGCGACGCTCGCGCTCGCCATCTTGGATTTGGGCGCATGGCGGCGTCGCTGAAAGCCGGGAGCGGAGCTGCCCGGGTGGAGTGGCGGCATCGCGTCGAGGCTTGGGGCGCCGCGGTCCTGTTCGGCGTTCTCGGCGCCGTGCCGCTCGACGTCGCCTCCGGCGTCGGCGGCTGGCTCGGACGCCGGATCGGCCCCCGTCTCGGGATATCCAAGCGGGCGCGCCACCACATCGGCGCCGCGCTACCGGACTTGTCGGCGAGCGAGATCGAGGCGGTGCTGCGGGGGATGTGGGACAATCTCGGCCGCGTCGCCGCTGAGTATCCGCACCTGCGCCGGATCCGAATCCTCGCATCCGTCGGCGGCGTGGAGACCGGCCGCGTGGAGACCAATCGGGTCGAAATCCGCGGCCTGGAGCATGTCGAGCGGGCGATTGCCGCGGGCCGGCGGCTCATCCTCTTTTCCGCCCATCTGGCGAATTGGGAAATCGCCGCGCTCGCCGCCGCCCAATACGGCGCGGACATCGCCCAGATCTACCGCTCCGCGAACAATCCGCTGATCGACCGGATGATTCTGCGGTTCCGCGGAGCAGAGGGGGAGTTCATCCCGAAGGAGGCGGTCGGACGCCGTGCGATAGCGGCGTTGCGGCGCGGCGCGCTTCTGACGATCCTCATTGACCAGAAGCTCAATGAGGGGATCGCGGTCCCGTTTTTCGGCCGGCCGGCGATGACCGCGCCGACGCTGGCGCTGCTCGCGCTGCGGTTCGATTGCGACGTTTTACCGGCGCGGGTCGAGCGGCTTCAGGGCGCGCGCTTCCGCCTCACCCTCTATCCGCCGCTGCCCTCGCCCGATACCGGCAGAAGGGGCGGCGACGTCGCGGCCTTGATGCTCGACGTCAACGCCACTCTCGAAGGCTGGATTCGCGAGCGGCCCGAACAATGGTTCTGGTTGCATCGCCGCTGGCTCGACGAGACATAATGTGGTTCCCAGTCGGCGCCCATGACGCCGCACCGCGGTCGGGAGTTGCTGAAAAGGGTTGCCGAGACCGGGGATTGCTGCTTCCGTGACCGCTGGAGGGGGCAATGCGCATACCGAATGAGGTTGTCGGCAAGCTCCGCTTCGCTCTCGTTGAGGAATCGCCAAGGTATGCATGATGTGACCGGGCGCGTTGCGATTCCGGGCGCGCATCGCCGGGATGTTTCAGCGCCCGACGCGAGCCGGAATGGTCCCGTCCCGCGCTTGGCGGCCAAAGACCGTTCGGGCAGCGCCGCACGCAACGACGCTGATGCCCCGCCTCCACGCAAGGCCGCCGCGCTGCATCCGACCTATCCGTTGCTGGACAATTACGCCAGGAGCCCCGAGGGGGTCATCTATCAGGTAACCTACGACAAGTTCGTCTATGACGAGACCTATATCGGGCGCGCCTACGCGGCGGCGCCGCGCGAGGCGATGTCCAATTTGCGTTTCGGCTATGTTGTCGGATCGATCGGTCATGTCCCCAAGTCGCTGCTCGACGTCGGCTATGGCGGCGGAGATTTCCTCCGGGTGGCGCAGCGCGCGGTCCCCGAAATTTATGGGTACGACATTGCCCCGATATATCCGCTGCACGATATTCCGGTCCTCGACTCGATGTTCGATCGGCCGGTCGAGGTCGTGACCTTTTTTGATTCCCTCGAACATTTCGAGGACATCGCCGTCGTTCGCGATCTCCGGGCAAAATTCGTCTGCATCAGTTTGCCATGGTGCCATTACCCGTCGAACGACTGGTTCGAAAACTGGAAGCACCGCAAGCCAAACGAACATTTATGGCATTTCAATCACCAATCGCTGACGCTTTTTATGAAAAAAATGGGGTTTGAGCTGTTGAATTTCTGCAATATCGAAGATGGCATCCGCAAGCCCGACGATGGCTTGAGCAACATCCTCAGCGCCGTCTTCGCAAAGGTGTGAGGTCCCGCACGGCCGATCTGGCGGCGGCAGTAACGATATGAAGATCCTGTTCGTCACCGCGACGCGGGTCGGCGATGCCGTGTTTTCGATGGGGCTGCTGGCCTATCTGGTCGATCGCTATCCCGGCGCGCGCTTGACGATTGCCGCCGGCCCGATCTCGGCCCCGCTCTTTGCGGCCGTCCCCGGTATCGAGCGCCTGATCGCGGTGCCGAAGCGGCGTTTCGGGCTGCACTGGGCGCGGCTGTTCGCGCTTGTCGCCGGCCAGCGATGGGACCTTGTCGTCGATTTGCGCGGTTCGGGGCTGGCTTGGCTGTTGCGCGCCAATGAGCGCCGGGTCATGGCAAAGGGCGACCCCGATCAGCACCGGGTCCAGCAGCTTGGTCAACTCTTCGGGCTTGATCCGCCCCCGAGCCCGCGCCTGTGGACCGCGCCGCATCACGACCGAGCCGCGGCGATCCTGCTCCCGGCTGGCTCCCCGGTGGTGGCGATCGGCCCGGCAGCCGCCTGGATCGGCAAGGAATGGCGGCCCGAGCGGTATGCCGAACTGGCGCTGCGCCTGATCGCTCCGACCGGGCCCTTCGCAGGAGGCCGGGTAGCCGTCTTGGCGGAGGAGCATGAACGGGCCAAGGCCGCGCCGATCCTGTCTGCTATACCGCCCGCTCGCCTGATCGACCTGGTCGGCCGCACCGATCTTCCGACGGCGGCCGCGGTGATGCGGCGCTGCGCGCTGTTTGTCGGCAATGCCAGCGGGTTGATGTGTCTCGCCGCGGCGGCCGGCACCCCCACCTTGGGCCTGTTCGGTCCGAGCCCGGTCGAGCAATACGCGCCCTGGGGTCCCGGCACCGCGGTGGCGCGCACGTCGCTGGCGCCCGAGGCGATGTTTGGGCCGGGCTTCGACCATCGCACGACCGGCACGCTGATGGACAGCCTGTCGGTCGACATGGCCGAGGCCGCGGCGCGCCTTCTATGGCGGCAATGCGCCGCGAGCGAAGCCGCTCCTTCCGTCGCACCAGGGCATGCACACATCCCCAAGACAGCTGCACGGGCGCCATGCGTCCTTCGAGACGCGCCCCTTCCGGGGCGCTCCTCAGGATGAGGAAGGGTTTGTCTGTGGCATTAGATACTAACCTCATCCTGAGGAGGGCGCGCAGCGGCCGTCTCGAAGGACGCACCAGCGTCTATCCGAGACCACTGTCCCGGCCCCCCAAGCCATTGAAATGCCCTGGCGCGATCGCGGGAGCGGGACCGTGACGCTTGCCATACCCGAGCCGGTGTCGGCTGTCGTAACGGTCGACCCGCCGGTTCTCCGGCCACCGCAACTCTCCGCCCTCGTCGTCGCCCGCAACGAGGAAGCGCAATTGGCCGACTGCCTGTCCCGCCTTGCCTTCGCCGACGAGATCGTCGTCGTGCTCGACCGCTGCGAGGACCGCTCGCGCGAGGTCGCGCGCGGGTTCACCGAGCACCTTGTCGAGGGCGCCTGGGAGCGCGAGGGGCCGCGCCGCAACACCGGCATCGCCCATTGCGGCGGCGCGTGGATCCTCGAAATCGACGCTGATGAACGGGTCGGGCCGGAGCTCGCAGCCGAAATCCGCGCCGTCGTGGCGGGTTCACCGGCGGCGTGGCATCTGATCCCGGTCGACAATTACATCGGCGACCGGCTGGTGCGCTGGGGCTGGGGCGCCTCGTTCGGCCGCTCGGCGCATGCCGGGCTGTTCCGCCGCGATGCCAAGAAATGGGGTGATCAGCGCGTCCATCCGGCGATCGCCCTGTCCGGCGCCCAGGGCCCGACGCTGCGGGCGCGGCTGGTGCACCATATCGACCGCGACATCTCCGACATGCTGCGCCGGCTCGACCGCTACACATCGGCGCGGGCGCGGGATTTGCGCGAGAGCGGCGACATCGGCAGCTTCGGCGCCAATCTGCGGCGCATCGCGTCGCGCTTCTGGAAATGCTACATCGGCCGCCGCGGCTATCGCGAGGGACCGTACGGCTTTCTGATCGCGCTGTGCGCCGCGCTGTACCCGATCCTCTCTTATCTGAAGGCGCGGCTCGAGCCCGATTGACCTCCGGGGTGGCGATGGCGGATGTGGTGATGGCCGATGACGGCATCGCCTTCGACGGCAGGACAGCCGAGGCGGAGCCGCTCGGCGGGGCCGAAACCGCGTTTGTCGCGCTCGCCGAGGCGCTGGCCGCTCGCGGCCATCAGGTCGAAGCGCGCAGCCGGTGTCGCGCGACCCTGCGCCACAACGAGGTCGGGTGGGCGCCGCTCGCCGAGGGCGTGCCCGAGAGCTGCGATCTCTATATCGGCAATCGCGGTCATCGGATGATCGGGCTCGCGGCGCGGGCGCGGCGGCGCCTGCTGTGGCTGCACAACCCGGCGGGATATCTGAAAAAGCCGCGCATGCTGTGGCCGCTCGCCCGCTACCGCCCGACCCTGGTGGTCAGCGGCGCCTACCATGCGCGGACGGTTCCCGAGTGGGTGCCGCGCGGCGGGGTCGAGATCATCCCCTACGGCGTGCTCGACCGGTTCCGCGACGCCATCGAACGCGAGCCCCCGGCGCCGCGCGCGATCTTTACCTCGAACCCGCTGCGCGGCCTCGACTGGCTGCTCGATCTGTGGACGGCGCGGATCGCCCCCGAGATGCCCGACGCCGAACTGCACATCTATGCCGGCCCGGCCGTCTATGGCGGCCTTTCGGGTCCGACCGCGGACCGCATGGAGGCAGTGCTCGCCCGCGCCGACGCGCTGCACGAGTTGGGGGTGCGGCGCTACCAGCCAGTCGGGCGCGACAGGCTGATCCCATTGCTCGCCGGCGCGCGCGTGATGCTTTACCGCGGCGATCCGGGCGAGACGTTCTGTCTGGCGCTCGCCGAGGCGCAGGCGATGGGCGTGCCGGCGGTGGTCCAGCCGCTCGGCAGCGTCACCGAGCGGGTGGTCGACGGGCAGACCGGCCGCATCGCGGTCAGCCCCGGCGAGTTCGCCGAGACCGCGATCGCGGTGCTGCGCGACG
This sequence comes from Rhizobium sp. Q54, assembly GCA_945861155.1. GTDB lineage: Bacteria > Pseudomonadota > Alphaproteobacteria > ATCC43930 > CGMCC-115725 > DATARH01. Next base: position 17,991 of record CAMATN010000041.1, read on the forward strand.
ACGATCTGTGGCGGCGGTGGCACCGCGCCGCGCTCGCGACGCAGCGCGGCCTGAGCTGGGACGCGGTCGCCGCCCGCTACGAGGCGCTGCTCGAATGAGCCAGTGGTGCGCGGGACAATGGCGATGCGTCCTTCGAGACGCCCGCTTCGCGGCCTCCTCGGGATGAGGTAAGCCATTTATGCCACACACAAAAATCCCTCATCCTGAGGAGCGTCCCGGAGGGGCGCGTCTCGAAGGACGCAGGGCGCCCGTGCCAGCCACCTCTTGCGATTCGGAAGATAGGCCAACCCTAGCAATCAGCCCGAATTCCCAGCCTCGCGACACTGTGCTGGTCTATCGCCACCGATTGGCGCCGCTGTCGGAAGTCTCGTTTCTGCGCCGCTTTTATGTCGGCTTCGAGCTTCTGTCGCCGGTCTGGCTCGGCTGTCACCTCGACCAGGGCGCGAGCGCGCTGACCGATGATCCGCTGATTGTCGGGCGCGCCGGCCCGATCGGCGCGATCGAGCGGAGCCTGTTCCGACATTGCGGAGTATTGCCCGCCACACCCGATCTGCGGGCGTTGCGTCCGCGCCTGGTGCACGCGCATTTCGGCCGCGGTGGCGCGCTCGCCCTGCCGATCGCCCGCGCGCTCGGGATCCCGCTGGTCGTGACCTTTCTCGGCGCCGACGCGACCAAGGAGACACATTACCGCCGGCGCCTCGTGCCGCAAATCTATGCCCGTCGGCTTGCCGCGTTGCAGCGCGAAGCGGCGCTGTTTGTCTGCGTCTCGGAATTCGTCCGCGAACGGCTGTTGGCGCGCGGCTTCCCGCCCGACAAGCTGGAAGTCATCCATCAGGGGGTCGAGATCGATGAGCCGATACCGCATCGAGCGATCCAAACGGTCGAGCCCTATGTCCTTTTCGTCGGGCGCTTTGTCGAAAAAAAGGGCGGCGCCGACCTGATCGAGGCAATGCGGCTGCTCGAAAGCTGCGGCAAGGCGATCAGTCTGGTGCTCGTGGGCGACGGACCGCTTGCCGCCGCACTCAAGGAACAGGCCCGCGGGCTGCAACAGGTATCCTTCCCTGGATGGTTACCTGGTCCCGAGGTTCGCCGGCGGATGCGGGGCGCCGTCGCGGTTTGCGTCCCCAGCGTGACGGCGCGAACGGGCGATTCCGAGGGCTTGCCGAACGTCGTCGTCGAGGCAATGGCGGAGGGTGCGCCGGTCGTCGGCACGCGCCATGCCGGCATCGCCGAGGCGGTCGAGCATGGCCGCACCGGGCTTCTTGTTCCCGAGGGCGACCCGGGCGCGCTGGCCGATGCGCTCGAAAGCCTGATCGCGCGCCCCGAATTGGGCCGGCGCCTCGGCGCGGCGGGTCGCGTCGTCGCCGCCGACCGCTTCAGCGCTATCGGGCAATCGCGCCGGCTCGAAGCGGCATTGCTGCGCGTCATCGGCGACCCCCCGCGATGAAGTTGACCGCGATGCGGCTGACCGCACGCGATTTCCCGACCGGCACGCCGCTCCGTCATTTCTTCGCCTGGAACGAGGCGCGGTGGTGGCCCGACCGTCGCTACAAGCGCATGCGCCACCCGGACCGCCTGCCGAAACCGGTCGCCGAAAGTCTCGATGCCGCGGTCGGCAATCCCGATATCGCGGCGCACGCGGCAGTATTCGCGGCTCTCGAACAACTCGACCCGCCGCCGCTTGCGACCCCACGCCGCATTCTGGTGATCCGGCTCAGCGCGTTCGGCGATTTGATCCAGGCGCTCGGGCCGTTCGTGGCGATCCGCCGGCGCCACGCCGACGACCGGCTCACCCTGCTGACCACCGCGCCCTATGCCGGCTTCGCGCACGAGCTTGGCTTGTTCGATCAGGTGCTGGTCGACGAGCGGCCGGGGCCGTTCGCTTTGAACGGCTGGCTGGCGTTGCGCCGGTTGTTGCGGCAGGGCGGCTTCGATCGCGTCTACGATTTGCAGACCTCGCAACGCTCGGGCGGTTATGCCTGGCTGTGTCGTCCGGGCCTGCCGCAATGGTCGGGCGTCGCGTGGCGCTGTTCGCATCCGCACGCCAATCGCGACCGCGACCGCCAGCACACGATCGACAAGCAGGCCGAGCAGCTGCTGATGGCCGGCATCTACCCGACACCGTTGCCGGCGCTGCCGCCGCTCGGCCGCGCCTTGCCGGATGGGCTGGAAAGCCGTGATTTCGTGCTGCTGGTCCCGGGATCGTCACCCCGGCATCTCGAAAAGCGCTGGCCCGCGACGCGCTTCGCGGCAGTGGCGCGGACACTGAGTGAGATCGGCTATCGGCCGGTGGTGGTCGGCGCCGCGCCCGAAGCCCCGCTCGCCGCGGTGATCCACGAGGCATGTCCCGAGGCGCTCGACCTGGTCGGACGGACCGATCTGGGCCTCCTCGCCCGGCTGGCCCAGCACGCCGCGCTGACGATCGGCAACGACACCGGGGTTTGCCACCTCGCGGCGGCGGCCGATTGTCCGGTGCTGGTGCTGTTTTCGGGCGATACCGACCCCGCCCTCTGCGCGCCGCGCGGCCGGGTGGTCCGGGTCCTGGCCGCGGCCGAACTGGGCAACCTCGCCGTCGACACGGTAATCGCCGAAGCGCTCGCCGTACTTGGCCGGCACGCTCGCGAAATCCCGCCGGCCACCACAGATTTGGCCCAAGAATTCCGCGGCAGCTGATCGGGTATTTACCCTGCCGGCGGCTTTGTCGCCTGCATCGACGGGAGCTGCTCGACCTGGTTGTTGCTGGTCGCGCTTGTTAGGGCGCGCCGTTTTCCGTAATGATGGCGCTGATCGGATCACCCAATCGCAACATGGCCGCCTCGCTCGACACATTGGAAATTTCCAAACGGCTGCGGCAGGCCGGGTTCAGCGAGCCCCAGGCCGAGGTCGTAACCGCGGTACTGCGCGAGACCCGCGAATTCGATCTGGCACAACTCGCGACCAAGGCCGATCTAACGGTGCTCCGAGCGGATATGGCGCTGCTCGCGACAAGGGCGGATCTGGCTCTCCTCCGAGCCGATATGGAAAAAGAGATCGGTCTCCTTCGCTCCGAGATCGGTACTCTGCGGCGTGAATTTGAAGCACGCACCGACTCGCTCAAATCCGACTTGCTGGCGCGTATCGAGGCGGCGAAATCGGACACGATCAAGTGGGTGGTCGGTATCGGTTTTGCCCAGGTCGCGATGATCGTCGCCCTGTTGCGCTTTTTTCCCGGCGCTCACCCATAGGGGAGCGGCCGGTCGAGCACCGGCCGCAGCGCGCGCTCTATTACTTCAGGGTGCGGCCCCACATCGCGAACATCTTGTCCCAGGTTTCCTCGGCGGCGAGCGTGTTGTAGATCGCCCGCTCGGGGAAGGCGAAGCCGTGTTCGGTGCCGGGGAACACCGTCGATTCGTGCTTGATGCCGTGCTTTTCGAGCAGCCCCTTCAGCTCGCCCGGAATGTGCGGCGGCACGCTGCGGTCGGTCTCGGCGAAGGCGTAATAAAGCTCGCCCTTGATCCGATCGAGGAACAGATGCGGCGAATCTTCCTTGTCGGTGATGATGCCGACGCCATAGAGCGAGGCCGCCGAGGCGATGCGGTGCGGGAAGAACGCCGCCGCGTTGGTGATGTGCTGGCCGCTCATGCAATAGCCGACGCAGCCGAGCGGGCCGGGCTTGGCCTTCTCCTGGGCGTCGAGAAAGCCAATGAGGCCCCCGGTGTCGTCCATCACCATCTGGTTGGTCAGGCTGTTCATCGCGCCGCGGATGCACTGGAACATCGCGTCGTCGCGGCGATGCACGTCGAAGCGCAAATTGCCAAGCCGGTAATACATGTCGGGCAACAAGCAGAAATAACCCTGCCGGGCGATGCGCCGCGCCATGTTGCGCAGTTCCTCGCGAATGCCCGGCGCATCCATGTAGAAAATGATGCCGGGTACTGGCCCAGCCCCTCTGGGCAGACCGCGAAAGTCGGCATCTGGCCGTATTTGGTCGTGACGATCACGTCCTGTTCGATCATCGCGGGGATCCTCCGGTTCAGGCAAAGCGAGAGCGCCGCAGCCTCGGTCGATCGCACCGCGATGTCACGCGGTTTCGCCCGGTCTGACGCCAGGGGGAAGACCTAACGCGACGGGCGCAGCAGCCGCAGCGGGTTCGGCAGCCGGTCGGCGGTGGCGGCCAAGCGCTCGCGCCAGCCGGTCAGGCGGTGCAGATCGGCAAGCCGGCGGTCGATAAAGGCCTGGGTGTCGGCGAAACCGGGCGAGCGATCGTCCAGCCAATACAGCGTCGCGGCGGCTTGGATGCCGGCCAGGCTGACGCGCTTCGTATAAAAGCTGAAATCGGTCGGATGATCGCCGACCCCGCGCCAGACGGCGTCGACCGTGTCATAGAGCAGGCGCAGTCCGAGCGGGGCGTTGTGCGGCATTGCCAGCACCGACAACCCGCGCCGCGCCGCCTCGCGCCACGGCAGCAGCACCTCAAAGCGCAGCCGCAGCGCGAGCTGAACCCGGCGCGACAGGCTGACCGGGTCGGCGAATGCGTTCTCCAGCCCCTCCAGCATCTGGCGATCGGCCCAATGGCTGAACGCCGCGACCAAATCGGGCGCGCCACCCGGAAACAGCGCGATCGCCTGCTCGGCCGGAATGTCGGCGCGGCGGGCGGCGTGGCGCAGCGCACGCAAGGTCCACCCGTCGAACGCGACATCGGGCAGGATCGCCGCGATCAGCCGCTCGCGCTCGCGCTCGGCGAGGGGGCTCCTCAAATCCCCTCCTCGCCGGCCAGAAAGGCCGCCAGGTCGATCGGATGGCGCTGCAACTCCTCGACGAAGACGAGGAGGCGATGGTCGGTCATGCGCTGCGGGTACAGAATGCCGTCGAGGTGGTCGCATTCATGCTGCACGACCCGGGCGTGGAACCCGGCCGCCTCCCGTTCGATCGCGCTGCCGTCGACGCCGAGCGCGCGGTAGCGGATACGCAGGTGGCGCGGCACGACCCCGCGCAGCCCCGGCACTGACAGGCAGCCTTCCCAGCCAAGCGCGCGCTGATCGCCGACCGGCTCGATTACCGGGTTGACGAGGATTGTCAGCTCCTGCTCCACATCGCCGGGCAGATCGCTCAGCCGCTCGCCGCCGACCCGGAACACGACGATGCGGTGCGCGGCATGGACCTGCGGCGCCGCGATGCCGGTGCCGCCGGCATCCTCCATCGTCTCGATCATGTCCGCGACGAGGCGGCGCACCCAGGGCGCGGTCGGGTCGTCCACCGTCTTGGCCGGCGCGCGCAGCACCGGATGCCCCATGCGGGCGATTTTCAGCAGAGCCATGCCGCCAATATGCGGCGCCGTCCGGCCTTGGTAAAGCACCGCTTGGCGCTGTCGAATATGAACCGGGCGCTTGCCACTCCAACTCGTCGTCCCGGCGAAGGCCGGGACCCATGTCGGCCATGGATACCGGCCTTCGCCGGTATGACAAAGTGTTGGGTGCAATTTATTAGAAGTAATCCGCTAATCCAGCGCCTTGACGATTTCCTCGCACATTTTCTTGGCGTCGCCGAACAGCATCATCGTGTTGTCTCGGTAGAACAACTCGTTCTCGACCCCGGCATAGCCCGAGGCCATCGAGCGCTTGATAAACAGCACGGTCTTGGCGCGCTCGACATCGAGGATCGGCATGCCGTAGATCGCCGAGGTTCGGTCGGTCTTCGCCGCCGGGTTGGTCACGTCGTTGGCGCCGATCACGAAGGCGACATCGGTCGAGGGGAAATCGCGGTTGATCTCGTCGAGCTCGCAAACCTCGTCATAGGAGACATTGGCCTCGGCCAGCAGCACGTTCATGTGCCCGGGCATGCGCCCGGCAACCGGGTGGATCGCGTAGCGCACCCGCACGCCGTCTTTTTTCAGCATGTCGGACATCTCGCGCAGCGCGTGCTGGGCCTGCGCCACCGCCATGCCGTAGCCCGGCACGATGACGACCGAGCCGGCGTTCTTTAGGATGAAGGCGGCGTCCTCGGCGCTCCCTGATTTGACGAGCCGGTCGCCGCTCCCCGCCCCGGCCGGCGCGACGCCGCCATCGGTGCCGAACCCGCCCAGGATCACGTTGAAGATCGAGCGGTTCATCCCCTTGCACATGATGTAGCTGAGGATCGCGCCCGACGAGCCGACCAAGGCGCCGGTGATGATCAGCAGGCTGTTCGACAGCGTGAAGCCGATGCCCGCGGCGGCCCATCCCGAATAGGAATTCAGCATCGAGATCACGACCGGCATGTCGGCGCCGCCGATCGGCACGATCAACAGAAAGCCGAAAACGAGCGACACCAGCACCAGCATCGCAAAGATGCCGGCCGACTCGGTAATCACGAAAATGATGATCAGCAACACCAACGAGATGCCGAGCCCGGCATTGAGCCAGTGCTGGCCCGGAAAAATCAGCGGGCGGCCGGAAACGAGGCCCTGCAATTTGGCGAAGGCCACGACCGAACCGGTGAAGGTGATCGCGCCGATCGTCAGCCCGATCGCCAGCTCGGCGAGGCTCGCGCCGTGGATCGCGCCGCGAATGCCGATGCCGTAGGCCTCGGGCGCGGCGAAAGCGGCGGTCGCGACGCACACCGCGGCGAGGCCAACAAGGCTGTGAAACGCGGCGACCAGCTGCGGCAAGGCCGTCATCTGGATCTGCCGGGCGATATAGGTGCCGACCGCGCCACCGATCACGAGACCGAGGATGATCAGCCAAAAGCTGACGACATGCGGCGTCAGGAACGTCGTCAGCACGGCGATCGCCATGCCGGCGATACCGTAGAGGTTGCCGCCCCGCGCCGTGTCGGGCGAGGACAGGCCGCGCAAGGCCATGATAAAGCATACCGAGGCGACCAGGTACAGGAGAGCCGAAAGGCTGTCGCTCATGGTTGGACCCTGGCGCCCGCTATTTCTTGCGTTGGAACATTTGCAGCATCCGGTGGGTCACGATGAAGCCGCCGAAAATGTTGACCGCCGCGAGCGTCACCGCGACGAACCCCATCACCTTGGCAAAGCTGATCCCCACCGGCCCGGCGGCGATCAGCGCGCCGACGATGATCACGCTCGATACCGCGTTGGTGACGCTCATCAGCGGCGAATGCAGCGCCGGCGTCACCCGCCACACGACGTAATACCCGACAAAGATCGCGAGCACGAACACTGTCAGCTGAAACACGAAAGGCGTGCCGTCAGGGGCGCCCTGCTGCGTCGCCAGCGCCAGCTGCTGCGCCAGCGCATCGAGCTTGCGCGCCAGCGCGCCGGCGTCGCCGGCAAGTTCGCCGGCCTGTTGCGCGAGCGATGCGGGGTCCGCCATGACTCCTCCGTCAGCCGGTGGCGCCAGGAGTGGCGCCAGGAGAGACGCCGGGGGTAGCGCCGGAGGTGGCCGGCGCGAGCACCGGCTCCGCAGCGAGCGCCGGGTTGACCACCGCACCGTCGCGGGTCAGCAGAGCGGCCTTGACGATCTCGTCTTCCGTGTCGATCCGCAACTGGCCCTCTTTGTCGACGATCAGCGCGAGGAAGGCCAGCAGGTTGCGGGCGTAAAGCTGGCTCGCATCGACCGCGATGCGCGAGGGCATGTTCAAATGACCGACGATCCGGACCCCGTTCGCGGTGGTCGCGATCTCGCCGGGCCGGCTGCCCTCGACATTGCCGCCGGCCTCGACCGCGAGGTCGACGATGACCGAACCCGGCATCATGCCGGCGACCATCGCCTCGGTCAGCAGCACCGGCGCGGCGCGGCCCGGGATCAGCGCGGTGCAGATAACGATGTCGGTACGGCGCAGCGCCTCGCTGATTTTGTCGCGTTGCCGGCGCTGATATTCCTCGCCCATTTCGCGCGCATAGCCGCCGGTGGTCTCGGCGCCGCGCGCCGCCTCGTCGTCAACCGTGATAAAGCTCGCGCCGAGGCTCTCAACCTGCTCCTTGGCGGCGGCGCGCACGTCGCTCGCGCTGACGATCGCGCCGAGCCGGCGGGCGGTGGCGATCGCCTGCAAGCCGGCGACCCCGGCGCCCATTACGAGGACCCGCGCCGCCTTGATCGTGCCGGCCGCAGTCATCATCATCGGGAAGGCACGGCCGAATTCGGCGGCGGCTTCGAGCACCGCCTTGTAGCCGGCGAGGTTGGCCTGCGAGGACAGGACGTCCATCGTCTGCGCCCGGGTGATGCGCGGGATCAGCTCCATCGCGCACGCGGCAATCCCGGCGCGGGCATACGCCTCCAGGTCTTCGGGATGCCGCAAGGGCCGCAGCAGGCCGATCAGCGCCGCCCCGCGCTTGATCAGCCCCAGTTCGTCGGTCCCGTCCCCTCCGCCGATCAGCGGGCGCTGCACCTTGAGGACGATATCCGCGTCAGCCAGCGCCGCCGCCGCGTCCGGGACGATCGCCGCTCCGGCCGCGCCATAGGCGGCATCGCCAAAATAGGCCTCGGCCCCGGCGCCGCTTTCGACGACCGGCTCCAAACCCATGCCGACCATGTGCTTGACGCTGTCGGGCGTGGCCGCGACGCGCCGCTCATGCGCGCGCCGCTCCTTGATGATGGCGACCTTCATCGCCGGATGATCCCTCGGTCTGCGGGCTCTTCAGGACAACAACGCATCGGTCTCGCGGGTCTCCCGTTGCGATATCCGCGGCGCGGCGTCAGGGCCGGGTGAAATACACGCGATGGTGTTCCGCCGGAAGTTTCGTAGCGCGCTTTGCCTCCTGGCACAATGCCGGGCGGGCGATTTTTGGGAAGTTCAAGGCTCGCGAGCCGATTCGCCCTCCCTGTCGCCCTCCCCCGGCGGCCTGCCCCGCTCGCGCCGTTCGGCACCCGATTCGGTGCCCGTTCAGCCGATTTGGAACGACCCACGCGGCGTGGTAAGGTGCGACGATGCGTCCGCACTCGGCTTGGGGCGTCCCGCGCACCATTTTCGATGGCAGCGGGGCTCGGCACCGCGGCGCGACAGGCCGCACGCTCTCCCCGCGGGTCGCACAGGGGAATAATCGACGAGGAGGCGCGTTGTCGGTGCGTTGGAAGCATGCAGAAGCGCCGGGCCGTGCGGCTGAACGCGGCGATCCGGTGAGTACTGGGTTCAGCGATCAGCTGATCGCGGTGCTGCCGAGGCTTCGCCGGTTTGCCCGGGGCCTTACCGGAGCGGCTGCCGAGGCGGACGATCTGGTTCAGGCTGCCTGTGAGCGCGCGCTGGCGCGGGCGCATCAATTTCAGGAGGGCACCCGGTTCGACAGCTGGATGTTCCGCATCGTGCAGACGATCTGGATCGACCAGCTTCGGGCACGCGAGGTCCGCAAGGAGGACGGCGATGTTGCCGAAGATCGGTTGGGATCCGACGCCGCGGTTCGCGGCATCGAAGCGCGGATTGCCTTGGCCGAAGTGCGGCTGGCGATCGACCGGCTGCCACCGGACCAGCGGGCGACGCTGATGCTCGTGACGGTGGAGGGCCTGACCTACAAGGAGGCGGCGGTGGTGGCGGGCGTGCCGGTCGGCACGATCATGAGCCGCCTCGCGCGGGCCCGCATCGCCTTGCAGCAGCACCTCGACGCCGGCGGCGGGATCCGCAGGAGTGCGAAGAATGCAGAAGCATAGTGACGAGGCGCTCGTCGCCTATCTCGACGGCGAGCTCGATCATACCGAACAGCGCCACGTCGAGGCTTGGCTCGACGCCGATCCGGCGGTGCGCGACCGGCTGGCCTCTCTCGTCCAATCGGCCGAGCTGGTGCGCGGCGCCTTTGCCGAAATCGTCAACGAGCCGGTTCCCGAGCGCCTGATCGCGGCGGCGCGCGGCGAAACAAGCGCCGGTGGGGACACCGCGGCGGCGCCACAGGAAGCCGAGATTCTGGTGTTGCGGCCGGACAAGTCGGTCGCTTTCTCGCCGCCCCGGCGATGGCATTTCGGGCTCGCCGCCGCGGCCGGGATGTTCGGCCTGATGTTCGGTGGCGTCGGCACCTATGTCGGGATCGGCATGCTAAACCCGCCCGCCCCCGCCGCCGATCGCCAAGTCGCGGCCTCCAGCGCCACCGGCATCTGGCTCGACAACGCGGCGGCCTCCTTCAAATTGGCCGTCAATGCCGGCGACAGCATGCTGGTTGACGTTCCGGCCAGCAACGACCCGCGCGAGGCGTTGCACAAGATCAGCCAGAGTCTGCCGCAGCAGGTGCGGGTGCCTGATCTGAAACCCTGGGGGCTGAACTTTCGCGGTGCCCGTCTGGTAGCGGTGGACGGGCGGCCGGCGGCGCAGCTCGTCTACGTCACCGACAACAAGGCGATCGGCCCGTTGACCCTGGTCATCGGCGCGACGAAGCAGCCCGACATCGCCCGGACCGTCGATAGGCGACAGGACGTCAACCTGCTCTATTGGCGTCACCAGGGCCGCGCCTATGCCCTCGTCGGCCATACCGATGTCGGCTATCTCTGGGGCATCGCCAACGACGTCGCCTGGCAGCTCGACGCGATCTGACCGCCGCGGCATTTGCGCCGAAGGGAACTCCCCGCGTCGAACCGTCGCAGCCGCACGGTTGAGTCGCCCGGCGCAATCCTTCCGTCGCACGGCGGCCCGCGAACGGCTATGCTCTCCGCAACCGACCAATCCCCAGCGGAGGAAACCGACGATGGCCGAGACCCCGACTTTCGGACGCTATGCCGAAATCCCCTACGACCAGATGACGCCGGAGCAGCAGGCCGGCTACCGCTCGCTGATCGAGACCCGCGGCCGGCTGCCCGGCCCGAACAAGATCTACGTGCACAACCCCAAGCTGGCGAACGTCATGGGGCCGCTCGGCGCGCATTTCCGCACCGGCTATTCGCTCAGCGAGCGCGAGCGCGAGATCGCCGTCGTGATCATCAACAGCAAGTGGCATTCGATCTATCCGACCAATGCGCACGAACGCGCCGGCAAGGCGGCCGGGCTGCCGGACGACAAGGTCGAGGCGCTGCTGTCGGGCCTGCCGACCGCGTTCGACGACAAGCGCGAGCAGATCGTCTACGAAATGGCGATTTGCCTATCCAATTCGCGCTGGGTGTCGAAGGGCCTCTATGATCGCGCGGTCGAGGCGCTCGGGCATGTCGGCATCACCGATGTCATTTGCCTGATTGGCTTTTACACCAGCGTGTCGATGACCCTCGCCTTCTACGACGTGCCGGCCGGCGCCGAGGGCATGGCGCGCTGACATCGCATAAAGGCTTGTCATTGCGAGGAGCGGAGCGACGAAGCAATCTCGACCCGTGAGTAAAAGCGGGACGAGATTGCTGCGCGTCGCTCGCAATGACAAATGTAAAGGGAGAACAAAATGAAGATCGTCGACGCGCAGATTCACCTGTGGCACCAGGGCCTGCCGACCAACCCGGCCCACCGTCAGATCACGTCGTGGTCGGCCGAAGATTGCCTGAAGGAAATGGATGCGGGCGGGGTCGACGCGGCGCTGATCCATCCGCCCGGCTGGGACCCCAATTCGGGTGCGATCGCCGAGGCGGCGGCAACGAAATATCCGGACCGCTTCGCGATCCTCGGCAATTTCCCTCCCGAAAAGCCGGAGAGCCGTGACCTCATTGCGGGATGGAAGAACCGGCCGGGGATGCTCGGTCTGCGCTGGGCCTTTACGCAGCCGCATCAGCAGAGCTGGATGACCGACGGCACGATGGATTGGATCTGGCCGGCGTGCGAGAAGGCGGGCATCCCGATCGCGCTGATGGCGTCGAATTTCCTGCCGCAGGTGCAGGGCGTCGCCGAGCGTCACCCGGGCCTCAAGCTGATAATCGACCATTTCGGCCGGGCCCGCGGCGGGCAGGACGATGCGGCGTTCTCCAATATCGCGGAGGTTGCCGCCCTCGCCAAATTCCCCAATGTCGCGCTGAAGGCGACCGGCGGGGCAGGCGAGTCGAGCCAGCCCTATCCCTACGGCAACATCCATAAACACGTCCGGCAGCTCTACGACGCCTATGGCCCGAACCGGTTTTTCTGGGGCACCGACATCACCCGGATGCCGGCCTCGTGGAAACAATGCGTGACGATGTTCACCGAGGAATTGCCCTGGCTCAAGGGCAACGACCTCGAACTCGTCATGGGCCGCGGCCTGTGCAATTGGCTCGGGTGGAAATTGCCGGGAGTGTAAAGTCTCATTGTCGTCCCGGCGAAAGCCGGGACCCACGGTTGAGCCGGCCAAGACCATGGCGCCTCGGCAAAACGCCGGCGCTGCCGAGGATCGAGACCCGCACATCGGTGGATCCCGGCTTTCGCCGGGATGACACGGGAGATTGAGGGAGGGGACACCGCGATGCTGATCGTCGATGCGCAGGTTCATATCTGGTCGAGCGGGATGCCGTCGGGCCAGCACCGGCAGGTGTCGTCGTTTTCGGCCGAGGAATGCCTTCAGGAAATGGCGGCGGCCGGGGTCGATGCGGTGGTGCTGCATCCGCCGGGCTGGGATGTAAACGGCGTCGACGTCGCGGTCGCGGCGGCGACGAAATATCCGGACAATTTCGCGATCCTCGGCCATTTCCCGCTCGACAAGCCGGAAACCCGCGGGCTGATCGACAATTGGAAGAGCCGGCCGGGCATGCTTGGGCTGCGCTATGCCTTCACCCAGCCGCACCAGCAAAACTGGATGACCGACGGCACGATGGACTGGCTGTGGCCGGCCGCCGAGCGCGCCGGGGTCCCCATCGCGCTGATGGCGTCGAACTACCTGCCGCAGGTCGCGCAGATCGCCGAGCGCCATCCTGGCCTGAGGCTGTTGATCGACCATTATGCAAGGGCGCGCGACGCCAGCGACGATGCGGCGCACGCCAACCAGCCGGCCTTGCTGGCGCTCGCCAGATTCCCAAACGTCGCGGTCAAGGCGACCGGCGCGCCGGGCAATTCGAGCGCGCCCTACCCCTATCGCAACATCCACAAATACACCGAGCAGATCTTCGACGCGTTCGGGCCCACCCGGACATTCTGGGGCACCGATATCACCCGCATGCCGTGCTCGTGGAAGCAATGCGTGACGATGTTCACCCAGGAGATGCCGTTCCTCAAGGGACGCGACCTCGAACAGGTCATGGGCCGGGCGGTGTGCGCCTGGATCGGCTGGAAACTGCCGTAGCCCGGCCGGATCGCGTCCGATGATCCCGGCATTTCCAGCGCTTGTCGTCGCGCTCGCTCTGCTACTCTATGTCGGCACGTTCGTCGCGGCCGGGCGCGCCCGCCACCGCTACGACATCAAGTCGCCGGATCGTCACCGGCCCGCCCGAATTCGAGCGCGCGCTTCGCGTGCAGCAGAACACGCTCGAACAGTTGGTGTGGTTCGTGCCCGCGCTATGGCTGTTCGCGCTTTATGTCTCGCCGTTGTGGGGCGGGATCATCGGCCTCGTCTGGATTGCGGGGCGGGCTCACTATGCGGTGTCGTATTACCGCGACCCGGAAAAGCGCGGACCGGGCTTCCTGAGCGGATTCGCAAGCGCCGCGGTGCTGCTGATCGGCGCACTTATCGGGATCGTCGCGGACCTGCTCTGAGACCGGTTTCGCTAGGTGCGTTCGGCGAGCCAATCGGCGATCAGCCGGCGCGCGATCGAATCGAGGCGCGGCAGGCGGAAGCTGTCGTCGTCAACGTGCGACATCAGCCAGTCGCGCTCGAACCAGCGCGCGTCGGCCAATTCGCCGTAATCGACCGTGATCTCGCTCGATACCGCCTCCGCGTAGAAGCCGAGCATGATGTTGGCCGGGAACGGCCAGGGCTGCGACGAGTGGTAATGCACCGCGCCGACCTCGATCGCGGTTTCCTCGCGGACCTCGCGCGCGACCGCGTCCTCGAGGCTTTCGCCGGGCTCGACGAAACCGGCCAAGGTCGAATACATGCCGGGGATGAAGTTCTTGTTGCGGCCGAGCAGCACGCGGTCGCCGTCGGTCACCAGCATGATGACCGCCGGGTCGGTGCGCGGGAAATGCATCGTGTTGCAGGCGGCATCGGTGCAGCGCCGCATGTGCCCGGCTTCCTCGCTGCGCGTCGGAGCGCCGCACAAGCCGCAGAAGCGATGGCGCGAATGCCAGAACATCATCGCCCGGGCGAGCGCCAAGAGCGCGCTCTCGTGGCGTTCGAGCCGGCCGCCGAGCTGCCGCAAATCGGCGAAGCGCACCGCCTCTTGTGCAATAGCGGCCCCTTCGATGCCCGCGGCGGCGAGCGTGGGCGAGCGCAGCATGTCGAGCGGCGCCTCGATTCCCGACACGTCGAGCGCGAAATGGGCGCGCTCGTCGATCACGCCGAGAAAGACGAATTCGCCGCGGCCGAGCCGCTCCTCGAAATCGCCTTCGCTCAACCCGCCGAGTAGCGGGGCGACGGCCTCGACCGCGAGTATCGCGGCACGCGAGTCGCCTTCCCGTTCGATGACCAGGTTTTGGGTGCGCCAGACCGGGATAAAGAGGCTGTCCCGGTCGAACACCCGGGCGCGGATCCATTCCGGCTCGCGCCGGCGCAGCCCGGCCCGCTCGAAGCCCGGATGGGCGTAGTAATTGGACGCTCGCATCGCAGTAGACTGGCACGCCCGCGCCGGCGCCGCAAGCGGTGGCTAAAGACGCTTGTGGCTGACTCGTGATGTGTCCGGTTTTTGTAGCGGCGGGCGAACGCCCGCGGTCCCTCCAGGGCGCAATCAGCCCGCACGGCGGCGCGAGGCAGGCATCCGCGTCTTCAAATACGGCCGCAAATATTGCCCGGTGTGGCTGGCCTCGCAGGCGGCGATGTCTTCGGGGGTGCCGGTGGCGACGATGTGGCCGCCGCCATCGCCGCCCTCGGGGCCCAGATCGATGATCCAGTCGGCGGTCTTGATGACTTCGAGATTGTGCTCGATGACCAAGACCGTGTTGCCGGCCTCGACCAGCGTGTGCAGCACTTCGAGCAGTTTTTTCACATCCTCGAAATGCAGCCCGGTGGTCGGCTCGTCGAGGATATAGAGGGTGCGCCCGGTGGCGCGCCGCGATAGTTCTTTCGCCAGCTTGACGCGCTGTGCTTCGCCCCCCGACAAGGTCGTCGCGGGCTGGCCGACATGGATGTAGCCGAGCCCGACCCGCTGCAAGGTCACCAGCTTGTCGCGGATCGCCGGCACCGCGCGGAAGAATTCCGCCCCTTCATCCACCGTCATATCCAAAACGTCGGCGATGCTCTTGCTGCGGAACAATACCTCCAGCGTCTCGCGGTTGTAGCGCCGCCCCTTGCACACGTCGCACTGGACGTAGACATCGGGGAGAAAATGCATCTCGATCTTGATCACCCCGTCGCCCTGGCAGGCTTCGCAGCGCCCGCCCTTGACGTTGAACGAAAACCGCCCGGGCAAATAGCCGCGCGCCTTGGCCTCGGGCAATCCGGCGAACCAGTCGCGGATCGGCGTGAAGCAGCCGGTATAGGTGGCCGGGTTGGAGCGCGGCGTGCGGCCGATCGGCGACTGGTCGATATCGACGATCTTGTCTATAAACTCGTCGCCGTCGAGCCGCTCGAACGGCGCCGCCTGCTCGCGCGCGTTGTTGAGCCGCTTGGCGAGCGCCTTGTACAGGGTTTCGACGATCAGGGTCGATTTGCCGCCGCCCGACACCCCGGTCACGCAACAAAACGTGCCGAGCGGGAACTCGGCCGTAATATCCTTCAGATTGTTGCCGCGCGCCCCGGCGAGCCGCAGGATCTGCTGGTCGTGGCCGCGCCGGCGAGTCGGCGGAATCGCTATCTGGCGCACGCCGGTCAGGTATTGCCCGGTGATGCTGTCCGGCGAGCGCATGACCTCGTCGGGGGTGCCCTCGGCGACCAGATAACCGCCATGCACCCCGGCGCCCGGCCCCATATCGACCAGCCAGTCGGCGCTGCGGATCGCCTCCTCGTCATGCTCGACGACGATGACCGTGTTGCCGAGGTCGCGCAGCCGCTTCAGGGTTTCGAGGAGGCGCGCGTTATCGCGCTGGTGCAAGCCGATCGACGGCTCGTCGAGCACATAGAGCACGCCGGTGAGCCCCGAGCCGATCTGCGAGGCCAGCCGGATGCGCTGGCTCTCGCCGCCCGACAGCGTGCCCGACGCGCGCATCAAGGTCAGGTATTCGAGCCCGACATTCTTCAGAAAACCGAGCCGTTCGTTGATTTCCTTCAGGATGCGCTGGGCGATCTCGCGCTGGCTCGGGCTGAGTTCGGCGTCGATGCCGGCGAACCACTCCGCGGCCTGCGAGATCGACAAAACAGCCGCCTCGCTGATGCTGCGGCGCGCGATCTTGACCGCCAGCGCCTCGGGCTTGAGCCGAGCGCCGTCACACACCTCGCAGGTTTTCGCATTCTGGTAGCGGCCGAGATCCTCGCGCACCCAGGCGCTGTCGGTTTCGCGATAGCGCCGCTCCATGTTCGGCAGGACGCCCTCGAACGGCCGGTCGGTCGAATACTGTCTGAGGCCGTCGTCATAGGTCATCTTTACGGGCTCGCCGCCCGAGCCGTAGAGGATCGTGCGCCGCATCTTCTCCGGCAGATCGTGCCACGGCGTGTGCATGCTTTGCTTGAAATGGCGCGCGATGCTGTCGAGGGTCTGCGTGTAATAGGGCGAGGAGGAATGCGACCACGGGCTGACCGCGCCGTCATAGAGGCTGCGCTTGTCGTCATGGACGATCAGGTCCTGGTCGAAATAGAGCTTGGTGCCGAGCCCGTCGCAGGCCGGACACGCGCCGAACGGGTTGTTGAACGAAAACAGCCGCGGCTCGATCTCGGGGATCGTAAAGCCCGACACCGGGCAGGCGAATTTGGCCGAGAAGATCGTCTCCTCGCCGCTATCGGCGTCCTCGGTCAGGGCGATGCCGTCGGCCAGGCCGAGCGCGGTCTCGAACGAATCGGCGAGGCGGTTGCCCAGTTCGGGGCCGACGACGAGCCGGTCGACGACCACCGCGATGTCGTGGGTGAAATTCTTCTTGAGCGCGGGGGCCTCGTCGACCTCGTACATCTTGCCGTCGATCTTGACCCGCTGAAACCCGCGTTTCTGTAGATCGGCGAGTTCCTTCTTGTATTCGCCCTTGCGGCCGCGCGCGATCGGCGCCAGCAGGTAAAGCCGCGTGCCTTCCGGCATCGCCATGACCCGGTCGACCATCTGCGACACGGTCTGGCTGACGATCGGCAGCCCGGTCGCCGGCGAATACGGCACCCCGACCCGCGCCCACAGCAGGCGCATGTAGTCGTAGATCTCGGTCACCGTGCCGACCGTCGAGCGCGGGTTTTTCGAGGTCGTCTTCTGCTCGATCGAGATCGCCGGCGACAGTCCCTCGATCGAATCGAGGTCGGGCTTCTGCATCAATTCGAGGAACTGGCGGGCATAGGCGCTAAGGCTCTCGACATAGCGGCGCTGGCCCTCGGCATAGACCGTGTCGAAGGCGAGCGAGGATTTGCCCGAGCCCGACACCCCGGTGATCACCACCAGGCTGTCGCGCGGCAGGTCGATGTCGATATTCTTGAGGTTGTGTTCCCGCGCGCCGCGGATGCGGATCTGCTGCATGGATGCGAACTTAGCGTGCCGCCTCGGGGGATGCTACGGGCACCGCCGAATGGCGGAGATTCGCAGGAAAACCAGTTATTTAACGCGACGGACGGTAAGTGGGGCAAAAGGGCGGGCGATCAGGCGGATTGGCAGCGACTGGAGATCGAGCTGCTCGGAGATTTAGCCGGAATCCTGGCGCTTGCGGCCAGACAGCAAGAAACCCGCCCCGGATAAGCGGGGCGGGCTTTATGTGGTTGCGGGGATAGGATTTGAACCTATGACCTTCAGGTTATGAGCCTGACGAGCTACCGGGCTGCTCCACCCCGCGGGG
>CAMATN010000042.1 GCA_945861155.1 Rhizobium sp. Q54
GTGCCCTGCCCGGTTTCCTTGGTGGTGAAGAACGGCTCGAATGCCTTGGCGATGACCTCCTGCGCCATTCCGGTCCCGGTATCGCTGACGAAAATCCCGACGTACTGACCGGCGCGCACCTCGCCGTGCCGCATCGCGTAAGCGTCGTCGAGGTAGCTGTTCGCCGTCTCGATCGTCAGCTTGCCGCCGTCTTGCATCGCGTCCCGCGCGTTGACCGCGAGGTTGATCAGCGCGTTCTCCAACTGGGTCCCGTCGGCGAAGATCGGCCACAGACCGCCGGCGAGGACGGTTTCGATCGCGATCGCTTCGCCAAGGGTCCGCCGCAGCAGGTCCGACATGCCGGCGACCAGCCGGTTCACCGCGATGACCTGCGGCGCCAGCGGTTGCCGCCGCGAGAACGCCAGCAGCCGGTCGGTCAACAGCGCCGCCCGGGTGACGCCGCGAAGCGCCCCGGCGACAAGCCGCTGCAACTCATCGCCGGCGGGCAGCCGCAGCCCCAATTGCTCGACATTGCCCATGATGATTGTCAGCAAATTGTTGAAATCGTGGGCGACCCCGCCGGTCAGCTGACCGATCGCCTCCATTTTTTGCGAATGCCGCAGGGCCTCTTCGATCTGTTGACGGCGCTCGATTTCCTCGGCGACGCGCCCCTCCAGCGTCTCGTTGAGCAGCGTCAGCTTCTGCTCGGCGGCACGGCGGGCCGCGAGTTCGCGTTGGCTCGCCTCATAGAGGCGGGCATTGTCGATGGCGACGGCGGCTTGTGCGGCGATGCCGACGAGTATGCCCTCCGACCGCATCGTGAAGATTCCGGGCTCGGGGTGGCCGAAAAACAATCCGCCGATGACTTCCTTCGAGCGCGAGACAACCGGCACGGCAAGGTAGCTTCGTACCGGCAAATGCCCATCCGGCATGCCGTGATAGGGCGGGTTCTGCCCATAGCGCGGGTCGGCGAGGATGTCGTCCGAGCGCACCGGTCCGAGCCCGCGAAAGGTCGTCCCGAAAACCGCCGTGTTACGCGGCATCGGAAAATGCTCGAATGCCGAGCGTGGCGCGCCGGACAGCGTATACAGCGTGTAGGATTCGCCCGCCACGTCGGTGACATTGTAAAAGAACGCGCCGAACTGCGCCCCGCTCAGCTCGACACCGGCATCGGTCACCGTCTGGACCAACCTCTCCAGACTGAGTTCTCCCGTCAGCGCCGCGCCGGTGCGGTTGAGGATTTCGAGGGTGCGCGCTTCGTCGCGGACCTCGGCGACCCGCGCCTCAAGCGTCTCGTTCAGCGCCAGGAGGCGGGCTTCGAGCCCCTTGCGCTCGGTAATCTCGTAATAGACGCCCGAGATCCAGTGCGCCTGGCCATTTGCGTCGCTGGCGATTTCGCCCTTGCCGGCGATCCAGTGAAGGCTGCCATCCGGGTGGCGTACGCGAAACTCGGCGCTGTAGGCGCCGCTTTGCGCCGCCGCCGCGACGGCAGCGTGCAGCTTGGGCACATCGTCGACAAAAATCGCGCGCTCCCATTCCGCGAACGAGCGGCTCGGGATTTCGGGATCGAAACCGAACAGCGCGGCGATGTGGGGCGTCCATTCCCACTCGTTGGTCAGGAGGTCCCATTCGAACCAGCCGATGCCGCCGGCGATCTGCGTCTGGCGGAACCGCGCCTCGGTGTCGCTCAGCCGGCGCTCGATCTGGTCCCGGTTGGACCTGTCCTCGCTCATCGCGGATGTTGGTCTATTGGACGCCGCCCAGGATCGACTTCGCCTCGGTCATCGCGCGCAGCTTGCCGAACGCGATGTGCCGGGGGAGGTGGTTGAAGCCGCACGAGCTGGTGATCAGGGTCTGCTCCGGAGGGAGCCACCGATAGGCGGCAATGCGTTCGGCGACCAGCGCCCCGGTTTCGATATTGGGCGCCTGGACATCGACGGCGCCGACCCCGAGCTGCTTGTTGCCGAGCAGCCCCTCGTAATGGTGGGTCATGTCGTGCTCGATCAGGTAGGAGTCGCAGTCGATCTTGCACACCAGATCGGCCTTGTAGCGGCCCGTGTCGAAATAGCGATGCCCGATCTGGCCATCGTAATCCGGCCCGACCGCATAATTTCCCTGGCAGATATGCACCGACACGTGAACGTCGTCGGGCAGACCGTCGATCGCCAGATTGATCGCGTCGACCGCCGACCGCACCTCTTGATCGGACGACATCGTAAACAGCGGTTCGTCGATCTGGATGTTCTTGCAGCCGGAATCGGCCAATCGGCCGAAATTCTGATGCAGCAGCTTGCCGAGATCGAGCATCATCGGGGCGAGATCGCCGTAGTGCTCGTCAAAGGCGACCGCCGCCAGCATGTGCGGCCCGGTCATCGTGACCTTGACCGGCCGGCGCGCAACGGCGGAGACCGAACGAAATTCCTCGACCAGACCCAAATCCGTCATTTCGCCGATCGGGCCCCGGCACGTCGCCGCGGGGTGCGTCACGTTCGGGTCATGCCGGGTGATCGCCTTTGGGCTCGTAACACCCTGAAAAGCTGGAATTTTTTTCCAGAAATAGTTCAGCATCGCGTTTGGGGGCGAATGGCGGTTATGGGTTCGCCGGTGCATCTCGCCGCCGGTGATCACATCGATGCCGGCGATCTCCTGCTCCGTGACGGCGGCTTGCATCGAGCGATATTGGGCATCGGCCATATCCGCCGGCAAGAGCTGTCCCATCGTGACGAGCCGATCGAGCGCCTCATACCATCGCGGGATGCTGTGCGCCCCGACAACGGTGGTGGTGTATTTCGGATGTTGCGGCATCGGCCTTCCTGTTGACCGCAAAAGCGAGCGGCATCAAGCCGAGCTTTTAACGCGGAAGGTTCGCTTTAGTCGTTCAGCGAATCAACATTGCCGATTTCGGAATTGTCCGCAAGCGAACCCCGCTCGCGGGTTGGCTTCCGGTTGGCTGGCGGCCGGCCATTAAACCGCATCCGCAGGAAATCCCCGGCCGAGCGCGCCTCCTCGCCCCGGATGACACTCTGCTCGTGCAGCGAGCCGCTCAGAAAAAGCCCGCGCCTCGCCCCCTCGATCCGAGACAGCAGCAATTCGCCGGTCCCATCGGTATGGCGGTCGAGCCGGCGAAAGCTGATTTCGGCGGAATAGGGATCGCGGGATAGGGACAGGGTTCCGCCCACGCGGTGTCGGGAGCGGCAAGGCAGGCCGCGATAATCTTTTCAGCGGCCGAACGCCAGGTCACCGGCTTGTATCCGCGGCGGATCCTGGCCTCGAGCTTTTCGCGCGCCGGCGCATCGGCGATCAAACCGCGGATGGTCTTTAGCGATTGCTCGACGCTGGCGATATCGATGTAGACGCCGAATTCGCCGGCGATTTCGGCTACCGAAGCGTGATCGCTGCTGACGCAGATTTTTCCCATCGCCAGCGACTCGCCGACCGGCAAGTCCCAGCCCTGGTCGGATGTCGGACCGACGGTAAACAGGCACCGGCTGTACAGCATCTTCAGATCGGCGTTGCTGACCGCGCCCAGCAGCCGCACCCGGACATCAAGATAACCGGCCTCGGCCAGCGAGCTGATAAAGGCGCTCGAGTTCCAGCCGAGACGGCCGACGCAGACCAGATCGGGCGGGTCATCGCCGTCCTCGATCATCCGGCGCCAGATGTCGAGCATCAGCTGGTGGTTCCCGCGTCCCTCGATTGTCGCGACGAACAGGACGAACCGTTCCGGCACATTGTAAGGCCTGATGGCGCCCACCGCGCCGCCTTGCGGCAGAAATTCGGCGAAAGAGGAGCCGTTCCGGGTCACCGTCATCGGCGGCTCGGAGATCTGCAGCGAGCGGACGTAGCGTTTGACGTCGGTAGCCGTGTTCTCGGAGATGCTGAGGACATGGTCGGCATGCCGCAACGCGCGGCCCATAAACTCCTCGAACACGCTGGCGTCATCCCGATCGCCTGTCTCGCGGGCGTAAATCGGCATCAGATCGTGCACCGTCATGACAAACTTGGTGCCGAAGCGCCGCTTGAAATCGAGCACGCGATACAGATAGTCCTGGTGGACCCAGGCCGTGCCCAGCAGGCAGAGAACCGAGGCGTTGCCGTCGTCGAGGATTCCGGCGCCGTCAAATTCCTGGGCTCCCGGCAAGTGCCCGTGGCGCGCCTCCTCGGCCGGAAAGCTGACAAGCCGCTGCGATTTCGGCAGCAACAAATCCTCAAGCAATGTGAAGAGGAACCCGGTCGGGATGGCGACCAGGCTCCGTTTCTTGTGATCGAAGCTGAGAAAAATCAGGTTTGCGTGCGGCAACAGCTCATTGGTCAGGATCGACAGGACGATACTCGACTGGACCCGCGCGATGCCGGTCAGATCGGCATGCTCGCCGATGTCGTAAACCAGATCGGAGATATCGAAGAGGATCCTCGTTCCGGCGACCGCCGCCGCATGCGGATGACGGCGCGCGGCGATCCGCCGCCCCGGCTCGTCGGCGCGGCGAGGCTCGCCAGATTCGGGGTCGAGATGTTTCGGGTGGGGGCGGAATTGCTCCAAAGTCAAAGTTTCGCTCCCGGTACGCTTGCGGAATGCGCGGTCTGGTTTTAGCAGCGGCGGCCTTAATGGTTAAAGATACCCGTATAAGGTGTCAATAGACTTTATAAACACGCCAGGATCGCGGATTGCAGCCGGCAAAATTACGGCCACCCGAAAAAAACCTGGCGGATGTGAGCAGCGTCACAGGCTGCGGCAGCCGCGCGGCGCTAAGTTAACCAAAGAATCGTGCTTAACGAGGAGGACGGACAATGCGGGATCAGATGCCGCTGCGGTGGATTGAACATGCCGAGGCAAAGCGCGCGCTCGCCGCGGCGCTGTTCGAGCGAGCGTCGGGGCGGTCCTGGTATGGAATGGCCGGCGAGGAGATCGCGGATTGGCTGGCGCGGCTCCACCGCTGGCTTGCTCCAGGCGCGACGGGATGGAAGCTGATACAGGCGCAGCCGGCCCTGATCCGCCGCCCGGCCTGCCACCGCGCCCGCCGCCGTGGCGACGACGGGGGCTATTCCTGCGATTGGTGAGCGCGGCTCATCCGCCTGGCGGCGGCACGGGAATGTTGTCGATCAGCCGGGTACGGCCGAGTCTTGCGGCGACAAGAAGCCGCGCGGGGCCGTCGAGCCGGGCGCCCGGCGCCGGATCGACCGGCCCGAGATCGGCCGCGTCGCGCAATTCCAGATACTCGACCGCGAAACCGCCGGCGCGCAGCGCCGCGATGCCGCGTTCGAGCGCGCCGGCGAGGCCGTCCGGATGTTGCGCGATAAGGGAAGATGTCTCGCTGAGCACCCGATAGAGCAGCGGCGCGATCTGACGCTCCGCGGGCGACAGATAGGCGTTGCGCGACGACAGGGCGAGACCGTCGCCGGCGCGCACCGTCGCCACCCCCTCGATGCGGACCGGAATGTCGAGGTCGCGCGCGAGGCGCCGCACCACCAGCAGCTGCTGGTAATCCTTTTCGCCGAAATAGGCGGCGTCCGGAAGGCATTGCAGCAAGAGCTTGGAGACGATCGTGGCGACCCCGTCGAAATGCCCGGGCCGAACCGCGCCGTCGAGGGTCTCGCTGATCCCACCGACATGAACATTGGTCACAAAGCCGGGCGGGTACATCTCCTCGACCGGGGGCATGAACACGAGGTCGACCCCGGCTGTCTCAAAGGCGGCAAGGTCGGACGCCGCGTCGCGCGGATAAGCGGCGAAATCCTCGGACGGCCCGAATTGCTTGGGGTTGACGAACAGCGAGGCAACGACCCGCTCGGCTTGTGCCCGAGCCGCGCGCACCAGCCCGAGATGGCCGTCATGGATCGCGCCCATCGTCGGCACCAGCCCGACCCGCTCGCGCCGCGCCCGCCACGAAGCGACCGCCCGGCGCAGCGCCTCGACGCTGCGCGCAACCTCCATTCCGCCGGTCGCCATCGCCGCCCTCCTGCTGCTGCGTCCCGGAATTGTGGCATGATCGAGAGCAGCCCTGTCAGGAGAGAAGATATGCCCGAGCGCAACCGACAAGTCGTGCTGAAACGCCGGCCGAACGGCATGCCGGTCCCCGAGGATTTCGCGATCGCCGAGGGCGCGCCGCCCGAGCCGCAACCGGGCGAGGTGCTGTTGCGCGGCCTCTATCTGTCGCTCGACCCCTATATGCGCGGCCGCATCAGCGGCCAGCGTTCCTATGCGCGCCCGACCGGGATCGGCGAGGTCATCGAAGGCCGCGTCGTCGGGCAGGTCGTGCGCTCGCGCGACCCCGCCTTCGGCGAGGGCGATTACGCGTTCGGCGGCTATGGCTGGCAGCTTTACAGCGCGGTGCCGGCGAGCGGCCTGCTCAAGCTCGATCCGGCCGAGGCGCCGATCTCGACCGCGCTCGGCGTCCTCGGAATGCCAGGCATGACCGCCTATATCGGCCTCGCCGATATCGGCCAGCCCAAGGCGGGCGAGACCGTGGTCGTCTCGGCCGCGTCGGGCGCGGTCGGCGCGGTCGCGGGACAGCTCGCCAAAGCCCAGGGCGCGCGGGTTGTCGGCATCGCCGGCGGCGCCGACAAATGCCGCTATGTCGAGGCGGAGCTCGGCTTCGACGCGGCGGTCGACCATCGCGGCGGCGATCTGGGAGCCGCGCTCGACCGGGCCTGCCCCAACGGCATCGACGTCTATTTCGAGAATGTCGGCGGCGCGGTGCAAGAGGCGGTGTTCCCGCGCCTCAACGATTTCGGCCGCATCGTGATGTGCGGCATGATCTCCGAATACAACGATGCCAGCCCTCGCCCCGGCCCCAATCTCGGCGCGGTCGTGCGCAAGCGGCTCAAGATCCAGGGCTTTATCGTCAGCGACCAGCGCCAGCGCTACGGCGAATTCCGCGCGATGGCGGCGCCGCTGGTGCGCAGCGGGCAGCTCAAATACCGCGAGGACATCGTCGACGGGCTGGAGCGCGCGCCCGACGCGTTCATCGGCCTGTTGCAGGGCCACAATTTCGGCAAGCTGCTGGTCCGCCTCGCCGACGACCCGACCCGGTAATTCCGTTCATTCCAAAACGTCATGGCCGGGCTTGTCCCGGCCATCCACGAAGAGAACCACATGGATGCCCGGCACAAGGCTGGGCATGACGAATTTATATAAGACGAGATCGAGAGAGCGCTGGTCAGCCCGCCGGGGCGGCCTGCCGCATCTTCTTGGCGATGTCGACCAGGGTGCGCACCGCGTCGCAGGATTGGTCGAAGGCCGCCTGTTCGGCCGGGTCGAGATTGATCTCGACGATGCGCTCGATGCCGCCGGCGCCGATCACGACCGGCACCCCGACATAGAGGTCCTTGACGCCGTATTGGCCGGTCAGCAACGCGGCGCACGGGAGCACCCGCTTCTTGTCGCGCAGATAGGATTCGGCCATCGTGATCGCCGCGCTGGCCGGCGCGTAGAAGGCCGAGCCGGTCTTCAGGAAATTGACGATTTCGGCGCCGCCGTCGCGGGTGCGCTGAACGATCGCGTCGAGCCGTTCCTGGGTGGTCCAGCCCATCTTGACCAGATCCGGCAACGGAATGCCGGCCACGGTCGAATAGCGAATGAGCGGCACCATCGTGTCGCCGTGGCCGCCGAGCACGAACGCGGTCACGTCCTCGACCGACACCTTGAATTCCTCGGCCAGGAAATAGCGGAAGCGCGCGCTGTCGAGCACCCCGGCCATGCCGACGACCCGGTTCGCTGGCAAGCCGCACGCCTCCTTCATCACCCAGACCATCGCGTCCAATGGGTTGGTGATCGTGATGACAAAGGCCTCCGGGCAATTGGCCTTGATCGCCGCGCCGACCTCGCCGACGATCTTGGTGTTGATCCCGATCAGATCGTCGCGGCTCATGCCGGGCTTGCGCGGCACGCCGGCGGTGACGATCACCACATCGGCGCCCTTGATCGCGGCGTAGTCGTTGGCGCCGGTGATCGCGGCGTCGTAACCCTCGATCGACGAACCCTGGACGATGTCGAGCGCCTTGCCTTGCGGCACGCCGTCCACGACATCGAACATCACGACGTCGCCCAATTCCTTGAGGCCGGCGAGCAGCGCCAGCGTGCCGCCGATCTGGCCGGCGCCGATGAGGGCGATCTTGTTGCGTGCCATGGGCGGCTCCTCGAAATTCGGACGAAAGGGCGCGAGACGGCGCGGGTCTTAGCGCGAATCTCGGGGTCCGGCAACGCGGAACGGCGGGCGCCGCCAATTAGATCGTGCGCGCCGAGCAATCGCTGGCGCGGCGGAACAGCCGACCGCTAACGCGCGGCTCCCGTTCGCTTGCCGCGAGAGTAGGGTCGGCGCAAACTCGCGTTGGGTCCCTGCGGGAGTCCGGCAGCATGCGGGTGCGGGTTACAGGGTGCGGCGGCGAGGTTCGACATCGCTCACGCATCGGGCGGCTACCGGGTCGCTGGCTCAGGGTTAGCCGGCTCGGGATTAGCCGGCTCGGGGTCAGCCGGCTCGGGGTCAGCTGGCTCGCGATCGCCGTTTGGCTCGTGTTTTCAGTCGCTTCGTGGGCAGCCGATCCGCCACCGGTGCCTCCGCCGCCGGTGCCCGGGCCGCCGGCCGGGGCTGCCGCCGCCACGACGCCACCCCCGGCCGGCGACCGGATGAGTTCCGCCGGCTGGTTCGAGCACATCGCGATGAAGCTCGAGCGCCAGGCGATGGCCGATCTCAGCATGCTGCCGGACACGCCCGCGGCCATCGTGCGTCAATGGCGGGCGTTCGACCGCAACGGCTCCGAATTGGGCGCGCTGGTCAATGTCGGCTGGGTCGTGCTGGCGGCGTGCCTCGCGTTATTGGCGGAAAAGGCGGTTGCGCGCGGGCTGAGCCTCCGGCTGCGCCGAAACATGCGAATGCAACCAGCTGGACCGCCAGCTGGACCGACCGCGGGGCCGCCAGTTGGACCGACCGTGATTGGCCTGTTGCTGTTGCTGCTGTGCGATCTGGCCGGAATCGCCATTTTTGCCGGGGTTTTCGTCTACAGCCGCCACTGGCTGATTGACCTCGGCGTCACACTCAATCTGATCCTGCTGGCGGCCCATGTGCTGATCCGCTGGCGTGCCGCGTGCCTGGTCGTCCGCGCGTTGCTGCGACCGCACGAACCGGCCGCGCGGCTGATCGATCTGCCCGATCGGGAAGCCCGCAACCTGTCGCGTTTTCTCTCCGGCGCCTTGCTGGCGATCATGGTGCTCGTCGGCATTGGCCGCACCGGTCTGGCCGACGAGGACAGCGGCGCGCCGCACATCATCGGGCTGATCGTCGCGGCGCTGGTGTGCGCGCTTTACGCGCTGATCGTGTACCGGGCGCGCGGCGTCGCGGAAGGGCTGATCCGCGGACGCAGCAGCGGGCTCTCCGGCGCGTTCCGGGCGGCGATCGCGCGGGCCTGGCTGGCCATCGGCATGACCGCGGTCGCCGGATTGTTGCTGTTCTTCGTGTTCGGGCTGTCGCTCGGGCTCTTGTCCTACTATCACGCCGCTATCTCGACGGTCGGCGTGGTGCTGGTGCTGCTTGTGCTCGAGCGGCTCACCGAGCGCGCGCGGCATGAAGCGGGGCCCGGCGCCCAGCGGAGCGCGGTCGACCGGCTGGTGGCGCGGAGCTTTGAGCGCATGCTGCGCGCGACGGTGTTGCTCGTCGCGGTCTTGAGCCTGGCCTGGATCTGGATCGAGGCGTTCGAAATGACCGCCGCCCATGCCACGCGCGCGATGGTGTCGGCGGGGACCGCCGTCGGCACGCTGTTCGTGGCTTATCTTGGCTGGGAGCTGGCCCGGCTGGCGATCGACCGCCATCTGCAGAGCGTCGGCGTCGGGCCGAAGCTGCCGGGAACCGACGACGACAGCGAGTCGGGGCCCGGCTCGCGCCTGCAAACCGTGCTGCCGATGCTGCGGGCGGCCTTCGGGGCGGTGATCGCGATCATCGCGACCCTGATCGTGCTGTCGCATCTCGGCATCGATACCGCGCCGTTGATTGCCGGCGCCGGCGTCTTCGGCCTGGCGATCTCGTTCGGCTCGCAATCCCTGGTCAGAGACATAATTTCCGGCCTCTTTTTCATGTGGGACGACGCATTCCGCGTCGGCGAATACATTGATACCGGCCGGCTCAAGGGCACCGTCGAGTGGATCGGCGTGCGCTCGGTCAAGCTGCGCCATCACAACGGGCCGCTGCATACCGTCCCCTATGGCCAGCTCGGCGCGGTCACCAATCAAAGCCGGGATTTTGCCACGATAAAGTTCAATTTGAGGCTCGAACCGGGGACCGATATCGAACTCGTCCGCAAGACGGCAAAGCGGATCGGCCTCGATATGCAGGAAGAACCCGAGATCGCCGCCGAAGTAATTTTGCCGCTGAAGCTGCAGGGCATCGTCGAGGTCGCCGATACCGCGGTCGTCGTGCGCTTCAAGTTCACCGCGCGTCCGGTCAAGCCGAGCTGGATCCAACGCGAGTACCTGAAACGGGTGTACCGGGTCTTCGCCGAAAAGGGGATCGTCTTCGCCTCCGGCGCTCTGACACTGAAAACCGGGGCAGGCGCCGAGGCCGAGCCGGCACGGCTGACCCTGGCCGAATCCCCGGCGGCGCCGATCGCCGTTCCGGCGGCCAGCCGTGTCGCCTAATACATCCCTTGGGCGACGCGGCCCAGCGCAATCCCGAGCACCAGATCGACCACGACGACAAGCATCGCCTGGGCGCCGGTAACGGAAAGCGCGACGCGGGCGATGTACCATTGGTAGAGCAGCACCGCGACGGTCGCGGCCAGCTCGGCGAATTGCCCCGCCGCTGACGGTAGCAGGCCGGTGGCGCGATTGAGGGCGACGATCGCGATCAGCGCGGTCAGCGGTATCTGCGACCAGTTATAGGCGACCATAAAGACCAAAAACCGGGTCTCGCGGCCGAGCCAGCGGGCGAGCGGCAGGATCAGCAACGGGAACGCGACCCAGGAAATAACATAGGCGATCGTCTCGACGGCAAGGATCGGCGCGACCCCGGTCGCGGTCCATTGCGCCGGGGTTACCCGAACGCTCAACAGCACCAAATAGAGCGGAAAGCAGATCATCGCGGCGCGGTACGAGCGCCAGAACCCGTCGATCGAGGTGTCGAACAACGCAAGCCCGCGCCGGTCGCCACGGGCCAGCAACAGCGCGCCGCCGATCGCCAGCTGTACCTCGGTCCAGGCCGGAATGGTCATGAAGCTGCGAAGAAGCGGTCGAGGAAGGCTTCGTAGATCGCGGTCAGCTGGGCGATGTCGGCGATCTCGACGCGCTCGTCTGCTTTGTGCATCGTCAGCCCGACCAGGCCGAACTCGGCGACCGGGCAATGCGCGTGGATGAAGCGCGCGTCGGAGGTGCCGCCGGTCGTGCTGAGTTCCGGGGTACGGCCGGTGACCGCGCCGATCGCGGCGCTCAGGCAGTCGCTGACCGGGCCGGGCGGCACCAGGAACGATTCGCCGCTGACCTCCCAGGCGAGCTGAACCCGCCCGCCGACCGCGGCGAGCCGGTCGGCGGCCCAATCCTTCAAGGTCGCGCTGGTCCACAAATCGTTGAAGCGAATGTTGAAGGTGGCGCGCGCCACGCCGGGAGCGACATTGGTCGCCGGATTGCCGATGTCGATCGTCGTGACCTGCAGGCTCGACGGCTGGAAATGCTCGGTGCCGGCATCGAGCGAGGTCGTCGTCAGAGCATGCAGCAGCGCCACGATGCGGTGCGCCGCGTTGTCGACCAGATGCGGATAGGCGACGTGGCCCTGCACGCCCTCGACGGTAAGACGGCCGGTCATGCTGCCGCGCCGGCCGATCTTGATCATGTCGCCGAGGGAGGCGGCCGAAGTCGGCTCGCCGACGACGCAGGCGTCGAGCACTTCGCCGCGCGCCCGCAGCCAGTCAAGCACCTTCTTGGTGCCGTTGACCGCGACTCCTTCCTCGTCGCCGGTGATCAGGAGGCTGATCGATCCGGCGAAACCATCCTCGCGCGCCGCCAGAAAACGCTCTGCCGCGGCGATGAAGGCGGCGATCGCGCCCTTCATGTCGACCGCACCCCGGCCGCACAGCGCGCCGTCGCGCACATCAGCGGCAAACGGCTCGAACGACCAGCCCTCTTCCGGACCGGTCGGCACGACGTCGGTATGGCCGGCGAAGCACAGATTGGGCCGCCCGGCGCCCCGGCGGGCATAGAGGTTGACGATCGGCTCGCTGGTTTGGCCGTTAGGACCCGGATCGTCGAACACCAGGCGATGGCAGGTGAAACCGAGCCCTTCGAGCCGCGCCGCGACGATGTCGAGCGCGCCCTCGTCCTTCGGCGTGACGCTCGGCCGGCGGATCAGCTCGGCGGCAAGCTCGACGGCGTCGATGCCCCAATTTCCGACATTGGGCGCAACCTCGCTCATTCGCGCAACAATTCGTTGATTGAGGTGCGGGAGCGGGTCTGCGCGTCGACCTGCTTGACGATGACGGCGCAATAGAGGCTCGGGCCGGGGCTGCCGTCGGGAAACGGTCGGCCGGGAAAGGAGCCCGGCACGACCACCGAATAGGCCGGGACCCGGCCCATGTGGATTTCGCCGGTGTCGCGGTTGACGATCTTGGTGGTGGCGCCGATGAAGGTGCCCATCGCGAGGACCGCGCCCTGCTCGACGATGACGCCCTCGACGACTTCGCTGCGCGCCCCGATAAAGCAATCGTCCTCGATGATGACGGGCTCGGCCTGCAGCGGTTCGAGCACGCCGCCGATGCCGACCCCGCCCGACAAATGGCAATTCTTGCCGATCTGGGCGCAGGAGCCGACCGTCGCCCAGGTATCGACCATCGTGCCGCTGCCGACATAGGCGCCGACATTGACGAAGCTCGGCATCAATACGACGTTCGGCGCGATATAGGCCGAGCGCCGCACGATCGCGCCGGGCACCGCGCGAAAGCCGGCGTCGCGGAAGCGGTTCGACGACCAGCCGGCGAATTTCGACGGCACCTTGTCCCACCATTTCGAGGCGCCGCGCTCGGGATCGACCGGCCCGCCCGGCACCTCGACCATGTCGTTGAGGCGGAACGACAGCAGCACCGCCTTTTTCAGCCATTGATGGACCACCCAGCCGCCGCCGCTCTGTTCGGCGACGCGCAGCGTGCCCTCGTCGAGCCCGTCGAGCGCCGCTTCGACGGCCTCGCGCCAGGCGCCCGTGGTGGAAGGCGAGATCGAGTCGCGCGCTTCCCACGCGGCATCGACGGTCGCGGCAAGGTCGGATTGGGTCATGTTGTGCATCCGGGGAAGGCTGAAAGCGGCGGACGGCACCATGAGCGAGCCGGCCCGGCAGTGTCAACCAAGGCCGCGCTTCAATCGAGCCGGTGGTTTCCGGTATGATCTGTTCGACCTGACCGCGAGGAATGCCGCGTGGCGCTACCCGGCCTCCACCAGCATCACGCGCAGCCGCATCATCACGGCCACGGCCATCATGGCCATTCCGGGGGCGCCGCGGATTACGGCCGGGCCTTCGCGATCGGCATCGGGCTGAACCTCGCTTACGTCGTGGCGGAAGCGATTTTCGGCGTGATCGCCGGGTCGCTCGCACTGCTCGCCGATGCCGGGCACAATCTCAGCGACGTCCTCGGCCTCGCGCTGTCCTGGGGCGCCGCAATTCTAAGCCGGAGGCAGCCGAGCCACCGTTACACCTACGGCCTCAGGTCGAGTTCGATTCTCGCGGCGCTCGCCAATGCCGTCATTCTGCTCGTCGCGACCGGCGGGATCGCCTGGGAGGCTTTGTCGCGGCTGTCGCAGCCGGTCCCGGTCGCCGGCGCCACGGTCGCCTGGGTCGCCGCGATCGGCATTCTCGTCAACGGCGCGACGGCGCTCCTGTTCGTGCGCGGCCGGAAAGGCGACCTCAACATCAAAAGCGCCTTCCTGCACATGGTGGCCGATGCGGTGGTCACGGCCGGCGTCCTCGTCGCCGGGATCGCGATCGTTGTGACCGGCCTCGCGTGGCTCGACCCCGCGGTCAGCCTCGTCGTCTCGGCGGTGATCGTCTACGGCACCTGGGGCTTGATGCGGGATTCGACACGGCTCGCGCTTGACGCGGTGCCCGAAGGGATCGACGCGATTGCGGTGCGCGCCCATCTCGCCGCGTTGCCCGGGGTCGCGGCGATCCACGATCTGCACATCTGGGGGATCAGCACGACCGAGACCGCGCTGACCTGCCATCTGGTGATGCCGCGCGGCCATCCCGGCGACGCGGTGCTGACCGGCATCGCGAGCGAACTCGACGCGCGCTTCGGCATCCGCCACGCGACGATCCAGATCGAGCTCGGCGACAGTGGTGACATCTGCGCCCTGACCCCCGAAACGGTCGTGTGAGCCGCGCCTGCTCGCACCTGCACGCATCGGGGCCGATTGCCCGTGCCGGGCTGTCCCTATAAAGTCGCCGATCACCCCAATGGTCTGGCGTTGTGGAGGCACTGGTGGCGGGACAGCGTATTCTGGGTCGGCTGGCGATCGCGAGCGTGCTTGTGTGCTGGCTGGCGGCGCCGGCTGCGGCTGACGGCCTCAGCCGTTTCAAGGAGGCGATCAAGGACGCCCCGCCCGGCGCGCTGACCTACAAGACAGCCAAATCGCTCGGCGACAGCGGCTTTGTTCTCGACGATGTCGTGGTCACGCCGCCGCCCGGCGCGACCCCCGGCAAGACCCAACCGATCCAGATCAAGCGGATCTCGGTCGAGGATTTCGACTTCGCCTCGATCGACAAGAACGCGCCGCCCAATTTCGCGCGGGTGCGGGTCGAGGGCATCGCGATCGGCGCGAAGCCGGCCGAGGGCATCGATTTGTCCCAACTCGCCGGGATCGACAAGATCCTGGCCGATTTCCAGCTCGACTACCGGCTCGATCCCGAGCGCAAGACGATGACGCTGAACCGTCTCGAACTCGACCTCAACGGGCTCGCCCGGGTCGAGCTGTCGATGGTTCTCGACGGGGTCGGCGCCGATGCGGTCGGCAACCCCGACGCCGCGATGAACGATGCGACCCTGCGCACCGCGAGCTTTGTGTTCGAGGACCGCTCGCTGCTCAGCAAGGTGCTGCCCGCCGCCGCCAAGATGCAAAGCATCGAGCCCGACGCGCTGGTAAAGATGGGTAAGGTCCTGCTCGACGGCCTGCGCGCCGGGCAGGGCGCCGCGACCCTCGCCGTGCTCGACGCGGTCGCCTCGTATATCGACGATTACAAGCAGCCCAAGGGCTCGCTGCGGATCACGCTGAACCCGCCCGGCAAGACCTCCGCCGCCGCGTTCGCCGCAATGAAAAGCGCCGACGATGCGATCAAGGCGCTCGGGCTGGTGGTGTCCTATGCCGGCACAAAAACGCCAACGCCGGCGGCGCCGGCGGCTCAATCTCCGGCCGACGCGGTAGCAGCGGCCGCCGCCGCAGCCGCCGCGGCCGCCAAGGCCGGCGCCGCGAAATAGGGCTGGCGGGAGATCGGCCGGGCGTCAAACCTGGGCGCCCGGTCGTCGTTTAACCGAAGCGCCTTCCTCAAGGACGGCGCAGCGGGACCTCGATCGGCGCACAGTTGCGCCGTCCCGCCATCAGGCAGTCTTCGAGACTGGCGTTCTGCCGCAGTTCGCGCACCAGCACGACACCGGCGATCGCCAGGACCAGGATCACGATAAAGCCCATCAGCGCCGCCGTTCGGCGAGCCGCGTCCTGGGCGTCGCGAGCCCCGCCTCCTTGCCCCATCGGGGTGGTTCCTTGCGCGTCGTTGCGAGCTTCCCAAAATTTGTATGGGGATAATAGCGCGTCATCCGCGCCGATGGGCGCGCTTAAGTGTGCCCCGGAACGCATGGTGCTTTCGTGCGAGGCGCTCGGGCGTTAGTTTCGGGCGATTCTCTGCGAGGACGCCGCGATGTCCGACCCGCTTTCGCTCTCCGCCCGCGCCGCCGCTCAACAGATTGCCGCCGGGCGGCTGAGCGCGCAGACGCTCGTCGCGGCCTGTCTCGACCGCGTCGCCCTGCGCGAACCGACCGTCGGCGCGTGGCAGCATTTCGACCGCGATGCGGCGCTCGCCGCCGCGCGGCAGTGCGATGCGTCGGCGCCGCGCGGGCCGCTGCACGGCGTTCCGATAGCCGTCAAGGATTTGATCGATACCGCCGACATGCCAACAGGCTACGGCTCGGCGATCTACCAGGGCCACCGGCCGGCGGCGGACGCGGCCTGCGTTGCATTGGCCCGTAGCGCCGGCGCGATCGTTCTCGGCAAGACGGTCACCACCGAGTTCGCCTGTTTCACCGCCGGGAAAACCGCCAACCCGCGCAACCCGGCGCATACGCCGGGCGGCTCGTCGAGCGGGTCGGCCGCCGCGGTCGCCGACGGCATGGCGCCGCTCGCCTTCGGCTCGCAAACCGCCGGGTCGGTGATCCGTCCCGCCTCGTTCTGCGGAATTGTCGGGTTCAAGCCGAGTTTCGGCGTGATCCCGCGCGCCGGGGTCAAGATGCTGGCCGACAGCCTCGACACGATCGGCACGATGGCGCGCGATGTCGGCGACGCGGCGTTTCTGGCCGGGGTGGTCGGCGGCCGGACCGCGCTGTGCGATCTGGCGATGCCGGGCGCGCCGCCGCGTTTCGGGCTGTGCCGGACCGCGATGTGGGACGAGGCGGAGCCGGCCACCGCGGCGGCGCTCGATCATGCCCGCGCCGCCATCGAACGCGCCGGCGCCAGCGTCGCCGAGATCGTCGTCCCGTCCGAGCATCGGGGGCTGACCGCCGCGCAAGAGACGATCATGGGCTTCGAGCTGGTGCGCGGGCTCGCCTACGAGCGGCTACGCCGCAGCGCCGAATTGTCGCCTCGGCTCGCCCAACTGCTCGACGCCGGCATGAGTGTCGGGGCCGATTCCTATGATGCCGCACAGGCCGAGACCGCTGCGGCGCGCGCCCGGCTCGATGCGTTTTTTGGGCCGTGCGACGCGATGCTGGTGCCGGCGGCGCCGGGCGAGGCGCCGCTTGGGCTCGGCTATACCGGCAACCCGGTGTTCAACCGGATGTGGACGCTGCTCGGCGTGCCGTGCGTGACGCTGCCGGCGGTTTGGGGGGAGAGCGGGCTGCCGACCGGCATCCAGCTCGTCGCCAGGATCGGCGACGATGTCCGGCTGATGCAAGCGGCGCTGTTTGTCGAACGCGCGCTGGAAACCGCGTGAGCCGGGTCGCCGCTGCGCTGTTGCTCGCCGGCGGCGCCGTGCTCGCCGGCTGCGGCGCGCTCGGCCCGTTCCCGACCGCGCCCCGGGTCGCGCAACCCGGCCAGCCGGCCGGCGCGCGGGTCGCGATCTGCTACAACACGCTGACCACCCCGCTCGCCAAGGTGCAGGCAGAGGCGCAGTCGGAATGCGCCGCGGGCACGGTTCCCGAGCCGGTCGACACCGATTGGCACCTGCAGAACTGCCCGCTGCTGCTGCCGGCCCGCGCCAGCTTCGTGTGCACGCCGCGGAAGTAGGCCCATCGTTGCATGTAGGGCGGAAAAGCGGAGCGCATTCCGCCGATGCTGATGGCGGATTACGCGTCGCTGATCCGCCCTGCGGGTCTGAAGCGGGAGAGAGGGTTAGAACCCGAAGAATTCTTCGACGGGCCCCTTGGGCAGCGGGACCAGGAACCAGATCTCGAACATGAGGAACAGGGAGAGCGATATGGCGGCGCCGATCGCCGCGCCCTTAAGCGGCGAATACCCACCGAAATACCACATGAACAGGGCGATATAGACCGCCGACGCGATATAGATGCCGATGACGCTGAGAGCCGCCACATAGACGATGAGCGGCACCAGCACGGCCAGAACCTGGCGAAAGGCCGGTTTCGAGACGAAATTCGTTGCCGTGCCGCTCTTATCGAAGGCCGCGCGGATCAGCACGACAACGCTTGAGATCGCCAGCAAGACGCCGATGTAAAACGGGAAGTAACCCGCACCCGGCCCTTCGATCTCGCGCCAGCGCACACCGAGGCGCAGGCTGTCCGCGATCACGATTCCCGCCACCAGCAGCAGGATCAGCGCGACGGCGATTTCCATCGTCCGCGTCGAAACCAGCCGCTTCTCGCCGCCGCCGTCTTTGTTGTGGCTCATGCCCCCTCTGGCGGCGCCGGGTAGCGGCTCGCCGGCCCCTCTTCCACCGCAATCGTCTGCGCTAATTGGCGAGAAAGTTCGCTTCTTTCATCAGGTCGTAGTGCAGTTTATCGGCCGATTCGATCCATTGGCGGTACTGAGGGCCGGTCATGACCGTCTGGTTGAACGCGCCCTGTTCCATGAATTGCCGCCAATCGGGCGTCTCCATGACCCGGGTAAACAACCCGACATAATACGCCACCTGGTCCGGCGTCGCGCCGCCCGCCATGAAAATGCCGCGCAGCATCTGGTACTCGATGTCGACGCCCGATTCCTTGCAGGTCGGGATGTCGCTCCACGCCATGGTCTCGGTCACCTTGGCTGTGTAGGTGCTGCGTTTGCTGTCGAAGATGCACAGCGGGCGCAGCGCGCCGGCCTTCCACTGCGCCACTGCCTCGATCGGGTTGTTGACCGTCGAGTCGACATGTTTGCCGACAAGCTGCACCGCGACGGCGCCGCCGCCGGCGAACGGCACGTAGGTCATCTTCTTGCCGCCGGTCAAGCGCTCGATCGCGGCCGTGATGATCTGGTCTTCCTGCTTCGCGCCCGTGCCGCCCATCTTGTACTGGTGGTCGGCCCCGCTCTTGATCGCGTTGATGTAGTCCTGCGCGCTCTTGTAGGGCGATTCGGCGTTCACCCAGAATACGAACTGGTCGAGCGCCAGCATGGCGACCGGCGTCAAATCCTTCCAGCTGAACGGCGTGCCGGTGGCGAGCGGCGTGGTGAACAGATTGGAGAGGGTGATGACGAGCTTGTGCGGGTCGCGCGGCGTCCCCTTCATGTCGAGAAAGCCTTCGAGCCCGGCGCCGCCGGCCTTGTTGACCACCACCATCGGCTGGTTCATCAGATTGTGCTTCGTCACGATGCCCTGGATGAAGCGCGCCATCTGGTCGGCGCCGCCGCCGGTGCCGGCCGGGATGACGAAGGTCACCGGGCGCGTCGGCTGCCAGCCTTGCGCCGCGCTCGGCGAGGTGAAGGCGGCCAGCGCCGCCGCGACGCCCAGAGCGATCCCGGGCAGCGTCGAACCCAGCGTCCTCAAGCGATGAAGCTCCATGTTCCTTCTCCGGTTTTCTTCGGATGGTCCGTCAAATATTCGCCGGCGTGGGGCCGGCCAGCGTCCGGCGCTGCGCCGTCACGCCGGCTTGGCCTCCCGGAATTTGTCGAGAACCCAGGCGATCACCGGCCACGACAGCAGGAGGGCGCCGAGCGTCATGATGCCGCCGACCAGTTCGTTCGACCAGAATATCGTCAGGCTGCCCTGCGACAGCAGCATGGATTGGCGGAAGGAACTCTCCGCCATGTCGCCCAGCACCAGCGCCAGGACCAGCGGCGGCAGCGGGTAGCCGAGCTTGTTGAACACGTAGCCGACGATCCCGAACATCACCATCATCCAGACGTCGAACATCGCGTTGTTGACCGTGTAGGCGCCGACGGCGCAGATCACCAGGATCGCCGGCGCGACGATGCTGAACGGGATGCGCAGGATCGCGGCGAACAGCGGCACGCAGGTCAGCACGATTACGAGGCCGGCCAGATTGCCGAGATACATGCTGGCAATGAGGCCCCACACGAAATCCTTCTGCTCGACGAACAGTAGCGGCCCCGGCTGCAGGCCCCAGATCAACAGACCGCCCAGCAGCACCGCGGCGGTGGGCGAGCCGGGAATGCCGAGGGTCAGCATCGGCAGCAGCGCGCTGGTGCCCGCCGCGTGGGCCGCGGTCTCGGGCGCCACGACGCCTTCGAGTTCGCCCTTGCCGAAACGCTCGCCATTCTTCGAGAACCGCTTGGCGATACCGTAGCTCATGAACGAGGCCGGTGTGGCGCCGCCCGGTGTAATCCCCATCCAGCAGCCGATGATGCAGCTGCGGATCGAGGTGGCCCAATAGGCCGGCAGCTTCTTCCAGGTCTCGATCACCGCGTTGAGACGCAACCTGGCGTGGGTCCCGGCGAACGAGAGCCCGGTCTCCATCGAGGCCAGGATTTCACCGATGCCAAAGAGGCCGATGACCGCGGTCAGGAACTTGAAGCCGGTCAGCAATTCGGCCGTACCGAACGTCATGCGGAGCTGCCCGGTGACCGTGTCGAGGCCGACCGAAGCCAATGCGAAACCGAGGGTCATCGACGCCAATGTCTTGAACGGCGACCCCTTGCCCATGCCGATGAAGCTGGCGAAGGTCAGGAACTGGACAGCGAAGAGTTCCGCCGGACCGAATTTGAGGGCGAACTTGGCAACCACCGGCGCGAGGAACGTGATGACGATCACCGCCACCAGCGCGCCGACGAACGAGGAGGTAAAGGCGGCGGTCAGCGCCTCGTCGGCCTTGCCCTGCTGGGCCATCGGATGGCCGTCGAAAGTGGTGGCCACCGACCACGGCTCGCCCGGGATGTTGAACAAAATCGAGGTGATCGCACCGCCGAACAGCGCGCCCCAATAAATGCACGACAGCATGATGATCGCCGAGGTCGGCGGCATCGAAAAGGTCAGCGGCAGCAGTATCGCCACGCCGTTGGCGCCGCCGAGACCCGGCAGCACGCCGATGACCACGCCGAGCAGGATGCCGACGATCATCAGCGCCAGATTGAACGGATTGAGGACGACAATGAACCCGCCCCACAGCGCGCTTAGCTCTTCCACGCTCCCCCACCGATTTCGCGGCTTCGCTGTCCAAAAAGACGGCCCCGCTGCCGGGGCAGTCTCGCACGGTCGCCGGTATTTGCCTAAAATACAGAATACTAAGTCTTGACGCGCCGCCCAACCACGCGACCACCGACACGGATTTTGTTAATGCCGCGACACCGCGCCCGATGGCGAAATCCGCGATATATGCTATCGTTGAGGTTCTCCGGGCAGCGGCGGCGACATGGATTACGAAGCTTTTTTCAGACAACGCCTCGATGTGCTCCGCGCCGAGGGACGTTATCGCGTGTTTGCCGATCTCGAACGGCGCCGCGGCCGCTTTCCACGCGCTTTCGATCATCGGATCGGCGCCGAGGTCACGGTGTGGTGCTCGAACGACTATCTCGGCATGGGCCAGCATCCGGTGGTCCTCGCGGCGATGACACAAGCGATTGAGGCGCTCGGCGCCGGCACCGGCGGCACCCGCAACATCTCCGGCAACGGCCACCTGCACCTCGAACTCGAACAGGAGCTCGCCGATCTGCATGGCCGCGAGGCGGCGCTGGTCTTCACCTCGGGCTATGTCGCGAACGAGGCGGCGCTGTCGACGCTGGCGGAGGGTATCCCCGGCACGGTCGTGTTGTCGGATGCGATGAACCACGCCTCGATGATCGCCGGCATCCGCAACAGCCGGGCCGAGAAGCAGATCTTCCGCCACAACGATGCCGACGACCTCGCGCGCCGCCTCGCCGCCCTGCCGCCGGAGCGGCCTAAGCTGGTCTGTTTCGAATCGGTCTATTCGATGGATGGCGACATCGCGCCGATCGCGGAATTGTGCGACGTCGCCGACCATTACGGCGCGATGACCTATCTCGACGAGGTGCACGCGGTCGGGCTTTACGGACGGCGTGGCGGCGGCATCGCCGAGCGCGACGGCGTGCTCCGGCGCCCGAGCGTGATCCAGGGCACGCTGGCGAAGGCGTTCGGGGTCATGGGCGGCTATGTCGCCGGCTCCGCCGCGCTCGTCGATTTTCTGCGCAGCCACGCGCCGGGGTTCATCTTCACGACCTCGCTGCCGCCGGCGCTGGTGGCGGGCGCCCTCGCCGCGGTGCGCCACCTGAAAGAGAGCCAGGCCGAGCGCCTGCGCCACCAGGACCGGGTGGCCCTGGTCAAGCGTCGCCTGGTCGAGGCGGGTCTGCCGGTGATGCCGTCGGAAAGCCATATCGTGCCGGTGCTGATCGGCGACGCGGCGTTGTGCAAGGCGGCCTCCGACGCGCTGCTGCACCGCCATCGCCTTTATGCCCAGCCGATCAACTACCCGACCGTGCCGCGCGGCACGGAGCGGTTGCGGCTGACCCCGACACCCTTGCACAGTGACGGCGACATCGAGACGCTGGTCGCCGCGCTCTCCGAGGTGTGGCAGAGCCTGACCCTGCGCAAGGTGGCCTAACCAGCGGCAGGACACGGTCAGCGGGCGCGGCTGAAGCCCTTTGCCTGCATGCAGCGATCGATGATCGCCGCGGCGCGGTCGCCGGTCTGCCGGTGCATGGTCTGGGTCCCAGGCCGAGCGATATTGTTGCGCTGCCAATCGCGTTGTCGTGTCACCAGAATGTCCTGGTCGATGTCGGCATCGGTCTTGGTAGCGGTCGCGGCCAGTTCGCGGCAGTCCTGATACTCGCGCGTTCCGGCCGCGTCGTCGGCCCCGGCTTTGGCCCAGTCGCCCGCCGCACAGCCGGCAAGCAGCATCGCGCCGGCGAGCACCCAACCGCCTTTCATTGCCGGGCCGGCAAGGCGGCGCGGCGAGCGGCCAACCGGTCGAGGATCGCGCGCTTGTCGGCCGGGCTCGATTCGTACCATCCGGCGATCTCGGCGATCGTGCGCAGACAGCCGCGACAAATGCGCGTCGCCGGGTCCATCAGGCAGATCCCCAGGCACGGCGACAGGGGAATGGGTTCGCTCGGCGCGGGTTGCGGGAGATCGTTCGCCATCATGAGCCTTTCGCCGGCTCGACCAGATCGGCGAGCCGGGTGCGCAAAAGCTTCGCCCGAGCGGCCGGGATCGCGTAGCTCCAGCGCGCGACCCTGTCGTTGATGGCCTTGGCGTCGCTTTCGGCTGCCCCGCTCCCCGACGCCGCAATCGCGACCCAATCGGCACTCCCGTGCGTCAACAGCCGCAGCCTGATCGTCAGCCCGTCGAACGTCGCGTACTCGGCGGTCGCGGCGCCGCTTTCCGGGATCGTCAAATCGGCTTCCGGCTTGACGTCGTCGAGGTCGAGGCCGGCGAGCGCCCCGGCCGCCTCGGCGAGCGCCGGATCGGGCTTAAAGCTTGTGTCCTCGGGCGGATCGGCGACGGCGAACCTGCCGCCCGGCGCATCGCGCCGCAACACCAGCGCGGCGCCGTCGCCACCGCTCAGCGTGACCGCGGCGATTCGCGATGGCGCGATGTCGAGGATTCGGCGGTCGAGCCAGCCCGTCAAATCATCGGCCAGATCGAGTGTGCCGCGCGCCAGCCAGGCGCGGTCCTGGCCGGGCCTGCGCACGTAAACCCCGTCATTGCCGCCGCCAAACCGGTCGGGCCGGCGCTTCCCGACGATCAACTCCGCGACGTTGTTGCCGGTCGGGTCGCGCAAGGTGATCAGGGTCGACTTGCCGTTGCTCGGGTCGTCGAGGTCGAGGCGTCCCAACAGTTCGGGCCGCGCGGTCTTGGGCTCGACCAGCGCGAGCCCGCCCAGCCCGAGCAGCAGGCGACGCATCTTGCCCGACGCCGCCGGATAATTGCCCTTCTCGATCAGCACCCAGCTTCCGCCAATCGCGGCGAAGTCGATCCTGGTCGCGCCGTGCGACAGCCGCATCCAGGCGAGGTTGCCGAGCCGGTTCGCGAGGTCGGGGAAGACACGCTCGTCGCGCGCGGCCGGGCTGGCGGCACGCTCTCCGCTCAAGACCGCGAACAACGCCGCCGCGACAAGCACGATCGTCGCGCCGACCAGGACGAGGAAGCTGCGCTTCTGCATCGGACCTTACAAATCCAGGCGGCAGCGTATCCTTCGAGACGCGCCGTGCGGGCTCTTCAGAATGCGGGTCTTTCTAAATGCCATCAATAACATAACCTCTTGTGTGGACGGCCCCGGCCCGCGGGGGCCATGACGCTCGGATTATGGCAGCGTGTCCCATCGCCAGTCGAGCAGCCGGCGCATTGCGGTTCGCAGCGCGTCGTGCGGGCGGGTCAGGCCGAGCCGGTCCATCGCGCCGTTCCACTGCGCCGCGGCGTGCTGCAGCGGCTCCAGCACCGGCCCGCCGCCGAGCCGATCGAGCCAGGTGGACAGGTCGCGCGAGGCAAACACCGCCAGCGCCAGGGCGCCGATCAGGCTGAGCGCCAGCACCTGACGCGCCGAGCCGCCGCTCCGGCGCAGGGCCAGCGGGATCGCATCGGCGGTGGCGGGCGCGGCGGCGGGGCGCGCGGCGACGCTCGGCAGCTCCTTTTCGATCGCGACCATCGCTCAGAACCGGAAATAGATGAACGGGGCGACCCCCTCGGGGCCGAGTGCGCCGATCGCGGCGATTGCGATGCCGGCGGTCGCGCCGAGACCCCAGACCGGCATATGGCCGAGCGCAGCGGCGGCGCGCTCGAACAGCCGGTCCGGGATGAACTGGCCGGCGAGGCCGAGCGCGATCAGCCCGACCATCAACGGCCCGGCCTGCCGCAATCCGCCGCTCCAGCCCTGGCCCAAGCCGGCAAGGTACAGCCAGGCCACCTGGAAATCCTCGGCGCGGAAGAAGATCCAGGCCAGGCACACGAAATGAAACACGACCAGGGTCGCGACGATGCGGGCGGGCAGCGTCCGGCAATGCCGGCCGAGCCAGGGTTCGAGCATGCGCTCGACCGCGAGCCCGCCGCCATGCAGCGCGCCCCACACGACGAATTTCCACGCCGCCCCGTGCCAGATGCCGCCGAGCAGCATCGTCAGCAGCAGGTTGCGGTAGGTCTTGAACCTGCCGTGCCGGTTGCCGCCGAGCGGCCTGTAGAGATAATCGCGCAGCCAGGTCGACAGCGAGATATGCCAGCGCTGCCAGAACTCGCGCAGCCGCTCGGCCCGGTAGGGCTGGTTGAAATTGGCCGGGAAGCGGAACCCGAGCAGCGCCGCCAGCGCGATCGCCATGTCGCTATAGGCGCTGAAATCGCAATAGATCTGCACCGCATACCCGTAGGTCGCGAGCAGCAAATCCGGGCCGCCATGGCTGGTCGGCGCGGCGAATACCGGGTCGACCAACCCGGTCGCGAGGTAGTTGGCGACGATCACCTTCTTGAACAGGCCGAGGAGGATCAGCAGCAGCGCCGGCGCGATCGGGATCGGCTCGGGGGATGGGCGCTCGAGCTGCGGCAGGAAATAGGCGGCGCGCACAATCGGCCCGGCGACGAGCTGCGGGAAGAACGACATGTAGAGCGCCATGTCGAGCGGGTTGCGGCAGACCGCGACATCGCCGCGATAGACGTCGACGACGTAGGAAATCCCGTGAAAGGTGAAAAACGAGATGCCGACCGGCAGCAGGATTTCGAGAAACGGCAGCTCGTGCTGCATCCCGAGCATGCGCGCCAGTTCGTTCGCCGACAGCACGAAAAAGTCGAAATACTTGAATATGCCGAGCAGTCCAAGATGCAGCGCGACGGCGATGCCGAGCACGAGGCGCCGGCGTTCCCGGTCTGCTGTCGCGCCGATCAGCCGGCCGGCGAGGTAGCTGAGCGCCGAGCTGGCCGCGAGCAGAAGACAGAAGCGCCAGTCCCATTGCGCGTAGAAATAATAGCTGGCGACGACCAGCACCGCCTTCTTCGCCGTGAAGCGGGTTTGCAGCGCCGCCATCGCCGCGGCGACGACGAGGAAGAACAGTAGAAAGCCCGAGGTCGGAAACAGCATCCGCGCTCAGCCGGACAAGCGCGCGACGAGAAGCAGACCGCCGCCTTTGCTGTCTCCAGCTTCCCCTTTCTTGTCATGCCGGCGAAAGCCGGTAGCCACGGCCGCCGTGGATCCCGGCCGCCGCCGGGATGACACTGAATTGGAACCGGCCATTACCCCCCAACATGCGACCTGCGGATGGTTGCCGCGACGCGGTTCTATCGGGTGGTGCGATGCCGGGCAAGCGACCGATCGGGGAGCTGGCGTGGTTCTGCCGTGGCGGCCAAAGTGGCAGGGCTTTGCAGCTGCTTTGCGGCAATTCGGTTTGCATCGCCTGCCGCGAGCGGCGAGTATTCGACGTGCTGTCGGGGGTGGTGGTTGCGGGGGAACGGCGCCGTGCACGAGTGGAGTCGGCTTTGCGGCACCGCGCGTCCTCTGATGCGATTGGCGATCCCTGTCGTCGTGTTGGGCCTTGTCGTCCTGTTGAGCCTTGCCGGCCGGCCGCTCGCCCAGGAGCCGGACGGCCGGACGACGGTCGTCGTCTTCGGCGACAGCCAGGCGCAGGGCCTCGCCGTCGCTCTGCAGCGGGTGTTGATCCAGGACCCACGCTATCGGATCCTCAACCGCACGCATCCCGGCGCGGCGCTGGTGCATGGCGAGAACGAATGGCTGGCGCCGGTCGCGCGCTTCGCCTCGCGCGAAAGAGCCGATATCGCGGTGGCCATGTTCGGCGCCAATGACCGGCTCGATATGCGCGTCGAGCGCGGCGCCATCCTGCGTTTCCGCACCGATGAATGGCGCGCGGCCTATGCGGCGCGGGCCGACAAGATCCTCACATTGCTGGGCA
Source organism: Rhizobium sp. Q54 (assembly GCA_945861155.1). Lineage (GTDB taxonomy): Bacteria > Pseudomonadota > Alphaproteobacteria > ATCC43930 > CGMCC-115725 > DATARH01. Next base: position 26,444 of record CAMATN010000042.1, read on the forward strand.
ATGCCGGGCTCCGAGTGATCTGGTGCGGCAACCCGATCGCGCGCAGCCCGATCTATTCGACCGATATGAGCTACATCAACGATATCTATGCCGAGGAAACCGCGCGGTTCGGCGCCCAATTCGTGCCCTTATGGTCGGTCATCGCGGACGAGCAGGGCCGCTTCGCCGCCTACGGCAAGGACCGCCTTGGGATCACGCAGCGCCTGCGCGGCGATGACGGCATCCATTTCACCGCCGCCGGCTATGAGCTGATCGCCGAAAAGCTGATCGGCATGCTGTCGGCCAACGCCGCGAACGCGCGCTGAGCCGCTCCGCCGCCGGACCGCGGTCCCGTACAGGAGAAACACGATGGCATCGCCCTACCTTTCCGGGATGTCGCAGCATTTCGGCATCCGCATCGTCACCGCCGACAAGGACAAGGTGGTCGGCGAGATCGACGCCGACGAGCGCCACCTGAACGCCGGCGGCATCGTGCACGGCGGCGCCTACATGGCCTTTGCCGACGAAGTCGGCGGCCATGCTGCCGGCTTGAACCTGGCGCCGGGAATGCGAACGACGACGATCGAATCGAAGACGAATTTCTTCCGCGCCTGCCGGCCCGGCCGCCTTGTCGCCGAGGCGGTGCCGTTGCATGTCGGGCGCCGCATGATCGTGGTCCAGACCTCGATCTTGGGCCCCGACGGCAAGCGGGCGGCGCTCGTGACCCAGACCCAGCTTGTGTTGCCGCGGGAACCCGCCAACCCGCCGGAGTAACCGAAAAAATGCAACTCGACCCGCGGCTCAACGCCTATCGCGGCGACCTCGCCGACGAGCGGCTGCGCGGGGTCGTCGCCGCGCCGCGCTATGTCGCGGGGCGGGAGGCGCGGGTTGTGGCCGGCCGCGCCCCGGTGTGGCGCCGGCCGGCGGCGGGCGCCGAGATCGACAATTTCTACCATTACGGCGAGCGGGTGCTCGTTTTCGACGAGGCCGCCGGCTATGCTTGGTGCCAATCGCTGTTCGATTCCTATGTCGGCTACGTCGAGCCGCGCCACCTCGCGATCGGCGCGGCGGCGGAGCCGACCCATGTCGTCGCGACATCAGGATCGTATGTCTACGACGCGCCAGACCTGCGAAATGCGGTGACCGACTTCCTGCCGCGCCATAGTGCCGTCACCGTCGTCGAGAGCGGTCTCCTGACCCGCGGCTCGAATTATGCCCGGCTCGACACCGGCGGATATCTCCCGCTCGCCTGCCTGTCGTCAGAGCCGCCGCGAGCCCCCGATATCGTCGCGGCGGTGACGCTCTATCTCGGCTGCCCCTATCTGTGGGCGGGCCGCGGCTTTCTCGGGATCGATTGCTCCGGGCTGGTGCAGAGCGCGTTCCGCGACCTCGGCATCACCGTGCCGCGCGACACCGACATGCAGCGTGACGCGATCGGCGAGCTTGTGGCTGCCGGCGGTCTCACCGAGCTGCGGCGCGGCGATTTGCTCTACATGCCCGGGCATGTGCTGATCTACGCCGGCGATGGCATGGTCATTCACGCCGATGGCGCGAGCATGATGGTCCGCCGCGATAACCTTGCGACATGGATGCGTACCCGCGATTTCACCCTGGCGAGCTTTGTCGTGCGCCGCCATCCGGTTGCCGGCGGGGCGGGGGCCGGTTAGGCCGGCGGAAACTGCGTCATCCAATGCCGGGCGATGTCCGAGCGGCGGCAGACCCAAACGCGGTTGCGGCTGCCGATATGCTCGATAAAGCGGATCAGTGCCGAGGCGCGGCCGGGATGGCCGGTGAGCCGCATGTGCAGCCCGATCGACATCATGCGCGGCCGCTCGGCGCCTTCCTCGTAGAGCAGGTCGAAGCTGTCGCGCAGATAGGCGAAAAAATCCTCGCCCGGCCCGAACGTGCCGCGGCCGAATTTGACGTCGTTGGTCGACAGCGAATAGGGGATCACGAGGTGCGGCTTGTCGCCCACGCGCGCCCAATACGGCAGTTCGTCATTGTAGGCGTCGCTGTCGTACAGAAAGCCGCCATGCTCGACGACGATCCGCCTGGTGTTCTCGGAGGGCGCGTAGCGGCAATACCAGCCCTCGGTCGGCTTGCCGGTCGTTTGGCGGATCAGCGCGACGGCGCGGGCGATCTGGTCGCGTTCCTCGGCCTCGCCGAGTTCGTAATGCTTGATCCAGCGATAGCCGTGGCCGCAAATGTCCCAGTCGCTCGCGGCGATCGCGGCGGCGGCCGGCGGGTTGGCCTCCAGCGCCCTCGCGCAGGCGAACAAGGTCACCGGCAGCTTGAACCGGGTGAAAATCCGGTGGAGACGCCACCAGCCGACCCGCGAGCCGTACTCGAACATGCTCTCGGCGGCGAGGTCGCGGCGGTTGCCGGCATCGGTGCTGGCGCTCTCGATCAGGCCGGTTTCGCTAACCCCGTCGCCGGCCGGGTACGACAACTCCGAGCCTTCCTCGAAATTGATCACGAAATTGACCGCGACGCGCGCCTCGCCCGGCCAGCGCGCATGCGGCGGCGCGGCGCCGTAGCCGACGAAATCGCGGGTCATGTCGCGCCTCCTGGCGGTTCGGGGTACCAGTCGTCGCGAGAGATGTCATCGAGTGAGTATATCGACAGGGTGGGCAGATTATCAGCAGCCGCGGGCTCACCGAGCCCGCGCAACTTCAACCCCGCAATCTCCCGTGCGTTGTCGTAGAGCTCCGGCAATTCGGACTGCGTAAGCAGCCAAATCGTCGGCGAAATTTTATCTTCGAGATCAGCGCGAGCGCCGGCGATCTCCTTCATCCAGCCCAAGCGGCTCCGATCGACGGGGCCGAGTGCCAAGAGCAGGAGGTGCGTGAGAATGAGCCTCACGAACCCGTAGACATCATGAAGCTCGTTACGGCCAAGGGCCTCGATCTCCTCGGCCACATTTTCACGATCGAAGCGGTTGTCGCTGCTCGGCATCGAGCGCACCACCTCGGCCTGGTACTGGGTCCAGGCATAGAAATCGTCCTCGTAGCGGGGTCCGTTGGGGCGCGGTCCGTCGGGCATGGTCGTCAGAGCCTCGAAGCCTCTCTCCATATTACGCCGTTTGCGCCGGATTCGGGGTTCTTAGACGGCGGCAGGCGTCTTGGAAGCGCGCCGGGTGAGCCAGAGGATCGGCACGCACATAGCCAGGAGGAAAACGCCGAGCACGACAAAGCTCTCGGTCATGCCCCACCAATCGGCGATCAGGCCCATGACTATCGGAATGACGATCTGGGCAAGCCGGTTCATCGTCTGGCGCAGGCCGACCACCGACCCCTGGCGATAGCGGCCGACCGCCTTGGCCTGCACCGAGAACATCATCGGCTGGACGACGCCCTGCAGCCAGCCGCGGCCAACCTGGGCGATCAACAACAGGGCGAAGATGCCGCCGAGAAACGGGGTGGCGCAGATGAACAGGATCGACAGGACGGTGCCGCTCAGCATTGTCTTCTGCGGGTCTCCGAGGCGCATCGCCCGCCCGGCGAACAGGGAGCCGAGCCCGCTCGCCGTCTCGACCGCGGCGAACAGGATGCCGATCGCGGTGCCGGTCAGCCCAAGCCCGTCGAGATAGACGATGTAGAGCGAGAACTGCACCCCGTTGGTCGAGGTGCGCAGGAACATGATCGCCATCGTCGCCAGCACCGCGGGGATCGCCATCAAGGCGAAGCTGCTGACATAATCGGAAAATCGCGGCAGCGCGTCGCGCACTCGGAAGCGGACCGGCAGCAGCGCCGAGGGCCCATCCCGCGGGGCGGTCTCGGCCTCGGGCGCGCGCAACAGGGTAATCGTCAGGACGATCCCCCAGCAGGCGCCGATCAGATAGGCCGGCCAGGCGCCGCCCAGATCCCATATCAAGCCGACGATGATCGGACCGACCGCCGAACCGATGCGGGCGAAAAAGCTGAACCGGCCGATATACCCGGCGTCGCCCTCGGCGACTTGCGCGATCAGGGTCTGCGATCCCGACCAGGCAAAGGTCAAGGCGCCGCCATTGATGATCTGCAGCAGCAACAGCGCCCAGAACCACGGCACCAGCGGAAAGATGGGCGCGAGGCAGATCCCGATCCACACGAAAAACAGCGTGACCCGGCGGGTGCCGAAGCGGTCCATCAAGACGCCGACATGGATCGACAGAAATACCGCCAGCACCGAGCGGGCGCCGACGATCATGCCGACCTCGCTGGCGCTCATGCCGAGCGACAGGCAATAGAGCGGTATCAGGAAGATGTAGAAATCGACATAGCCCATGCTGAACAGGCCGACGAGGTACAGCGGCGCCGGGTTCTTCAAGGCGCGAGATTCGTCAAGCGGGCAGGATGGGAGCCGGTCATCTCAATCGGGCAGCTATTTCGGGGGCAATTCCGCGAAGCGAGGGCGCCGGCGGCCATATCGCTCGCGGCGGAAAGCCGCGGGCGTCCCGCTTGCCGTCATGCTATAGGCCGCTGGCGGGAACGCCAATCGCAAGCAATGCCCGATCGGTCGGGAGGTCTTTGGATGAGCCGGAATGTGACACGGGCCGCGGCGGTGGCGACGGCGATGGCGTTGCTGAGCCCGCTTGCCGCCCGTGCCGACGCCGCCAATGGCGAGCGCCTGGCGCGGCAATGGTGCGCCAGTTGCCATGTCGTCAATGGCGGCGGCATGGCAGCCGCGATCCCCCAAGGCCCGCCGAGCTTTCGCACGATCGCTGGACACCTCAACCCCGACCAGACGCGCGCGTTTCTGTCTCGCCCGCACGGCGCTATGCCCGATTTGGCGCTGACCCGTGCTGAAATCGACGATCTGGTCGCCTATATTGGGAATTTGCGGTAGTCTTTTTCGCCGAGGTAGAGCCGCCGCGATGCCTTTGCGAAACGGCTGGTTGCTGTTTATGAAATCTAAACCCTGCCTGCAGGATTATTGACCGCTCCCGACGACAACGGATACTCCGCGATGGCCGCTGCATCCATACACCGCACGATTACCGACGATTTGTTGGCCGTCGCCGTCCGCATCAAGCGCGACGCCGGGGTCAGCCATTCGCAGATCCAGACGGTTATCGACCGGTTCGCCTCCCAACAGCAATGGCACGACCGCACCGGCGGCATCGGCTATCCGCTGGTCGAGGACATCCCGCAAGACCACCGCGGCGAGTTCCTGGCGGCGCTCGCCGAGCTTGCCCCGGCGCCGGACCGCCGCGAGGAGACGCCGCGCACCCTGTCGGCGGCGCATATCTGGCCGTCGCGAATCCTTTAGCGGCGCGGATACCGGCTGTCGCCCAAAGGCGCTGACTTCCACTCCATTGTCATTCCGGGGCGCCGTGTAGCGGCGAACCCGGAATCCATATTCCAGAGGCCTGTGTTTATGGATTCCGGGTTCCGCCCATGGGGCGGCCCCGGAATGACAATTACCTAATTGTTAGCGCGGCATCGGACAGGTCACACCGGCAGGTTGTAGCCGACCCCGGCTTCGGCCTCCAAGGTCCGTTGCACGGCCGGGCGCGCCATCATGCGGTCGTAATGCGCCGACAGGTTCGGGTGGCTCTCGGGCGGCGGCTCCAGGGTCCGCATGAAACGCCAGTAGAGGCGGAACAGGTGGATATCGGCGATCGAATAGTGCCCGGCCGCCCACTCGTTGCCGCCCAACCGCTGTTCGGCGATGACAAAAACCTCCCGCCAGCGCTCGACGCCGATACGGCGCGACGGGTGGATCGTCGCGGCGATGAACGACATCCACGAGATAACCTGCGCCTCGGCCTCGATGTCGCCCAGCTGCGGCAGCAGCCCGGCCTCGGGATAGCGCCGCGCCAGATACCACAGCGTCGCCGCCACCTCGGTCAGCACCCGCCCGTCGATGATCAGGGCCGGCACCTTGCCCTCGAGGTTGACGGCGAGATAGTCCGCCGCGCGGTTTTCGAGCTTGTGCAGCGCCGTCAGCTTCAACTCGAACGGCGCGCCGACCTCGTGCAGCGCGATGTGCGTCGCCATCGAGCTGGAGCCGGGCGAATAGTACAGCGTCAGCATCGCCGCCGCCGCGCTCAGCCGCGCAGCTGGCGGATATGGCCGACCCAGCGGTCGAGCACCGGCAAAATGTCGTCGCGCTTGTCCGACGGCAGCGTGACGTTGACGGCGTCGACCCCGATGTCGCGGAACCGCTTCAACTTGTCGGCATCGTCCGGCGCGCCGCCGAGGCGCAGCGACAGCGAGGAGGGATCGCGTCCGGCTTCCTGGGCCATTTTGCGGAACGCCGGGATGTATTCCTCGGGATTGCCGCTCGACGCGTTCGGATACCAGCCGTCGCCGTAGCGCACCGCGCGCCGCGCCGCCCACGGGAAGGCGCCGCCAAGTATCACTGGCGGGTGCGGCTTCTGCACCGGCTTCGGCCAGGTCATCATCGTGTCGAATTTGACGATCTCGCCGTGATATTCCGGCTTCGACTTGGTCCAGATTTCCTTCATCGCCTCGATCTGCTCGCGCATCTTCAGCATGCGGGTGGCGAATTCGGTGGCGTGATTCTCGATCTCTTCCTGGTTCCAGCCGCCGCCGATGCCGAACAGGAACCGGCCGCCCGACACCTGGTCGATCGAGGCGACTGATTTGGCGGTCTGGATCGTGTCGCGCTGGATTACCAGGGCGATGCCGGTCGCGACCTTAAGAGTCTTTGTCGCGCAGGCCGCGGCGGTCAGCGTGACGAACGGGTCCATCACGTCGTAGTATTTTTTTTCCAGTTCGGTGTCGGCCCGCGTGCGCCGCGGCACTGGGATGTGCGAGTGCTCGGCTGCCCACACCGAGTCGAAGCCGCGTTCCTCGAGCGCGACGGCCAGTTCGGCCGCGCTGATCGAATAATCGGTGAAAAAGATCGAAGCGCCGAATTCCATTGGGGATCCTCCCGACCGCACGTGCCTCGCACGCCATATGTCCCGATGCTGTCATTGCGAGCGAAGCGAAGCAATCTCGATCAGCAGCGCGCACTCGGATCGACATCGCTTCGTCGCCGCGCTCCTCGCAATGACGGCGAAATCGTCCATGCTATGGTGCGGCGATCCCGTTTTTGAACCGCAGGAGTTTGCCAAATGCCATCGATCGTCGGAACCTGGAAACTGGTCGCCGCCACCGCACGCGACGCTGGCGGCAAGGTCCTGCCGGCGCCTTATGGCGGGAAGGGGTTGGGCCGCGTCATGTTCAACGCCGACGGGCGGATGATGGCGGTGACCTGCGACGGAAGGCCCGAATTGCCGCCCGGAACCGAGCGCGGCTACAGTTCCTACATCGGCAGCTATATTTATGACGGGACCCGGCTGGTCACCCGGGTCGACGGCTCCTCGGACCCAAGCCGCATCGGCAGCGACCAGGTGCGCGGCGTGCGCTTCGAGGGCGAGCGCATGATCCTCTCTCCGCCGCCGCGGGCGACCGGCGCCGGCGAGGAATACCGCGAATTGACGTGGGAACGCATCGCCACGGAATAGGAGTGCCGGCCGATGACGGCGCCGTTTCAATTCGGGCTCGTCGTGCGCGGCCAGGCCGAGCCGGGCGAGGACATCGCGCGCCGTTTTCAGGAGACGCTGGCGTTTGTCCGGCTGGCCGACCGGCTCGGCTACGATTCGGTCACCAAGACCGCGCATTACAGCGCCCACCCGTTCCAGATGCTGCAGCTGGTGCCGATGCTGGCGCGCTTCACCGCCGAGGCGCCGCGGCTGCGGCTCAACGCCGGCGTCGTGCTGCTGCCGCTGTTGTCGCCGCTGCATGTCGCCGAGGAGTTCGCCACCCTCGACGTGATGTCGGGCGGGAAGATCATCCTCGGTGTCGGGCTCGGCTACCGCGATGTCGAGTTCAAGGCGTTCGGGGTGCCCCGGGCCGAGCGCGCGCGGCGCTTCGAGGACAATCTGATCGCGCTGCGGCGGCTGCGGACCGAGGACAAGGTCACGATGACGGCCAAATCAGGCCATTTCGAGCTGGACGACGCCTCGTGCCTGCCCAAGCCGCTGCAAAAGCCGCACCCGCCGATCTGGGTCGGCGCCAATGCCGACCCGGCGATCGCGCGCGCGGCGCGCCTTGGCGATTGCTGGTATATCGGGCCGGGGGTCGAGATCGCGACCGTCGAACGCCAGATGGCGCTGTACCGGCGCGCGCTCGATGGCGCCGGCAAGCCGTTTCCGGCCGAGTTGCCGATGCGGCGCGAGGTGTTTGTCGCGAAGAGCCGGGACGAGGCGATCCGGCTGTGCGCGCCCTATCTCGGCGCCAAGTACAAGGCCTACCACGCCTGGCACCAGGATTTGCCGCCGGACGATGGCGGCTTCGACCAGGAGTTCGCGAGCCTCGTCGGCGACCGCTTCCTGATCGGCTCGCCCGACGAGGTCGCCGAGCAGATACTGGCGATCCACCGCCGGCTCGGCGTCAACCATTTGGTCATGAGCACCGAATGGGCCGGCATGCCGGAAAGCCTCGCGCTCGACACCGTCGAGATGATCGCGACTGAGCTGATCCCGCGCGTGCGCCAGGGCCTCTAACGTCCGGGTCGGGAGTCTTGCGACCAAGCAGATTGTCATCCCGGCGAAGGCCGGGATCCACCCCTCAGCCGCTCGTGCGGTTGCTCCGTGGATCCCGGCCTTCGCCGGGATGACAGTTGATCGACGGGAGAAACGCGGATGCACGGCTCAGCGGGCGGGTCGAACGGAATCGGTCGGCCGGTTCGGCGCAAGGAGGATTTCCGGCTGCTGACCGGCCGGGGCTGTTTTGTCGACGATGTCGCGCCGAGCGGCCTCGCGCATGCGGTGATCGTGCGTTCGCCCCATGCCCATGCGCGAATAGCCTCGATCGACACCGCGGCGGCGCGTGGCATGCCGGGCGTTCTCGCCGTATTGACCGGCGCCGACGCCATCGCCGATGGGCTCGGACCGATCCCGCACAATGCCGGGCTGATGGGGCCGCCCGATGTCGCGGTGCGGCTCGCCGGCATCGGCCCGATCGCGACGCGGCACCTCCCGATGGCGGCCGACCTTGTGCGCTTTGTCGGCGAACCGCTCGCGATGGTCGTGGCCGAGACGATCGCCCTGGCCAAGGACGCGGCCGAGCGGCTCG
>CAMATN010000043.1 GCA_945861155.1 Rhizobium sp. Q54
TTCGCGATCCCGACCAAAACCTGATCGAGGTTTCGAATTATTGAGGGATCGTCCGTGAAGATTCGCGACATCGAGATCTTCCAGGTCGCCTGGTCGCCCGGCGACAATGCGTCGCAACACAGCGCCTGGGTTAAGGTCAATGGCGATGACGGGCTGTTCGGGATCGGCGAAGCCTCGCCCATGCAAGGCGGGCTCGCTTCGCTCGGCATCGTCGCGCGCGATCTGGCTCCGGCGCTGATCGGCGAGGACCCGCTCGACCATGCGGTGCTGCACGATCGGCTGTTGCATCGCTTCGTCAAGCTCGGCCCCGAGGGCGCGTTGACCGGCGCCCTCGCCGCCATTGATATCGCGTTGTGGGACCTGAAGGGCAAATTGCTCGGTCAGCCGATCTACAAGCTGTTGGGCGGCGCCTGGCGGACAACCCTTCCGTTTTACGCCTCGATCGGCGGCAACGGCGAACGCAGCGTCGATCAGGTTCTGCGCGTTGTCGAGGAGCGGCTGACGGACGCGCCGGCGGCCGTCAAGATCCGCTTCGACAACGACCGCACCCAGCTTGACAGCGACATACCGGGCGACATCGCCAAGGCGCGCGCGGTGCGCCGGCTGGTCGGGGACACGATGCCGCTCGCCTTCGACGCCAATAACGGCTACTCGATCGGCGGCGCGATCCGGGTCGGGCGGGTGCTCGAGGAGCTCGGGTACTGGTGGTTCGAGGAGCCGGTGCAGCACTATCACGTCAAGGCGATGGGCGAGGTCGCCCGCCGCCTCGACATCACCGTCTCCGCCGGAGAACAGACCTACACCCTCTCCGGCCTCGCCGATCTGATCGATGCCGGCCTGCGCATGGTGCAGCCGGACATCGTCAAGATGGGCGGGATCACCGGGCTGCTGCGATGCGCGGCCCTGGCGCAGGCCCACGGGGTCGAATTGGTGCCGCACCAGACCCAGCCGATGATCGGCCACATGGCGAGCCTGCATCTCGCGGCAAGCCAGCTCCACATGACCAAACCCTGCGAGCTGAACGACCCCTCGCCGCGCATGCACGCGGTATTCGAGAACCCGCCGAGGCCGGTGGACGGCCTGTTCCACCTGTCGGCCGAGCCGGGCCTCGGGTTGCGCGTCAACGACGCCGAGCTGGCGACACGCCGCGTTCCGGTTCGCTGACCGCAATTTGCGGCGACGAGCGCCGGGGGCGTCGTTTCGCTCGAACGCAACCCGCCCGGGTCCGACGACGCCCGGCCGGGTTTAGCCGGGCGTCATGACCGCGAGCTGATCGGGGTGCTTGTCGGGTTTACCGCCGATTAGGCGCGCAATGGGCGCGGACGAACCGGCCCATCCGGTTGTGATGCGCGCGGACCCAATGCCAACCCGGACCGCAGCGACCGCCCACGACCATCGGAGGCGGCGGGCCCGCCATCGGCGGCGGAGCCGCGTAGGGATAAGGCGCGGGAGCGGGCATCCCCATCGGCGGGGGCGGGGGTGGCGGCGGAGGCGGCGGAGGCGGAGCCACGCAAGCCGACAGGGCAAGCATCAGCACCGCGGCGAGCGCACCAGGTACAATGGCCGTTTTCATCCGTCTCTTCCTTTCAGGCTGGGGCGCAACGCTGACGCGGTAAGCTGAACCACGCAAACGGCAACCGTATTCGATCATCCTACGGTCGTGCCGTTCGATCAAGTAATTGCTGGTGAAGATCCCGTCGTCAAACCGCGCCAATTTGGACCTTTGGACGGAGGATTTTTAGGCGGCTGCCGCGGGGCCGGTCGGTGAGGCCTATCCCTCCGCCGCCGGCGACGCCAAGCCATCGGGTGGCCAGACCTCCACCCCCTCGGCCAACGGTATGCGCAGGTTTCGAAACAGCATCGAAAACATCATCCAGTTGCCCATCGCGATGATGAATTCTACCTGCTGTCCCGGCTCGGCGACGTATTTTGCCACCTCTGCCCAGGCGGCATCCGAAATCGATTTGCCGGCAAGGCACTCGTCGGTGGCGGCCAGGATCGCCTTGTCCGCCGGCGTCAACCGCCCAGAGTTCTTTGGGTTCCGCCAGTCGCGCACCGCCAGAATATCCTCGGGCGGGATTCCGGCCGTGGTCGCCACCCGCCAGTGCTGCGTCCACTCATACGCCGAGCCGGTGACCCAGCCGATCCGCATGATCATCAGTTCGCGCAGCCGCGTGTCGAACTTGTTGTTCTCCAACAGCTGCATCAACTGGCTGAACGCCACCCGGGCCACACCGGGATTATTGGCCACGACGCGAAACGCCTCGCTTTGCGTACGACGCGCGGGCATGCCCATCGCGTCGCCGACATCGCGGGCGCGCTCCAGCGAGACCATTGGCACGCGTAAGGTCATCGTTCCCCTCCCCTTGACATCGCGGAAACGCTACAGGCCGAACCTACCTTGCGCAACATCCGCCCAACGCGCGTGATGGGCGGACGGGATGATTCCCGTCGCGACCGTGTTGAGTCGTGACGGCCTCGACGCGAGACGAAAATTTGTCAGACCGCCCCTCGATCTCCCGGCGATCCCAACCACTGACCTGCATCCTCAATGGCGCCGCCGGTTCCAGCCGCGCGCTCCAGGCGGAAAGCCAACTCGTCGATCTGTTCGGCCGACATGGTGCGGTTGCAAATATCGTCGTGGCCCGCGAGGGAAAGGACATCGCCGCGCTCGCTCGCCGCGCCGTCGAGGAAGGCAACGCCGTCGTGGTCGGCGCCGGCGGCGACGGCACGATGAACGCCGTGGCGGGGGCCTTGGTCGGCACCGACACGGCGATGGGCATCCTGCCGCTCGGGACGCTCAATCATCTCGCCAAGGACCTCAACATCCCGCTGGACCTGGAAGCGGCGGTCGCCACGATCCTGACCGGGCGGGTAAAGCGCATCGATGTCGGCGAGGTCAATGGGCGCATTTTCTTGAACAATTCCAGCATCGGCATCTATCCCTGGATCGTGCATGAGCGGCAGAAGGAAGAGCGCAAAGGCTACGGCAAGTGGGGCGCGTTCTGGCGGGCGCTGATATCGGTGGCGCGGCGCTATTCGTTTTTTCACGTCCGCCTGGCGGTCGACAAACGGGAGGAACCCGAAGCCAGGACGCCTTTCGTATTCATCGGGAATAACAAATACGAGTCGGAAGGCCTCAGCATCGGCAGTCGCAAGGCATTGGACCGCGGCGAATTGTGGGTCTACCGCGGACCGCCGGCCAGCCGCAGCAGGCTCGCATTGCTCGCGTTGCAGCATCTCCTGGGAGCGACCGGCGCGGGCGGTCTCGCGATATCGGACGCGCAGCAAGTATGGGTCCGCACCAAGGCAGCGCGGCTGGCGGTCGCCACCGACGGCGAGGTGAATTTCCTCGACATGCCGCTGCGCTATCATACCCGCCCCGGCGCTCTCGGCGTCATCGTCCCCGCGGATGACCGCGACACCCCGCCGGCTGAATAACCGGCTGAATAAAGGGCGCCGCCCTTGCGCATTTTGGCGCACATCTCGGATTTGCATTTCGGCCGGCTCAACCCCGGCGCCCCGCCGGCTCTGCGGGCCTCAATCGCCGCCTCCGGCGCCGATGTCGTCGTGGTGTCCGGCGACCTGACGCAACGCGCCCGAGCCCGCGAGTTTGCGGCGGCGCGGCGCTTCCTCGACAGCCTCTCGGTTCCCTGGATCGTCGTGCCGGGAAACCACGACGTGCCGCTCTACGACATTTTCTCTCGTTGGCTGAACCCGCTCGGGCGGTATCGGCAATATATCAGTGACGATGTCGAACCGTTTTATGCCGATCGCGAGATCGCCGTTCTCGGGATCAACACGGCGCGCTCGTTGACCTTCAAGAACGGGCGCATCAACCGCGACCAGGTGCGGCGCGGCTGCGCGCTGCTTGGCGGATGCGCCGATACGGTGACGCGGATCATCGTAACGCATCATCCCTTCGACCTCCCTGCCACAAACGGGCACGATGAAGTCGTCGGCCGCGCCTCGATGGCGATCGAGGGGTTCGCCAGATGCCGGGTGGATCTGATCCTCTCGGGCCACCTGCATCACAGCCAGACCGGCGCGACGACGCTGCGATACGGCGACACCGGCTATTCGGCGGTGCTCGTCCAGGCCGGCACGGCAACCTCGTCCCGGCAACGCACCGAGCTCAATTCATACAATGTGATCTCGATCGACCGACCGCGCCTCTCGATCGATCGCATGGTGTGGGAAGACCAAAGCGGAGCGTTCGCGGTGACCGGCAGCGATCATTTCCGGCTTGCGCCGCTCGGCTGGGCGCGATCCGCCAATACCGCCGAACCGGGGATGTGAGAAGGCGTGAACCGCTCGGCCCGGCGTCGTTCAAGCCCCCACCCCACCCTACCCTCCCCCGCTTGCGGGGGAGGGTTTTTCGGCGCCCGCGTGACCCCCTCCCCCGCAAGCGGGGGAGGGTTGGGGTGGGGGTTTACTTTGAATTAGGCATTCAGCTGGCGTATTGCACTCGCCGTCTCGTCCCAGGCCTAATGCGCGTCCGACTCTTTTGACGGAGGCCCCCCGTGAAGCGCGTCCTGACCGGCCGGTTCATGCACGAGACCAACACCTTCAGCATCCAGAAGACCGATATGGCGCTGTGGCGGCGGCGCGATTTCCAGCTCGGCAACGAGATCCCGGCGGCGTTTCGCGGCACCCGCTCGGCCTTGGGCGCGACCTTCGAGGCGGCCGACAAATATGGTTGGACCCTGATCCACCCGGTATCGGCCAACGCCAACCCGTCGGGCATCGTCACCGACGACGCGTTCGAGCAGATCGGCGGCATTATCCTCGACGCGGCCGAGCGGCAGGGACCGATCGACGGGGTGTTGCTTCATTTGCACGGCGCGATGGTCGTCCAATCCTACGAGGACGGCGAGGGCGAATTGCTGGCCCGGCTCAGGCGCACGCTCGGCCCGGACGTGCCGGTCGTCGTGACGCTCGACCTGCACGCCAACGTCACGCAACAAATGGCCGACAATGCCAGCGCGCTGATCGCGTTTCGCACCTATCCGCATATCGACATGTACGAGCGGGCCTGGCAGGGCGCCGAATTGCTGCGGCGCGCGATGGACGGCGAGATCAGGCCGAAGACCGTCATCGCGCGGCGGCCGATGATCTACGGGCTCGACCGTGGCCGCCACCAGGCGGGGCCGATGGCCGAGCTAATCGCCCGCGGCGAGGCGCTCGAAGCATCGGGCGAGGCGCTTGCCGTCAGCATCTGCGCCGGGTTCAGCCGCGCCAATATCCGCGATGTCGGCCCCTCTGTGACGGTGACGGTCGATGCCCTGGCGGACGGTGCCAGCCCGCGCGGACAGGCGGTCGCCGAACAATTCATGGACCATGCCTGGGCGACCCGCGACTACGAGAGCTTTACGCTGCTGTCGGTGGCCGAAGCGGTCGCGCGCGCCCGCGCCGGCGAGCCCGGCGACAAGCCGCTGGTCATCGCCGACTACACCGACAACCCCGGCGGCGGCGGTTATGGCGACGCGACGGCATTGCTGAGGGGCCTGGTCGAGGCCGGGGTCGAGGGCGTCGCCTTTCACGCGATCTGCGACCCCGAGGCGGTGATGGAAGCGATGCGCGCCGGAATTGGCGTGCAAACGACGATCACCCTCGGCGGCAAGACCGACCCAAAGATGGGCGGCGGGCCGGTGACCTTGACCGGCGAAGTCACCCATTTGAGCAACGGCAAATTCATTGCCCATGGCCCGATGGGCGGCGGGCTGGAGCGCCATTACGGGCCGTCGATGGTCTTCCGGGTCGGCGGCATCGACATCGTCGCGATCACCAATAACGGGCAGGCCGTCGATCTCGGCCAGTTCACCTCATTGGGCCTCGATCCGACCCGGTACGCGACGGTTTGCGTCAAGTCGATGCAGCATTTCCGGGCGGCCTTCGAGCCGATCGCGCGCGAGGTGATCCTCGTCGACACCGGCGCGCTGTGCTCGGAAATCTATACCCCGGAATTGTTCGACAAGGTCCGCCGCCCGGTCTGGCCGCTCGACCCGGCGTAGGTTTGCAAGCGGCAATTATGTCGGCTTAGCCACCCGCAGCTTGTCCAGGAACTGCGTGATGCTGGTCCTGATCGAGCCTTCATTTGCGCGTTTCAATCGCACAATTCCTATCGGAGCTTCCGAGAACTCAGCGGTGTACGCAGCGGAAATCGTCTCCAGGAGGATCGGCCGCCCGGTTGGATCGTAGACCTTGTAATTGACGTGCGAGGTAACCTCGAAGCTAAAACCCATTGAAGGCTGCGACAGTCCGAGAAGATTTACATCGACAGAATACTTGCACGCTCCGGCAGAAGCGGTCAGACCGGCGGCATCCAGTGATGCGGTCAGCGCGCCGCGGAAATCCTCGCTGCCAACTTTCGAGGCCCACAAAGGATTGGTGTCTTCGCCCCCGGTGACGCTCCGGACGCACACGGCACGCCGTAGCGCGTCGGGAAAGGCGCTGTTCACCGGTAGCGAGGCAACGGTCATCCGCGTCGGGTCGGCCGGTGTGGCGCAGCCAGCCAAGCCGCCGATCATACCGACGACAAGCACCAGCATAAATCTGCCATGTATTGCAGGGGTCATAGTCCGCTACATCCTTTCGACCGGGCCAAAAAGGTCAATCTCTCGTTACGATCGTTGACCGACCTGGCTTTCACCTGCTCTTCATTTGATAAGTCCATCAGCGCAGCTGCGAGCAAACCTCCGCCAAGCAGCACTCCTTTTGCGACGTTGCCTGCCGCGACGTCCTTGTCTTCAGCAAAAAGCTCGTTCGCGGCGGTCATATTTGCCTTGATATGTTCGTTTAGTTCCGCGCAGCTCAATTGCTCATCTCCTGGCATGGTCATGCTGATCGGTGTGACCGGACGCGCGGTGCACGCCACGAGGCAGAGGGCTCCAGCGATTGCTGACAAATTGCCGAGGGGTTTCGGGAACAAAGTTACGCCTCCACGCTGCGTGTCAGTCGTATGCACTGCCTTTGTCGTGCAATCCCGATGGTTGTGTGTTTGCCCCAATATGCGCGGTTTCTGCACCCCCGACAAGGCGCCGGAAGACGCAGACCGATCCTATAGCCGGGTGAGGCTCGGACCAGCGGAACGGCATCGGGGCGAATTCGAAGCTGCGCTTCCAGGCGGCGAGGCCGTCATTTCCGTGCTCGATCGCGCCGTAATGCAGGTAGCGCACACCCTCGACGCGCGGGTCCCGGCGGGCCAGCAGCCAAGCCCATCAAATCGTGAAACAGCAGTTTCATGACGTTGCGCGCGAGATAATCGCCGTGCGCCATGACCCCGCGGGTGCGCACGACATTGCCGATCCGCTTCAGGAAGACATAGGCGACCAGGCGCTCGGCGATGATGGCCCCGTCCCTGCCCTGGACCGGGTCGTTGATGAAGGCGCCCCAGTCGAGCGCCCAATGGTGCATGCATTGCGGCGGCGGCGGCTCGGGGAACGCCACGCCTTGGGCAACTTCCGACAGCGGCCGCCCGAGATAGGCGGCAATGTCGGCCAGCGTAATGCCGGAGCCGAAATCGGCTGGTGGTGGCGGCTTGACGAAGGCGGCGAGCACCGGCCCCGAGCGGAACCGTTTAGACGCCTGTATCTCGAAACATTGCCGTGCATGGAGATCGCGCAGCATCGTCTTGCTGTAAAACCCCTGCGTCCGGGCCTTCTTGACCTGCTGCAGGATGCCGCCCTTCGAATGGCGTTTCAGCGCGGCCCGATAGGCGTCGAAATCGGCGAAGCGGTCGAGATCGATGACGCTCGGAACGCCGCGCCAGCGCCACGACAGCGCCGGCCAGCCGTCGTCGCCGCGACACAGAAACGGCGCGAGCTGCGGGCGCTCATGCGCGACGAAGCGGGCGCAGGCCGGGTCGCAGCTTGCCGGATCGAGCTGGGAATCTAGGTCGGCACAGGGCAGATCGTCGAGGTCGGGGGCTCCAAAAAACTGCAGACGCCGCCGTTTCTTCGCCGCGATCAGCCACGGCTCGATCAGCGCGAGGTGCAACCGCCGCGTCGCCAGCTCGGCCGTGTCCCACCGGCTCGACACGGAAGGCGGGCCTCGCTCAGTGCCGGAAATGGCGGATGCCGGTGAACACCATCGCGATGCCGGCGGCATCGGCGGCGGCGATGATTTCGCCGTCACGGCGCGACCCGCCGGGCTGGATCGCCGCGGTGGCGCCGGCCGTGATCGCCGCTTCGAGCCCGTCGGCGAACGGGTAGAACGCGTCCGAGGCGACGACCGAGCCGCGCGTCGCGGGTTCCGGCCAGCCGGCATTGGCGGCGGTTTCGGCGGCCTTTTGGGCGGCGATGCGGACGCTGTCGACCCGGCTCATCTGCCCGGCGCCGATGCCGACCGTGGCGCCGCCCTTGGCGAAAACGATCGCATTCGACTTGACGTGCTTGGCGACCGTGTCGGCGAACAAGAGATCGGCGATCTCCGCCTCGCTGGGGCCTCGCCTGGTGACGACCGTGAGCATGTCCCGCCCCGCCGAGACCCGGTCGCGTTCCTGCACCAGCAGCCCACCGGCAACCGAGCGCAAGGTCCAGCCGGCCGCCTTCGGGTCGGGCAGGCCGCCGGTCAGTAGGAGGCGCAGCGCGCCCTTGCGCGCGAGCACTTCCTGGGCGGCCGGCTCCGCCTCCGGCGCGATGATCGCCTCGACGAAGATCTGGGCGATCGCCTCGGCGGTCGCCGCGTCGAGCGGGCGGTTCAGCGCGACGATGCCGCCAAAGGCGCTGACCGGATCGCAGGCGAGCGCTTTCGTCCAGGCATCGCGCAGGCTGTCGCCGATCGCGGCGCCGCACGGGTTGGCGTGCTTGACGATCGCGACCGCCGGCCCGGCGAATTCGGCGACCAGTTCGAAGGCCGCGTCGGTATCGGCGTAATTGTTGTAGGACAGCTCCTTGCCCTGCACCTGCCGCGCCGTCGCGACCCCGGCGCGGCTGTCGTCGGTGCGGTAGAAGGCACCTTCCTGATGCGGGTTCTCGCCATAGCGGGTCTGCTCGGCTAGGCGGGCGGCGATCGTCAGAGTCTCGGGAAAGGCGAGCCCCGCGTCGCGGGCGAACCACGCCGCGATCGCCGCATCATAGGAGGCGGTCAGCGCATAGGCCTTGCGCGCGAGTGTTTGGCGCGAGGCGAGGCCAACTTCACCCGACATCGCGATCTCGGCCAGCACGGTTTCGTAATCGGCCGGGTCGGTGACGACGGTCACGAACTCATGATTCTTCGCCGCAGCCCGGATCAATGCCACGCCGCCGATGTCGATGTTCTCGATGCACTCCTCGCGCCCGGCGCCCGAAGAGACCGTTTCGGCGAACGGGTAGAGATTGCACACCAGGAGGTCGATCTCGGCGATGCCGTGCGCGGCGAGCGCCGCCAGATGGTCGGGCCGGTCGCGCCGCGCCAGGAGCCCGCCATGCACCGCCGGGTGCAGCGTCTTGACCCTGCCGTCGAGCATCTCGGGAAAGCCGGTCAGCGCGGCGATTTCGGTCACCGGCACCCCGGCCTCGGCGAGCGTGCGGGCCGAACCGCCGGTCGAGACCAGCGCGACGCCGCGTCCCGCCAGCGCGCGCGCGAACGGCACCAGCCCCGATTTGTCGCTGACCGAGATCAGCGCCCGGCGGATCGCCCGGGGGATCGGTCGCGGCACGGCGGTCATGCAACCTCCTGCAAGCGGTAACAGGGGCGGTATAGGCCGCCTCCCGCTATCCGGCAAGCGCGGGCACTCGCGCCGAAATCAGCTTGATTAGATCGTCGAACACAAAGCGCGACCCGATCAGTTCGAGCCCGGCCTCGGGGACATGCACCTCGGTATTGCGGTCGAAGCTGGCGCCATAGGCCCACGCGACCCAGGGCTCCCAGATTCGTGTGACGACACTCCGCATGGTCCCGGTCGGGCGCACATATTCCAACAGACGGATCGGCCCGCCCGGCTTGACCACCCGGCCCAGCTCGCGCAAGACGGGCGCCTGCAGCGCGTCGGGCAGCACGCAGAACAGAAACGTCGCGACCGCGGCATCGAACGAGGCGTCCGGCAGATCGAGCGACGCGACGTCCATGGGGCGCAGCTCGACCGGGGCGGTCGCCTCGGCGCGGCGGCGCTCGGCGCGGCGCAGCATGGCCGGGCTGAGATCGATGCCGAGCACCATCGCGCCAGCGGGATAGAACGGGAAATTCCGCCCGGTGCCCACCCCGGCATCGAGGATATGGCCGGACAGACCCTCGAACAGCAGCGGGCGAATTCGCCGGTAACGCCGCTGCTCGAACGGAAGGTCGAGCAGATCGTAGAGCGGCGCTATCCGCTGATATCGAGCGAAATTGGCTGATGCCAAGCGCGTTCTCCTGAAATCAGGCAGGTCCGGGGCGCCGCCTGCCGGCGAGGCTCGCGAGCAGGGCCAGCACCACCGCCGTGGCGATGGCAAGGGCGGCGATGCCCCAGCCGTTTTCCGCCGCCCAGCCGCAACCGATCAGCACCAAATTGGCGGCGATCACCCGCCGCACAACAGCTTCATGGCTCGACCCGCGCTGCACCGCGTGCTGGTAGAAATGCTGACGGTGCGGCTGCCAGACCCGCTCGCCGCGCGCCAGGCGGCGCAGCAGCGTGATTGTCGCATCGGCGAGGAAATACAGCGGCAGGATCAGCGCGATTTTCCAGTGCCCGCGCGCCGCCACATCGAGCAGCAGAAAACCGAGCAGGTAACCGAGCGGCACGCTGCCGACATCGCCGAGGAAGATCCGGGCCGGCGCCCAGTTCCACACCAGAAAACCGAGCGATGCGGCGGCGACGCTGGCGGCGAGCGCGGCGAAACCGGGCTCGCCGCCGGCTCCGACCCCGGCGAACAGCGCCAGGCCGAGACCGATTGCCGCCGCCTCGCTGCCCGCGAGCCCGTCGATGCCGTCCATGAAGTTGAACAGGTTGACGAACCACACCCACAACAGCGCCACGGCGATCGCGTCGAGCGCAGGCGGCAGCCAGCCCTGGAACACCGACCCGGCCGGCATCAGCGTGACCATGCCAAGTGCGACGGCGCCGAACTGCACCAAGAGCCGCGTCGCCGGCGGCAGGCCGCGACGGTCGTCTTGCCACGAGATCGCCGCGAGCAGCGCCGCCCCGCCCAGCGCCGCCAACAGACCCGGCCTGGCCGCGCCGATCGCGATCAGCGCGAGCCACGCCACGAGGACCGCGGCGACGACCGCGATGCCGCCGCCGCGCGGGGTCGGCGCCTGATGCAGCGAGCGCTCGTTCGGCCGGTCGAGCACCGCGGCGCGGCGCAACAGCGGGATCAGCGCGCGCGTGCCGAGCCAGGCGATCAGGCCGGCTGCCGCGACAATCGCCGCCAGAAACAACGGATGTGTCATCAATTCAAACTGTCGTCCCGGCGAAGCCGGGACCCATCCATCCGCTTCCCGAGCGGCTGACCAACGGGTCCCGGCCTTAGCCGGGACGACAACTCTACGCAGTCGAGGTCATCACCGGAACCCGGGAAGCGCCGCCCTACGCTCCGTCATCGGCGCCTTCTTCCGTCGGCCTCGGCTCAGAAATCGGCACCTCCGGCTCGGGCACATTCGACTCGCGCCGGAGCGCCCAGCGCACCGAGGCGCCGCTCGGCCCGGTTATGCCGCTCAGCACGATCTGCTGGGTCTTGCGCAATCCGCCGGACCCGAGATAGACGCTCTCGCCGAGGCTCATCGCGGCGCCCGCCGCGCGCAGCCGCCACCGCGCGCCGCTCGGCAGCAGCAGCAGCGCGCCGCCGCCGCCGGTCTCGACCAGCGAGGCCGCGACCGCCGGATGCAGGTGGAAACGCACCGCGAACTCGGCGCCGGAGCGGCCGGTCAGCTTGTCCTCGCCGCGCAGGTCGTCGCCGTCCGCCGCCAGATACAGTTCGCGCGAATAGGTCACGCCGAAGCGCGGGCGATAGCCGTCATGGGTCGCGGCGATCCATTGGTGCCCGCCGTCCTCGGCCCGCTCGCAGCGCACCGAGGCGGGCGCCCGGCCAAGCCCACCGTCGGCCTCGATCTCGACCGCGTTGGTGTCGCCGACGACCAGCACCGAATGCGCCGCGCTCGACCGCGCCACAAGCCGCCACGCCGGGTTCGCGCCGCGATAGCCGCCGCAATTGACGATGATCCGCTCGCGCCCCTGGCTCAGCTCGAAGGACAGGGTTCCGGCATGCGCCTCACCGTCGAAGCCGTGCGGCGGCGGCTTGCCGGTATCGGCGACAACCAGGCTCTGCCCGGCCTGCAATCGCTGAAAGCCCAAATGCGGCGCTTGCGAGGGGGCGGGGCCCCGCGTCTCCGACCGGGTCAGGGCGAGATCGACGACGACCCCATCCTCCTCGACCGAGTTGTTGAACAGCGCGAGGCGGCGGTCGCCATGGCGAAAAAACCGCAGCATCGGCGCCATGCGCTCGATCGCCTGCTGCAGTGGCGCGGGAATTTCGACCTTGCCGGCACGCAACGCGGCCCGAGCATCGATCAGGTCGCGCAGCACCGCCAGCTGGACCGCCGGACTGCGGCTGCGATGACCGCCATCGGGCAGCACCTGGATCGGCAGCGCGCGCTCGAGCGCGCGCATTGCGCGGGCGATCCGTTGCTGCGAGCCGCCGAGCGCGACGAGCCCGCCGAGGAGGCCCTTCAACGCGCGCAGCCGGGCGGCGCCCGCCAGTTCCCAGGCGGCGGTGCGCCCGAGATGGCGCAGCTGTCGCGCGATGCTCGCCAGCATCGCCCGGCGCAACGCGCGGTCGGCTTCGCGGCCGGCGATTTCCTCGAAATGCACGATCCAGGCAAAGACCCGCGTCGCAACGACATCGGATCGCCACGCGACCGGGTGCCATGCGGCGTTCTCGTCGAGCCAGCTTTGGACCAGCGCCCGCGCCGGATCGCGCGACGCGGCGCCGACGCTGATCAGATCGGCGAGCCAGCCGAACCCGTGCCAGCTCGCCAGCCATTCCGGTCCGGCGCCCGCCGGGAACCACGCCGGGACCGGGTCGCGCACAAGCTCTCCGGCGAATTCGATATCGCCGGCGAGGATCGCGGCGCCCCGGGCGGCATCGCCCGGCCAACGCTCGTTGAGCCGCACCGTCAGATCCGCCGGCGCCGGACCGATCAGCGTGTGGCGATAAAACGGCCCGGCCGTCAGCAGGCGCCACGCCGCGCGCCGCAACCGGGTCAACAGATCCGGCAGCTCACCGCCGGAGGGTGCGCCTTGCGCCAGGACGCCTCGTGACAAACGACCGCGGCGGAGCGGGACCGATTTCATCGGGGCGACGCCGCCTTCGCTGCGCCCGCAAAAACGGCCGCCCGGCGGAAGCCCCGGACGGCTTGTCCGGCGGTTGCATCCATCCCGCTTCGTAACAAGGAACGGGACCGCCCGCAAGCAAGGCCCGGCAAGGTCGAGGCCGCCCGGCCCGCGATCGGTCCCGAACGGGCGGCGCGGCTAGCCCGGCGGCGAATCAGCCGGCGAATCAGGTCCACTCGCGCCGAGCTTGACCAGGCGCGCGGCATAGAAGCCGTCGACGCCGTCATATTCGGCCAGATGGCAGGGCAGCGTGCGCAGATCGCCAACCGGCGTCACCCAGTCGGGGGCGCCGATATCGTCGGCGCCGATCTCGTCGCGGCCGATCGGCCGACGCTCGACCGGCGCGCCCGAGCGCAGCAGCGCCTCGACCCGCTCCGGTCCCTCCTCCGGCTCCAACGAGCAGGTGCAATAGACCAGTATCCCGCCGGGGCGCAAAATATCGACCGCCGCGCGCAGCAGGTTTTCCTGCACCACCGCGAGGCGGGCAACATCCTCGGGTTGCTTCAGATGCGGCACGTCCGGGTGGCGGCGGATCGCGCCGGTCGCGGTGCACGGCGCGTCGAGCAGCACGGCGTCGACGGGCTGCTCGGGGCGCCAGGTCAACGCATCGGCGGCAATCGCCGAAACCGGCAGCCCAAGGCGTTTCAAATTGGTCACGAGGCGGTCGAGACGCCGGCTCGACCGGTCGATCGCGGTGACCCGCGCGCCGGCGCTCGCGAGCTGCGCGGTCTTGCCGCCCGGCGCCGCGCACAGATCGACGATGTCGCGTCCGGCGACGGTTTCGAACAGGCGCACCGGCAGCGCCGCGGCGGCATCCTGGATCCACCAGGCGCCCTCGGCGTATCCCGGCAGGCTCGCCACCGAGCCGCCCGCCGTGCGGCGCAGCGACCCGGTCGGCAGCTTCATCGCCTGAAGTTTCTCGCACCACGATCCGTCATCGTCCCGCAGCGTCACGTCGAGCGGCGCTTCCTTCAAATGGGCGGTGGCGATGGCAAGGGTGCGCTCGGCGCCATAGGCGCGGCTCCACGATTGCCACAGCCAATCGGGCGTGTTGAGGCGCGCGGCGTCCTGTTGTTCGACCCGCTCGGCGCCCTCGACGCTGAGGCGCCGCAGCACCGCGTTGACCAGGCCCTTATGGGTCAGAAATCCCCGGACATGGGCGAGATCGACGCTGGTCGCGACCGCGGCGTGCGGCGGGGTGCGCAGGAACAGCAGCTGGGCGATGCCGAGGCGCAGGATGTCGTGAATGATTGCGGCGCGCGGCGCCAGCGGCGTGTTCAGGCAATCGGCGATCAGCGCGTCGATCTGGCCGAGCCGGCGCAGCAGCGTCGCGACCAGCAATCGGGCGAAAGCGCGGTCGCGGGCCGCCAGCTCGGCCATCGCAGGATGGTCCTCGATCGCGTCGTCGAGCGGCCGTTTTCGGCGCAAGACCGCACCGACAAGATCGAGCGCCACCTGGCGCGCCGTCGGAACCGATGAGGCCAAGGTTCTGTCGTAAAGTTCTGCTGCTGTCATGTGCCAAAAGCTTTTATCGGGACCGAGGTTGCACGCGCAAACGCCTGCTGGCAAGGATCGTTCCGGCATCGGGCCGCCAGCGGGCCGGGCATCGGCGCTGGCTCGCCGGCGGACGTCGCGCCTCGACGGTTGAGCCTGGCGCGAACCCGAGCCATATTCTCGTCATGCCTGAAAAACAGCTCGATCAGCCCAAAACCCCGTCCAAACCCCGGGTCCAATCGCAGCCGGGTGACAAGCCGGTGGTCGACGAGATCGTCGATAAGCCGGCGGTCGACAAGCCGGTGGCGCAGCCGCGGGAAATCGGCGGTCCCAAGGGACCCGAACCGACCCGTTACGGCGATTGGGAAGTCAACGGGCGATGCACCGATTTCTGAGCCGATTCGTCTAACCAGCATTGGCCTGGACACGGTTGCTCCCTGTTGGGACTGCCGGACACCCCCACCCCACCCCTCCCCCGCTTGCGGGGGAGGGAGTTCGGCGGAGCCCCGGACACCCCCTCCCCCGCAAGCGGGGGAGGGGTGGGGTGGGGGGCTGTCGGATACGAAAGCTGCTTAGCCGGCGAGACGCAGAGCCGGGACCAGGAACATGCCGGCGATCTGCTTGGCGCGCTCGTCCTCACCGGCCACCAGCCGGCGCCGCAATTCGTGGATCGCCGCGCCGGTCGCGGTCTCGTTCCACAGCCAGTCGCCGAGCTGCCGGCTTGACGGACTGCCGCCGCCCGCGAGCGCCGCTTCTAAGGCGTAGGCCTTAAGGTCGTCGATCGCGAACCGCAGGCACAGGATCGGCGACAGGTCGGGCACCGGGCTCGGCGGCGCGTTGCCGGTCGAGGTGCCGCGCAGCCAGGCGGCGACGTATTCGCCGCAGGCGGCCGGCGCCAGAGTGCTGAGGCCGACCGTGCTGCGGCCGCGCGCGGTGCACGACGCGGCGTAGGCGGACGCCAGTTCCCACAACTCGGCCTGGACGGCGTCGGCAAGCGCTTCCGCCTCTCCATCGCGGTATGCGCCCGCCTCGATCGGCGGTCGCCAGCCCGGATCGGGGGTCTCGCGCGGGTCGTCCGCCGGGAAATCGGTGAGCAGCACCGGCCCGGCGCCCGATTCCAGCAGGCCCAGCGCGGCGCGGATCACCCCGGTCTGAAACGCCGGGTCGCTCGGCGGCCCGAACGGTCGGCCTAGCTCGAACGGCACCCACAGCGCGCGCGGCGGCCGGGTGCGCTCGGCTTGCGGGCGCACCAGCGCGATCGCGACGGTCGCGATGCCTTCTTCCTCGATCAAATGCCCGAGCGCGCTCACGGCGCGCGTGCAGAGCGGTCAAACCGGCGGAAGGATGACCCCGTCGACGCCGTCCCGGCGCAAATTTCCGGCGACCTCGCGCGCCGCGTTTTCCATCTCGGCCGGATCGGTGGCGCCCATGAACGAATAATGGTTCGCCGCGACCGAGCCGATCGCCCCCATGGCCACGAGTTCGTTGAGCCGGTCGAGCGGGAACACGACATTCCAGTCTTCCTGGAAACCGGTACGGTCGAAATTGATCGAGATGTGGCTGCACAAGAGTTCGTTGGCCGGGGTCGTCGCCGGAATGACCCGGTAATCCGCCTCGCGTCCGCGGAACGGCCGCTCGCCGCGCCGGACCAGCCCGGCCGATGACACGATCGCGATACGGCGGGCGGCGAGCGGCGGGCCCTCGACCCATGGCGTCGTCGTGAAATCCGGGCATTCGAGCGCGCCGTAGCGCTCGGCCTGGGCGGGCGGAAGTCGATCGAGCCGCATGGCATCGTCTCCGGGTTGTTCGGCGACAACATTCCACGCCGGTACGGGGGCGAGTCAATCAGCGACCCGTAGGAAAGTGAGCCGCACGGGGAGTTGCTTGACACCCCTGGAGCGCCTAGGTAGGAGGTGGCGCCGCGATCGAGGGTTCGCGGGGGTGTAGCTCAGTTGGTTAGAGCGCCGGCCTGTCACGCCGGAGGTCGCGGGTTCGAGTCCCGTCGCTCCCGCCATCGATTGGACGGCGAGGTCGATAATGCAAACCCTGCTCAGCGAGTACTTCCCGATCCTGGTGTTCCTGGTGATCGCCGGCGTGATCGCGGTCGCGATGATCGGCGCCTCGTTCGTGCTGGCCCGGCAGAACCCCAATTCCGAGAAGCTGTCGCCTTATGAATGCGGCTTCGAGCCGTTCGAGGATGCGCGGGTGCGCTTCGATGTGCGCTATTACCTGGTCGCGATCCTGTTCATCATCTTCGATCTCGAGGTTGCGTTCCTGTTCCCGTGGGCGGTCTCGCTCGGCGATATCGGGGTGTTCGGGTTCTGGTCGATGATCGTGTTTCTCGCGGTGTTGACGGTGGGCTTCGCCTACGAGTGGCGCAAAGGGGCGCTCGAATGGGAGTGATCGACGCGCCCGGCCGTGCGGGCGCCATTCCGCCGGGGCCGGAGCAGGATTTGCTGCTGCGCGCCGCGACCGAGGAGATCGAGGATCGCGGGTTTCTGCTGTCCAACGTCGATGCGCTGGTCGGCTGGGCGCGCAGCGGCTCCCTGTGGCCGATGACGTTCGGGCTGGCGTGCTGCGCCGTCGAGATGATGCATACCGGCGCGAGCCGCTATGACCTCGACCGCTTTGGCGTCGTGTTCCGACCGAGCCCGCGCCAATCGGACGTGATGATCGTCGCCGGCACACTGTGCAACAAAATGGCGCCGGCCTTGCGCAAGGTCTACGACCAGATGGCCGAGCCGCGCTGGGTGATCTCGATGGGGTCGTGCGCCAATGGCGGCGGCTATTACCATTATTCCTATTCGGTGGTGCCCGGCTGCGACCGCATCGTGCCGGTCGACATCTACGTGCCCGGCTGCCCGCCAACCGCCGAGGCGCTGCTCTACGGCGTGCTGCTGTTGCAGAAGAAGATCAAGCGCACCCGCAGCTTCGCCCGCTGACCTGCCGCGATGGACGAAAAGCTCAAAGCCTTGGCCGACTATTTCGCGGCGGCGCTGCCCGGCGCGGTAACCTCAAGCGAGATCCGGCACGGCGAACTCGCCTGCCGGATCGAGCCCGGTGCGCTGTTGCGGGTGCTCGGCTTTCTGCGCGACGACCGGCGATGCCGCTTCACCGTGCTGTGCGACATTTGCGGCGTCGACTATCCGGACCGCGCCAGGCGTTTCGACGTGGTCTATAACCTCCTCAGCATGAGCCTCAACCAGCGCATCCGGCTCAAGCTCGAGACCGACGAGGAAACGCCGGTCGCGTCCGCGGTCGGGCTGTTTTCCTGCGCCGGGTGGTGGGAGCGCGAGGCCTGGGACCTGTTCGGGATCTACTTCAACGACAACCCCGATTTGCGCCGCATCCTGACCGATTACGGTTTCGAGGGGCATCCGCTGCGCAAGGATTTCCCGCTGACCGGCTATGTCGAATTGAAATACGACGAGGACCAGAAGCGCGTCGTCTACGAGCCGGTCAAGCTGAAGCAGGAATTCCGCAGCTTCGATTTCCTGTCGCCGTGGGAGGGCATGGACAAGATCCTGCCGGGCGACGAGAAGGCGAGCGCGCCCGATGAGGTTCCGCCGGCCGGCGCCCCGGGGACCGCTCCGTGAGCGACCGCGCGACCCTCCCCTCCCCTGAAGCCGACCCGAGCGCCGACCTCGCCGGGGCGCCGGCGATCCGCAACTTCACGATGAATTTCGGGCCGCAGCACCCGGCCGCGCACGGCGTCATGCGGCTCGTCCTCGAAATGGACGGCGAGATCATCGAGCGCGCCGACCCGCATATCGGGCTCCTCCACCGCGGTACCGAAAAGCTGATCGAATACAAGACCTATTTGCAGGCGATCCCCTATTTCGACCGGCTCGACTACGTGTCGCCGATGTGCCAGGAGCATTGTTTCGCGCTCGCCGTCGAGAAGCTGCTAGGAATAACCCCGCCGCCGCGCGCGCAATACATCCGCGTGCTGTTCGCCGAGATCACCCGCATCCTCAATCATTTGCTGAACATTTGTGCGTTCGGCCTCGATGTCGGCGCGATCACGCCGTTCCTGTGGGGGTTCGAGGAGCGCGAGCGGCTGATGGAGTTCTACGAGCGCGCCTCGGGGGCGCGGCTCCACGCCAATTATTTCCGGCCCGGCGGCGTCCACATGGATTTGCCGCCCGGCCTGACCGACGACATCGCGGCGTTCTGCGAGACCTTCCCGAAGACGGTCGAGGACATCGAGCGGCTGTTGACCGACAACCGCATCTTCAAGCAGCGCACGGTCGATATCGGCGTGATCAGCGCCAAGGACGCGATGGATTGGGGCTTTAGCGGGCCGATGCTGCGCGGCTCAGGGGTCGCCTGGGATCTGCGCCGGGCGCAACCCTACGACGTCTACGACCAGATCGAGTTCGACGTGCCGATCGGGCTCAACGGCGATTGCTGGGACCGCTATCTGGTGCGCCTAGAGGAAATGCGGCAGTCGCTGCGCATCATCAAGCAGTGCCTGGCGCAGATGCCGGCGGGGCCGATCAAGGTCAACGACCGCAAGGTCGCGCCGCCGCCGCGGGCCGAGATGAAGCAGTCGATGGAAGCCCTGATCCATCATTTCAAGCTCTATACCGAGGGCTATCACGTGCCGGAGGGCGAGACCTATACGGCGGTCGAGGCGCCGAAAGGCGAGTTCGGCGTCTATCTCGTCGCGGACGGCACCAACCGACCCTATCGCTGCAAAATCCGCGCGCCGGGGTTTGCCTTTCTGCAGGCGACCGACTTCATGTCGCGCGGCCACATGCTGGCCGATGTCGTCGCGATCATCGGCTCGATGGACATCGTCTTCGGCGAGATCGACCGGTGAATACCCACGCCGAGGGGGCACCGGTCGCACAGCCGGAAAGCTTCGCCTTCACCGCGGAGAACATCGAGCGGGCCAAGGCCCATATCGCCAAATACCCGAAAGGCCGGCAGCAGAGCGCGGTGTTGCCGCTGCTCGATCTGGCGCAGCGCCAATCGGGCGGCTGGCTGCCCTTGGCGGCGATGCACGCGGTCGCCGACATGCTGGAGATGCCGCGCATCCGGGTCTACGAGGTCGCCTCGTTCTACACGATGTTCAACCTGCGGCCGGTCGGGCGCTACCTGCTGCAAGCCTGCACCACGACGCCGTGCTGGCTGCGCGGCTCGGATGCGGTGGTGGCCGCGTGCGAAAGTAAGCTCGGCATCGGAGTCGGCGGCACCAGCGCGGACGGCCTCTTTACCCTGGTCGAGGTCGAGTGCCTCGGCGGCTGCGTCAACGCGCCGATCCTGCAGGTCAACGACGATTTCTACGAGGATCTCGACGGAGCCTCGACCGAGGCTCTGATCGATGCGTTGCGCGCCGGCAAGACGCCGCCGCCCGGTACGGTGCTCGCGCGGCAGGGCTCGGCGCCGATCAAGGGCAAGACGACGCTGACCCTGATGCCGGAGCCGCCCGCGATGCAGGCGGCACTCCTGCCCGGCGCTGCCGGAGAGACGGCCAAGGAGACCGGCGATGCTGGCTGACCGCGACCGGGTCTTCACCAATCTCTATGGCGAGCACGATTGGCGGCTCGCCGGCGCGCGCGCCCGCGGCGATTGGGACGGCACCAAGGCGGTGATCCAGAAGGGGCGCGACTGGATCGTCAACGAGGTCAAGGAATCGGGGCTGCGCGGCCGCGGCGGCGCCGGGTTTCCGACCGGGCTCAAATGGTCGTTCATGCCCAAGGAGAGCGCCCGCCCGACCTATCTCGTCGTCAACGCCGACGAGAGCGAGCCCGGCACCTGCAAGGACCGCGACATCCTGCGCAACGACCCGCACAAGCTGGTCGAGGGCTGCGTCCTGGCCGGGGCCGGGATGGGGGTCGGCGCCGCCTACATCTATATCCGCGGCGAGTTCTACAACGAGGCAACGCGGCTCCAGGCGGCGATCGACGAAGCCTACGCGGCCGGTCTCGTCGGCAAGAACGCCTGTGGCTCGGGCTACGACATCGACATCTACCTGCACCGCGGCGCCGGCGCCTATATCTGCGGCGAGGAAACCGGGCTCCTCGAAAGCCTCGAAGGCAAGAAGGGCCAGCCCCGGCTGAAGCCGCCGTTTCCAGCGCAGGTCGGGCTTTATGGCTGCCCGAGCACCGTCAACAACGTCGAGACGATCGCGGTCGCGCCGGCGATCCTGAAGCGCGGCGCAGCGTGGTTTGCCGGGATCGGCCGTCCGCGCAACACCGGCACCAAGATCTTCTGCATCTCGGGGCACGTCGAGCAGCCGTGCAATGTCGAAGAAGAGATGAGCATCCCGATGAAGGAGCTGATCGAGCGCCATGCCGGCGGCGTGCGCGGCGGCTGGGACAATCTGATGGCGGTCATTCCCGGCGGCTCGTCGACGCCGTGCCTGCCGAGCCCCATTTGCGGCGAGGTGCTGATGGATTTCGACAGCCTCGTCGCCCAGAAAAGCGGGCTCGGCACCGCGGCGCTGATCGTCATGGACAAATCGACCGACATCGTTCGCGCGATCACCCGGCTGTCGGCCTTTTACAAGCACGAAAGCTGCGGCCAGTGCACGCCGTGCCGCGAGGGGCTTGGCTGGGTATGGCGGGTCATGGAGCGGATGGTCGCCGGCAACGCTACCGTCGCCGAACTCGACATGCTGCTCGACGTGACGCACGAGATCGAGGGCCACACGATCTGCGCGC
This sequence comes from Rhizobium sp. Q54, assembly GCA_945861155.1. GTDB lineage: Bacteria > Pseudomonadota > Alphaproteobacteria > ATCC43930 > CGMCC-115725 > DATARH01. Next base: position 21,454 of record CAMATN010000043.1, read on the forward strand.
TGGCCGACGGCGCGGTGTGGCCGGTGCAGGGCCTGATCCGTCACTTCCGGCCGGAGATGGAGCGCCGCATCCATGAATACCGCGCGGTCGCGACGCGCCAGGCGGCGGAATAGGGATCGATACCGTGCTCTGTCCTTACAACACTGTCATCCCGGCGAAAGCCGGGATCCATCTGTCAAGCGCTCCGCCACCGGAACCATGGGTCCCGGCTTTCGCCGGGACGACACCTGATCTTATGCGTTGAGGTCGCGCTGATGCCCAAGGTGACGATCGACGGACAGGAATATGAGGTCGCGGCGGGCACGACGATCCTCCAGGCGTGCCAGCAGGCCGGGATCGAGATCCCGCATTTCTGCTACCACGAGCGGCTGATGATCGCCGGCAATTGCCGGATGTGCCTGGTTGAGGTCGAGAAATCGCCAAAGCCGGTGGCGTCCTGCGCGATGCCGGTCGCCGACGGCAACGTGATCCTGACGCAGTCCGAGAAGGCCAAAAAGGCGCGCAACGGCGTCATGGAGATGCTGCTGCTGAACCATCCGCTCGATTGCCCGATCTGCGACCAGGGCGGCGAGTGCGACCTGCAGGACCAGGCGATGGCCTACGGCTTCGACCGCGGCCGGTTCGAAGAAAACAAGCGCGCGGTCAGCGACAAGGATTTCGGCCCGCTCGTCGCGACCAGCATGAACCGGTGCATCCATTGCACCCGCTGCATCCGCTTTCTGACCGAGATCGCCGGGGTCGAGGAATTGGGCGCGACCGGGCGCGGCGAAGCAATGGAAATCACGACCTATGTCGAGCGCGCGCTCGGCTCGGAATTGTCGGCCAACATCGTCGATCTGTGCCCGGTCGGCGCCTTGACCGCGAAACCCTACGCCTTTGTCGCGCGGCCCTGGGAATTGCGCAAAACCGAATCGGTCGACGTGCTCGACGCGGTCGGCAGCAACATCCGCATCGATTCGCGCGGCGCCCAGGTGCTGCGCGTATTGCCGCGGCTGCATGAAGACATCAACGAGGAGTGGATCGCCGACAAGACCCGCTTCGCCCATGACGGGCTCGTCCGCCGCCGGCTGGACCGCCCCTACATCCGCCGCGCCGGCCGGCTGGTCGAAGCCGAATGGCCGGAAGCGCTCGATCTGGTCGCCGCTCGGCTTCGCTCGGTCCCGGGCGAGCGCATCGCGGCGATATCAGGCGATCTGTGCGACGCCGAATCGATGTACGCGCTAAAGGAATTGCTGCACGGGCTGGGCGTCGCCAACCTCGATTGCCGCCAGGACGGCGCCAAGCTCGATGGCGGCAACCGCGCCAGCTATCTGTTCAACACCACGATCGCCGGTATCGAGCGCGCCGATGCCTGCCTGCTGGTCGGCGCCAACCCGCGCTGGGAAGCCCCGCTGATCAACGCGCGGCTGCGCAAGCGCCATCTGCAAGGCGGCTTTCGGGTGGCGACGATCGGCCCGACGTTCGACTTGGGCTTCCCTGTTGAAATGCTGGGCAATGGCGGCGCGCTGCTCAATGCGATGGTGCGCGGCGAGCATTCCTGGGCAAAGGTGCTGCTCGGCGCCAAGGCGCCGATGATCGTGCTCGGCCAGGGCGCGCTGGCCCGCTCGGACGGCGCCCGCATTCTCGGCGCCGGAAGGGCGATCGCCGAAGGCTTTTCGATGGTGCGGCCGGATTGGAACGGCTTCAACGTGCTGCATCGCGCGGCGGCGCGGGTCGCGGGGCTCGATCTCGGCTTCCTGCCGGGCCCGGGCGGGAAGGCCGTCGCCGCCATGCTGGAGGGATGCCGCTCCGGCGCGGTCGAGGTGCTGTACCTGCTCGGCGCCGACGAAATCGACCTCAAGGACATCGGGTCGGCCTTTGTGATCTACCAGGGTCACCACGGCGACCGCGGCGCGGCGCGGGCCGATGTCGTGTTGCCGGGCGCCGCCTATACCGAAAAAGACGCAACCTACGTCAATACCGAGGGACGGGTGCAGCTCGCCCGGCGCGCGGTGTTCCCACCCGGCGAGGCGCGCGAGGACTGGACGATCCTGCGGGCGTTGTCGGGCGCGCTGGGCCGGCCGTTGCCGTTCGATTCGCTGCCGGCCTTGCGCGAGCGGATGCGCGCCGCTCACCCGGTGTTAGCCCATATCGACCAAATCGTGCCGGCCGAATGGGGTAATTTCGGCGCGATCGGGACGGTGGGCTCCGCCTCGTTCCACTACCCGATCGGCGATTTCTACCGCACCGATCCGATCAGCCGCGCCAGCCCGACGATGGCCCAATGCAGCGAGGCATTCGGCGCCCTCCCCGACACCCAGCCCCGGACCGGCACGCATGGGTAGCTTCTGGTGGGGCTACGCCTGGCCGACGATTATCATCGCGCTGCAATGCGTCGCGGTCATCGCGCCGCTGTTGCTGGTGGTCGCCTATTACACCTATGCCGAGCGCAAGGTGCTGGCCTTTTCGCAATTGCGCAAAGGACCGAACGTCGTCGGCCCGTTCGGCCTCCTACAGCCGATCGCCGACGGGCTGAAAATGTTCGTCAAGGAGACGATCATCCCGAGCAGCGCCAATCGAATCGTCTTTCTCGCGGCCCCGATGGTGACCCTGACCCTCGCGCTGGTCGCCTGGGCGGTGATCCCGTTCGACGACGGAATCGTGATCTCCAACATCAATGTCGGCATCCTCTATCTGTTCGCGATCAGCTCGCTGTCGGTCTACGGCGTCATCATGGCGGGCTGGGCATCGAATTCGCGCTATGCGTTCCTCGGCGCGCTGCGCTCGGCGGCGCAGATGGTGTCGTACGAAGTATCGATCGGCTTTGTGCTGGTGACCGTACTGCTGTGCGCCGGATCGCTCAACCTGACCGAGATCGTCCTGGCGCAGCAAACTATCTGGTTCGTGATCCCGCTGTTGCCGATGGCGGTGATCTTCTTCATCTCCGGCCTTGCCGAGACCAACCGGGCGCCGTTCGACCTGCCCGAGGGCGAATCGGAGCTCGTCGCCGGGTATTTCGTCGAATACTCGTCGATGACGTTTCTGCTGTTCTTCATGGGCGAATACGCCAACATGGTCCTGGTCAGCGTGATGACCGCGCTCCTGTTCCTGGGAGGCTGGCTGCCGCCGTTCGGCATCGAGCCGTTTTCGGGCAGCTTGGTGCATGTCTGGCACGTGTTTTGGCTGCTCGCGAAAACCTTCTTCGTGATGTTCTTGATCCTGTGGGTGCGCGCGACGTTCCCGCGCTTCCGCTATGACCAGCTGATGCGGCTCGGCTGGAAGGTGTTTCTGCCGTTCTCGCTGTTCTGGCTGGTGCTGACGGCGGGCGTGCTGGTCGCCTTCGACTGGGTTCCGGCGCGGTGAGCCAAGGGTTGTGAAACCGCCGGTTGACTGGGCCGGGCGCGCGGCTATGGTGCGCCGGCTTTGAGGATAGAGCGATGAACTCCCTGGCGCGCAGCGCCCGCGGCCTTCTGTTGATCGAGCTGATCTCGGGCATGGCGCTGACCTTGCGCTATATGTTCAAGCGCCCGGTCACGGTGAACTACCCCTATGAGAAGGGGCCGCTCAGCCCGCGTTTTCGCGGCGAGCACGTCTTGCGCCGCTACCCAAACGGCGAAGAGCGCTGCATCGCCTGCAAATTGTGCGAGGCGATCTGCCCGGCACTCGCGATCACGATCGAAGCGGAACCGCGCGAGGACGGCAGCCGGCGCACGACGCGCTACGACATCGACATGACCAAATGCATCTATTGCGGCTATTGCCAGGAGGCCTGCCCGGTCGACGCGATCGTCGAGGGGCCGAATTTCGAGTTCGCCACCGAGACCCGCGAGGAATTGTTCTACGACAAGGAAAAGCTGCTCGCGAACGGCGACCGCTGGGAAGGCGAGATCGCCAACGCCCTCGCCCTCGAGGCGCCGTATCGATGAGGGGATCGTTCGGGATCGACGCCGTGCGTCCTTCGAGACGCCCGCGTTGCGGGCTCCTCAGGATGACGACTTTTCTTAATGCCATCATAAACCTAATTCATGCTGAGGAGCGCCCAAAGGGCGCGTCTCGAAGCACGCACGCTGTTGATGCAGGTTTGCGGTACCGGCGGGTCTTTTCGGGCAGCCCGGTCTGATGATCCTCCAGGCCATCATGTTCTATCTGTTCGCCGTGGTCACGGTGGCCTCGGGCGTGATGGTGGTGGCGGCGCGCAACCCGGTCCATTCGGTGCTGTTCCTGATCCTCGCCTTCTTCAACTCGGCGGGGCTCTTCGTGCTGCTCGGGGCCGAGTTCCTGGCGATGATCCTGGTGGTCGTCTATGTCGGGGCGGTCGCGGTCTTGTTCCTGTTCGTCGTGATGATGCTCGACATCGATTTCGCCGAGCTTCGCAGCGGGTTTATCCGCTATCTGCCGATCGGGGCCCTGATCGGGTTCGTCCTGCTGGCCGAGCTTGTGCTGATCTTCGGCAGCTCGGCGATCGCGCCCGGCATCGCCGGTCTTCCGGCCGCGCCGGCGCCGGCAAATGCCGTTGCGATGACCAACACGCGCGCGCTCGGCGCCCTGCTCTATACGCGCTACATCTTCGCGTTCCAGGCTGCGGGCGTCATTCTCCTCGTCGCGATGATCGGCGCGATCGTGTTGACGCTGCGCCGGCGGGTCGGGGTGCGCCGCCAGTCGATCCCGGACCAGCTCGCCCGCACCCGCGCCCAGGCGGTCGCGATCGTCAAGGTGCCGCTCGGCGCCGGCGCCGACATACCCGGAGACTGAGGCAGTGTCGATGTCGGTGGGGCTGGCCCACTACCTGACGGTCGCGGCCGTGCTGTTCACGACGGGCGTGTTCGGCATCTTTCTGAACCGCAAGAACGTCATCATCATCATGATGTCGATCGAATTGATGCTGCTCGCGGTCAACATCAACTTCGTCGCCTTTTCGGTGCTGCTGGTCAACGATCTGGTCGGCCAGGTCTTCGCGATGTTCGTGCTGACCGTGGCCGCGGCGGAGGCGGCGATCGGCCTCGCGATCCTGGTCGTCTATTTCCGCAATCGCGGCACCATCCAGGTCGAAGACATCCACATGATGAGAGGCTGACGAAGCGTGGCTATCGCCGTCGTCTTCCTGCCGCTTCTCGCCGCGGTGATCGCCGGGTTCTTCGGGCGGGCGATCGGCGACCGCGCGGCGCAGCTCGTCACGTCGGGCGCGATGCTGCTGTCGATGGCGCTGGGCTTCGTGCTGTTCCGCGAGATCCTCTCGCATGAGGGGCCGCAGATCGTGAAGCTCGCCAGCTGGATCGTCGCCGGCGGGATCGATGTCAATTGGTCGTTGCGCCTCGACACGCTCTCCGGGGTGATGATCCTCGTCGTGACGATCGTCTCGGCGATGGTCCATGTCTACTCGGTCGGCTACATGGCGCATGACACGGGCATTCCCCGCTTCATGGCCTATCTGAGCCTCTTTACCTTCTTCATGCTGATGCTGGTGACGGCCGACAATTTCGTGCAGCTGTTTTTCGGCTGGGAGGGGGTCGGGCTCTCGTCGTATCTGCTGATCGGCTTCTGGTACGACCGCCCCTCGGCCAACGACGCGGCGATCAAGGCCTTTATCGTCAACCGGGTCGGCGATTTCGCCTTCGCGCTCGGCATTTTCGCGGTGTTCGTGATCTTCGGCTCGCTCGATTTCGACACCGTGTTCGCGAAGACGCCGGCGGCGGTCGGCACCACGATCAACTTCCTCGGCTGGCAGGCGCCGTCGCTGACCCTCGCCTGCATCCTCCTCTTCATCGGCGCGATGGGAAAATCGGCGCAGCTTGGCCTCCACACCTGGCTGCCCGACGCGATGGAGGGCCCGACCCCGGTCTCGGCCCTCATTCACGCCGCGACGATGGTGACGGCCGGCGTCTTCATGGTGGCCCGCCTGTCGCCGATGTTCGAATACGCCAGCGACGCGCTCGCCGTCGTCGGCGTGATCGGCGGCACGACCGCGATCTTCGCCGCCAGCGTCGGCATGGCGCAGAACGACATCAAGCGGGTCATCGCCTATTCGACCTGCTCGCAGCTCGGCTACATGTTCTTCGCCGCCGGGGTCTCGGCCTATAGCGCGGCGATGTTCCATTTGTTCACCCACGCGTTCTTCAAGGCTTTGTTGTTCCTCGGCGCCGGCTCGGTCATTCACGCGATGAGCGGGGAACAGGACATGCGGCGCATGGGCGGGCTGTGGAGGAAGATCCCCTTTACCTATGCGCTGATGTGGATCGGCAGCCTGTCCTTGGCCGGCATCCCGTTCTTCGCCGGGTTTTATTCCAAGGATTCGATCCTGGTCGCGGCGTGGGCCTCGGGCAGCGCGGTCGGGCGCTATTCGTTTTGCCTCGGCATCTTCACCGCCTTTCTGACCGCGTTTTATTCATGGCGGCTGCTGCTGATGACCTTCCACGGCAAGCCGCGCGCCGACGAAGACACGATGCACCATGTGCATGAAAGCCCGTGGGTCATGCTCGCCCCGCTGTTCGTGCTCGCCGCCGGCGCGGTCCTCGCGGGTTACCTGGCCGAGGGATATTTCGTCGGCCACGACCGCGCCGCGTTCTGGAAGCAATCGATCCTGGTGTTGCCCGAACACGATTCGATCGCCGCTTCCGAGCACATGCACGGCATTCTCGAATTCCTGCCGCTGATCGCCGGGGTTCTCGGCATCTCGACCGCCTATCTGTGCTATTCGATCGATCCGGGCATCCCGGCGCGGCTCGCGATGCAATACCGCTCGCTCTACCAGTTCCTGCTCAACAAATGGTATTTCGACGAGCTCTACGACCGGCTCTTCGTGCGCACCGCCTTCTCGCTCGGCGAGGGGCTGTGGAAGACCGGCGACGGCAGGATCATCGACCGGTTCGGCCCCGACGGCATCGCCAACGCGACCCGCGAATTGGCGCGCGAGGCGAGCCGGCTGCAAACCGGCTACGTCTATCACTACGCCTTCGCCATGCTGATCGGCGTCGTCGCGCTGGTCACTTGGTACCTGCTGCCGCGATGATCCAACTTTCGTCCCAAAAAAAGCCGTCATGGCCGGGCTTGACCCGGCCATCCACGCCGTCCGGCGCTGAAAGCCCCGTGGATGCCCGGGTCAAGCCCGGGCATGACGAAAAAAATTGGACCGGGGGACGGCCGGCGTGACCCACTGGCCGCTGCTCTCGCTCGTCACTTTTCTGCCGCTGGTCGGCGTCGCGTTCATCATGACCGCGCGCGGCGACGAGGCGGTCGTTGCCCGCAACGCGCGCAACATCGCGCTGTCGACCTCGGTGATCGTCTTCCTGCTGTCGATCCTCCTGTGGGTCGGGTTCGACACGACCACCGCGGCGTTTCAGTTTGTCGAGCGGGCGCGCTGGATCACGATCGGCGGTTTTGCGATCAACTACCACATGGGCATCGACGGCATTTCGCTGTTCTTCGTGCTGCTGTCGACCTTGTTGACCGTGTTGTGCATCGCCGCCAGCTGGAACACCGTGCACAGCCAGGTCCGGGAATACATGATTTCCTTCCTCGTCCTCGAGACGATGATGGTCGGCATCTTCTGCGCCCTCGACTTCGTGCTGTTCTATGTGTTCTTCGAGGGCGTGCTGGTCCCGATGTTCCTGATCATCGGGATATGGGGCGGCGCGCGGCGGATCTACGCCGCGTTCAAGTTCTTTCTATACACGCTGCTGGGCTCGGTGCTGTCGCTGCTGGCCATTCTCGCGGTCTATTTCCAGACCGGCAGCACCGATATCGAAGTGGCGCTGAACCATGCCTTCCCGCCCGATATGCAGAAATGGCTGTTTCTCGCCTTCTTCGCCTCGTTCGCGGTCAAGGTGCCGATGTGGCCGGTGCATACTTGGCTGCCCGACGCGCATGTCGAGGCGCCGACCGCCGGCTCGGTCATCCTCGCCGGGGTATTGTTGAAGATGGGCGGCTACGGGTTCGTGCGTTTTTCGCTGCCGATGTTTCCGCTCGCCTCGGATTATTTCACGCCGCTGATGTTCGCGCTGTCGGCGATCGCGGTGATCTACACCTCGTTCGTGGCGCTCGCGCAGACCGATATGAAAAAGCTGATCGCCTATTCGTCGATCGCCCATATGGGTTTTGTGACGATGGGCATCTTCGCCGCGAACAGCGAGGCGGTGCAGGGCGCGGTCATCCAGATGCTGAGCCACGGCCTCGTTTCGGCCGCGCTGTTCCTGGTCGTCGGCGTGGTCTATGACCGGCTGCACACGCGCGACATCGACCGCTATGGCGGGCTCGCCGAGCGCATGCCGGCTTATGCCTTTGTGTTCATGGTGTTCATGCTGGCCTCGGTCGGGCTGCCCGGCACCAGCGGCTTTGTCGGCGAGTTCCTGATCCTCGTCGGCACCTTCCGGGTCAGCACGCTTGAGTGTTTTCTCGCAGCGACGGCGCTGGTCCTCGGCGCGATGTACATGCTCTATCTGTATCGTCGGGTCATTTTCGGGACGATCACCCGCGACGATCTGCGCGACATCGTCGATCTGACCCCACGCGAGAAGGCGATCTTCGCGCCGCTTTTGGTGCTGGTGGTGTGGATGGGGATCTACCCGAACTCGTTCCTGGCGCCGATCCGCGTTTCGGTCGACAATCTCGTCGAGCGGGTCGACGCGGCACAGAAATCCGCGGCGCGAGCGAGCGTCATCGAAATTGTCGTCCCGGCGCAGGCCGCGACGACAACCAAGAACCAATAAACATCCGATGCCCCTCCTGCCCGCTCCCGATCTCTCCCCGGCGCTCCCGGAAATCGCACTGGTCTGCGCGGCGATGGCGCTGTTGTTGGTCGGGGTGTTCCGCGGTGATGGGTCGGCCCGGCTGGTCTCGTGGCTGTCGGTCGCCGTGTTGGTCGCGGTCCTTGTCTTGTGCGGGCTGGTCGGGATCGAGCGGCGGGTCGGATTCTACGGCATGTTCGTCACCGACGCCTATGCCGTCTTTATGAAGGCGCTCGTGCTGATCGGCTCGGCGGTCAGCATCATCCTGGCATTGCGCTTCAACGAAGAGCACCGCATCGCGCGCTTCGAATTCCCGGTCCTGATACTGCTCGCGACCACCGGGATGATGGTGATGGTCTCGGCCAACGATTTGATCACGCTCTATCTCGGCCTCGAATTGCAGAGCCTGGCGCTCTACGTCGTCGCCAGCTTCGACCGCGATTCGGTGCGCTCGACCGAGGCCGGGCTCAAGTATTTTGTCCTCGGCGCGCTGGCCTCGGGCATGCTGCTTTACGGCGCCTCGCTGATCTACGGGTTCGCCGGGACGACCGAATTTACCGAACTCGCCAAGCTGTTCGGCCAGCCCACCAGGCCCTCGACCGGCCTCATCATCGGCATCGTTTTCGTCGCGGTCGGGCTCGCCTTCAAATGCTCGGCGGTGCCGTTTCACATGTGGACCCCCGATGTCTACGAGGGGGCGCCGACCCCGGTGACCGCGTTCTTCTCGGTCGCGCCGAAGATCGCCGCGGTCGCGCTGTTCGTCCGCTTCCTGATCGAGCCGTTCGGCGGGCTCGTCGTCGAATGGCGGCAGGTCATCGTGTTCCTGTCGGTGGCCTCGATGGTCCTCGGCTCGGTCGCCGCGATCGCGCAGACCAACATCAAGCGGCTGATGGCCTACAGCTCGATCGGCCATGTCGGTTACGCGCTGATCGGACTGGCCGCCGCGAGCCCGAGCGGGGTGCGCGGGGTGCTCATCTACATGGCGATCTACCTGTTGATGAATCTGGGCACCTGGGCCGTTATTCTGTGCATGCGCCGCCAGGGGCAGATGCTCGAAGGCATCGCCGACCTCTCCGGGCTCGGCCGCACCCAGCCGGGGCTGGCGCTGGCGCTCGGCATCTTCATGTTCGCCCTGGCCGGCATCCCGCCGACCGCCGGGTTTTTCGGCAAGCTCTACATCTTTCTCGCCGCGATCGACGCCGGTCTGGTCGGGCTCGCGGTGATCGGCGTCGTCGCCAGCGTCATCGGCGCGTTTTATTATCTGCGCATCGTCAAGGTGATGTATTTCGACGAGCCGCTCGCCAGCTTCGACCGGCCGCTCGCCCCCGAACTCAAGGGCGTGCTCCTGGTCAGCGCGTTGCTGACGATGCTGTTCATCCTGTGGCCCGATCCGATCGTCGGCGGCGCCGAATTGGCGGCAGCCTCGCTGTTCGCGCGATGACGGCACCGGCGCTGCCCGAGGGCTTCCGGCTCATTCATTTCGACCGGGTCGGCAGCACCAATGACGAGGCAAAGAGCCTCGCCCGCGCCGGCGCCGCCGAAGGCACGCTGGTATGGGCCGACGAGCAGACCGCCGGACGCGGCCGCCGCGGCCGCGCCTGGCAGTCGCCGCCGGGCAATCTTTATATGTCGCTGGTTATGCGGCCCGAGGGCGCGCCGGCGCGCGCCGCGCAGCTCGGGTTCGTCGCGGCATTGGGTCTTGGCGACGCCCTGGCGGAGTTGACTGGCCAAGGGCTGACCGGACCGGCGCTGCAGCTGCGCTACAAATGGCCGAACGACCTGATCGCGGGCGGCCGCAAGCTCGCCGGCATCCTGCTCGAATCGGAGACGACCGCGAGCGGCGGCGTCGATTTCGTCGTGATCGGAGCCGGGGTCAATCTCGTTTCCCGGCCCACCGATGTCGAATTCCCCGCCACCTCGCTGGCCGAAGAGGGGTTTGCCGGCGTGACCCCACCGCTGCTGCTCGAAGCGTTCGCCCGGCATTTCGAGCCCTGGACAAGGCGGTGGCGCGCGGACGGCTTTGCCCCGGTGCGCACCGCCTGGCTGGCGCGGGCCAGCGGCGTCGGCGAAGCGGTCCGCGTGCGGCTTGAGCACGATATCCTGCTCGGCCGTTTTTCCGACCTCGACGATGACGGCGCCCTGTTGCTCGACGCCGCTGACGGACGCCGGCGCATTGCCGCGGGCGAAGTCTTTCCGGGGCTCGGCTGAGGAGAACGCCGATGCTGCTCGCGATCGATTCGGGTAACACCAACGCCGTCTTCGCGGTCTATGACGGCGACGCGCTGCGCGCCTCGTGGCGGGTGTCGACCAATGCGCGGCGCACCGCCGACGAGTATGTGATCTGGCTGACCCAGCTGATGAATTTGGCGGGGCTCGGGCAGAGCGACATCGACGCGAGCATCATCTCCAATGTCGTGCCGGAAGCGGATTTCAACCTGGTCCAGCTGTGCCAGCGTTATTTCAATACCGAGCCCCTGGTGATCGGCCGGCCGGAATGCCGGCTGCCGATCCGCATCGACATCGACCGCCCGGAGGAAGCCGGCGCCGACCGCATCGCGGACGCCGTTGCCGCGCAGGATCGCCACGCGCTGCCGCTGATCGTCGTCGATTTCGGCACCGCCACGACCTTCGACGTCGTCGACAAATCAGGCAATTACTGCGGCGGGGTCATCGCTCCGGGGATCAACCTGTCGCTGCACGCGTTGGAAATGGCGGCGGCGCGATTGCCGCGCATCTCGATCGAGCGCCCGCCGAACGTGGTCGGGCGCAGCACCGTTTCGGCGATGCAATCGGGCGTATTCTGGGGCTATATCGGATTGATCGAGGGCATTGTGGGGCGCATCCGCGCCGAGCGCGGCGAGGCTATGGGCGTCGTCGGCACCGGCGGCCTCGCGCCGCTGTTCGCCGGCGCGACCGACGCGATCGACACGGTCGATCCCGACCTGACCTTGTGGGGGCTTCGCCTGATCTATCGCTGCAACAGCAACCGATGAGCCGCTCCCCGGCGCGCCCAGTGGCGATGCAAAAGGCGATTCCAGCGGAGATTTCCGAGCACGATCCCGACGCGCTGTATTTCCTGCCGCTCGGCGGGTCGGGCGAAATCGGGATGAACCTCAACCTCTACGGCTATCGCGGCCAGTGGCTGATCGTCGATTGCGGAGTCACCTTCGGCGAGGAGGAGCACCAGCCCGGGGTCGACGTGATCATGGCCGACCCGTCTTTTATCGTCGAACGGCGCGACCAGCTGCTCGGCATCGTCGCGACCCACGCGCATGAAGACCACATCGGCGCGATCCCCTATCTGTGGCCGCAGCTGCAATGCCCGGTCTGGGCGACGCCGTTCACCGCCTCGCTGTTGCGCGCCAAGCTGGTCGAGGCGCAGCTTGCCAACAAGGTCACGATCCACACCGTGCCGCTATCCGGCCGCTTCACGATCGGGCCGTTCGACCTCGAACTGGTCACCCTGACCCATTCGATCCCCGAGCCGAACGCGGTGGTGATCCGCACCTCGGCCGGAACGGTGCTGCATACCGGCGACTGGAAGCTCGATCCCGATCCGCTGATCGGCGCGCCGACCGACGAGGCGCGGCTGCGCGAGATCGGCGACGAGGGGGTGCTGGCGATCGTCTGCGATTCGACCAACGCGCTGCGCGAAGGCACCTCAGGGTCCGAGGGCGAGCTGCGGCACTCGCTGACCGAGCTGATCGGGCAATATGACGGACGGGTCGCGGTCGCCTGCTTTGCCTCGAACGTCGCCCGCCTCGCGACGATCGCCCATGCCGCGCGCGCCAACGACCGCGACGTGGCCCTCGTCGGGCGCTCGCTGTGGCGTATCGACAAGGCGGCGCGCGAGAACGGCTATCTGGCCGAGTTGCCGCGCTTTCTGACCGAGGACGAGGCCGGCTACGTCCCGCGCGACAAGATCCTGCTGGTCTGCACCGGCAGCCAGGGCGAGCCGCGCGCGGCGCTGGCCCGCATCGCCCGCGAGGACCATCCGAACATCGCGCTGGAACAGGGCGATGTCGTGATCTTTTCGTCGCGCATCATACCTGGCAACGAAAAATCGATCGGCCGGCTGCACAACGCGCTGCTGCGGCTGCGCGTCGGCGTGGTGACCGCCGAGGATCATTTCGTGCACGTCTCGGGCCATCCGGCGCGCGACGAACTCGTAGCGATGTACCAGATGGTCCGGCCGCAGATCGCGATCCCGGTGCATGGCGAGGCGCGCCACCTGATTGGCCATGCCGAGCTCGCGCGGCAATGCCAGGTCGCGCAGGCGGTGGTGGTCGAGAACGGCGACATGGTCCGGCTCCACCGCGACGGCGCCGCGATCGTCGGCGAATTCCCGGCCGGGCGCATCGCCAGCGACGGCAAGAGCCTCCTACCGATCGGCGGCGCGGTTTTGCAGCAGCGCCGGCGCCTCGGCAATGACGGCACCGTCTTCACCTCGCTCGTCGTCGACCGCAAGGGACACCTGGCCGCACCGCCGCAGATCACCCTGATAGGGCTGGCCGAATCGACCGCCGAACCGGTAACGGCGTTGCGCGAGGCGTTGACCCAGGCGTTCGAGGCGCTGCCGGCGCCGCTCCGGCGCGACGACAACGCGCTGCGCGACGCGGCGCGCCGGGTGGTGCGGCGGGGCCTCAACGAGCGTTTTGGCAAGCGCTCGCTGATCGAGATACAACTCGTGCGGTTGTAGGGCATGATCGGCCGGCTCAATCATGTCGCGATCGTCGTGCCGGACCTGAATGCCGCCGCTTCACTCTATCGCGACACGCTCGGCGCCCGCGTATCGCTTCCACATCCGCTGCCGGCGCATGGCGTCACGGTGGTCTTTGTCGAATTGCCCAACAGCAAGATCGAGCTTTTGGAGCCGCTCGGGCCGCGATCGCCGGTGCGCGGATTTCTCGACGACAACCCGCACGGCGGCATGCACCACGTCTGCTACGAGGTCGACGACATCATCGCGGCGCGCGACTGGCTGCGCCACTCCGGCGCCCGCGTGCTCGGCGACGGCGAGCCGAAGATCGGGGCGCACGACAAGCCGGTGCTGTTCCTCCACCCGAAGGATTTCTGCGGCACGCTGATCGAACTGGAACAAGCGTGAGAGGATGCCTCTCGACGACTGTTCGGATCACTCCAATAAATTGTCATTCCGGGGCGCGCCGCAGGCGTGAACCCGGAATCCATAAACACAGGCCTCTGGAATATGGATTCCGGGTTCGCCGCTACACGGCGCCCCGG
>CAMATN010000044.1 GCA_945861155.1 Rhizobium sp. Q54
ACGACGATGCCGCCCTCGCGCGCGATGATGTCGGCGCTGGCGCGGCCGATACCGCTCGCCGCCGCGGTGATCAGCGCCACCTTGTCTTGAAAGCGCATCCTTCCCCCTTTCACGCCCGGTGCTGGCGTTGCATCCTGCGTCAGAGACGAACACGGGAGGACGCGCGATGCAACTCGGGATTCACCTGCCGCATGCCGGCAGCCAGGCGACGCCGGAACTGATCCGCGGCCATGCGCGGCGCGCCGAGGACATGGGTCTCAGCGATGTCTGGGTCAGCGAGCACATCATCGTGCCGCGCGCGCAGTTTCCGCGCTCGCCCTTGTTTTACGATCCGGTCCTGACCCTGACCTGGGTCGCCGCCGTGACCGAGCGGGTGCGGCTCGGCACCAGCGTCCTCGTTTTGCCGATGCGCCACCCGCTGCCGCTCGCGAAGGAGCTGGCGACGTTGCACAATCTGTCGAACGGCCGGCTGATCCTCGGGGTCGGCGTGGGCTGGCTCGAACCCGAATTCGCCGCGCTCGGCGTGCCGTTCAACGAGCGCGGCCGGCGCATGGACGAGGGCATCGCGATGATGCGCGCGGTGTGGTCAGAGGACCCGGTGACCTTCGACGCGAAAACCATCGCCGCCGAGATCCGCGACATGACGATGCTGCCGCAACCGATCAGCCCGATTCCGATGTGGCACGGCAGCCGGTCCGAGGCCGCGCACCGCCGCACCGTGCGGATCGGCGACGGCTGGCACGGCAGCCAGGTCAGCCCCGAACAGGCGGTCCCGGTCGTCGCCCGGCTGCGCCGCGACCGCCCCGAGCCCGAATTCACGATCTCGATCCGCTCCCACTGGGACGGCAAGGATGTCGGCATGATGAAGGAGCGCGTCGCCGCCTACGAAGCGGCCGGGGTCCAGCACATCATGGTCCACCCGCAGGACCGCGAAATCGACGACTGGAACACCGTCATCGAGGGCGTCGGCAAGGTGGCGGCGGGGTAGGGCATCACGCAGCAAGCGGGTGTAGGGCGGAAGAGCGCAGCGTATTCCGCCGTTGCTTCAACTGGCCAGAAGATGGCGGATTGCGCTTCGCTTATCCGCCCTACCCACCGAACTGTGCTCGAAGGCGCTACTTGAGACGATTGCGTCGATCAAGATCGACGCAATCTTCGGCATCGAGCAATCTGCGGGCCTCGGCGGCTTCCCTACGCCACGTCGCGGTCGAGGAGCTCGATCAGGACGTTCTGCGGGCCGCGGACGAAGGCGATGCGGACGCCCGGGCGGATGGTCTTGGGCTCGACCGTGAACTCGGCGCCCTTGGCCTTCAATTCGTCGCACACCGCGTCGATGTTGCGGACCCTGAGGCCGAGATGGTCGAGCCCGACATAGCTGCCCTCGGGCTTGTCCGAAAGCTCGGAATCGGGGGGCGTCTGGGCGAGGAAGATCATCACCCCGCCCAGATTCATATCGGTGCGCCCGATGCCGTTCGACATCACCGATTTGATGATCTTGGCGCCGAACATGCGCTCATAATAGGCGGCGGTCGCGTCCGGGTCGGGGCTGCGCAGGTGGACGTGGTCATAGGAAAATTCGGCCATGGCAGTCTCCCTCGTTGGCGATTGCACCGACTGTAGACCGCCACGTCGAGTTTGGGGAGGGTCTGATCGTGCGTTTCGGGCTTGCCTTGCCGAGTTATTCCTTCGCCGATCTCGATTACGCCAAGGCGGCGCGGCTGCGCGATTTCGCGACGGAGGCCGAGGCGCGCGGCTATCAATCGCTGTGGGCGATCGAGCACCTGCTGACCGCGCGGGGCCTCTACGGCACGGCCTGGCTGTCGCCGCTCGAAACCTTGAGCTTCGCCGCCGGCGCTACAAGCCATATCACCCTCGCCACCGGCATCCTGATCGCGGCTTTGCGCAACCCTGTCTTCGTCGCGAAGGAGATCGCCAGCCTGCAATTCCTGTCGGGCGGCCGCTTCGAGCTCGGTATCGGGGTCGGCTGGGACGCGCATGAATACGACGTCGCCGGCGTGCCCTTGCGGGAGCGCGGTCGGCGCACCGACGAGATCCTCGGCATCTTGGAGCGGCTATGGACCGGCAAGCCGGTCACCCATCGCGGTCGCTATTATCAGTTCGACGATGTCGTGATCGATCCGCCATTGCCGGCGAAGCCGCCGCTGTGGCTCGCCGGCGGGTCGAAGATGGTGACCGATTTGTCGCCCGACCCCGAGAATATGGCGCCGAGCGTGCTCGAACGCATCTGCCGACACGGCGACGGCTGGCTGGCGCGCGCCGCCGGGTCGACCGACAGCGTCATCGCCGATTGGGCGCAAATCCAAGGGCGTCTCGCCGAACTCGGCCGGCCGCCGGGCAGCGTCGTCTTCGGCCACCTCAACTTCATGCACATCGTGCCGACCGACGACGACGACACGGCGCTACGGGTACAGCGCCCGCTGATCGAACGGATCATGGGCACGCACCGCTCGTTCGATCATTTGCAGAGCTGCTACCTGCTCGGCAGCCCGCGCCGCATCCGGGAGCGCATTGCTGCGCTCGCCGATGCCGGGCTCGAATACCTCGTGCTCTCGCCGCTCGACTACGATTTCGGCCAGCTCGATCTGTGGGAGGAAGAGATCCTCCGCCACTTCCGCACGGCTTGACGCCCGGAAGTGGCGGGTAAACTCGGCTCAGCGGCGCGCCGACGCTATTTGTCGAGCCATACGTCCTCGAAGCGCCAGCCGTTGTAGATGCTGTTGACCATCAAGGTCACGCCCTTGACATGCGGATGCATGCAGGTCGCGTTGCGGGTGTGGAAGATGATCGGCCGCGCCCCGTCCTCCTGCAGCTTTTTGTCGATCTCCCAGACCAGTTTCTTGCGCTGTTCCTGATCGCTCATCACCGACTGCTCGGCAAATTTCTGGTCGAGCTCGGGGTTGCAGTACGCGCTGTAGTTGCGGGCCGAACCGCAGGCGTAGTTCTCGAAGAACTGCTGGTCCGGATCGTCGACTCCGCTGCCGGTAGCGTTCATCGCAACGGTGTAATCCTTACGGGTTATCTTGGAGTGCCAGTTCGCGCTCTCGATGGTTTCGAGCACGGCCTCGACGTAAGCCTCCTTCAATTGGTCGATCAGGATGACCGCCGGATCGCGGAACGAGGCGACGTTGCGCGTCGAAACCGTCACTTGAAGTTTTTTGTCGGGCCCGTAGCCGAGCTTCTGCATGATGGCGCGCGCCGCGGTCCGGTTCTTCGCCACGTCTGGATCGAAGCCGGGAATGGCGCGCAGCATTTCCTCGGGCATGCCCCATTGCCCTTCGGGCGGCGGCAGCATCGCGGCGCCGATCTTGCCCTGTCCTTCGGTCATGATGTCGACGAAGGCCTTGCGGTCGATCGTCAGCGCCAGGGCCTTGCGCAGTTCGGGATTGTCGAACGGCGGCTTGTCGCGGTTGAGCAGCAGGTTGTTGGTGCCGTTTTGGGTTCGCATTTCGCAGATCGCGTTCGGCGCCTGGCTCTTGACATCGCGCATCAACGGCGCGGTGGTCTGGTAGGGCCAGGTCATATCGAAATTTCCGGCGACAAACCCGAGGATCGCCGTCGAACGGTTCGGCACGATCTTGTATTCGATCGCGTCGAGATAGGGGCGACCCTTCTTCCAGTAATCCGGGTTCTTGACGATTTTGATGTGTTCGTTCGGCTTGTATTCGACGAACTTGAACGGGCCGGTGCCGACCGGGTGCAGCCGCATCTGCGCCGGCGTCACATGGCAGGGGTAGATCGGCGAGTAGCCGGAGGCCAGCAGCGTCACCAGGGCCGGCTGCGGCCGCTTCAGGTGCAGGACCGCCTCGGAATCGCCTTTGGTCGTGACCTCGACCAAATTGTTGTACCACTCCTTGCGCGGGTTGCCGCGCAACCGATCCTTGGCCTTGCCTTGCAGGATCTCGAACGTGCACTTGACGTCGGCCGCGGTGAAGGGCTTCCCGTCATGCCACTTGACGCCCTGGCGCAGCTTGAAGGTGAGCTCCTTGCCGTCCTCGCTCCACGACCAGCTCTCGGCGAGATCCGGCACAATCCCGTCGAGGGTGTTCTGCTCCTTGTCCTGCCGGAAGAGGACCAGGTTGTTCATCACCCCCATGATCGGCACGACCGTCGAATAGGTCGCCTCCTCATGGATCGACATGCTGGCCGGGCTGTCCCAGTGTTGGATGGTAAGCGTCCCACCGGACTTTTGCGCCCAGGCCGGACCGCCGACCGCGGCCGCGACGGCCGCGGCAGCAAGAAATAGGCGCACAGGTCTGATCATATGGAATTTCCTCCACGCTGTCGGACGTCGCTGTCGGGCGACGCGGCATACCGGGAACCGGGGCCTCTCGCCCGAGCGAGAGGAAAACGCCGCCCGCTTGCCGGCTTCCGCTCCGGCGCATCCCTTCGACAGGTCACGATAGCGCGTATCGTCGGTCCGGTGTGAGCATCTTGGTTGTGATATTGCAACGCCAGGAGCAGCGCGCCGACGCCCTTCCCCGCGACCGGATCGGGGCGGAAAGGGGCGCATCAAGCGGCCCTTTGATTCGGGAGACGATATCAATGGCCCATACCGCGACGGTTGGCGGTACCCGCTATGTCTTTGCCGATCTTAAGGTTCTGCTTGCGAAAGCGACGCCGCACCGTGCCGGAGATGCGCTGGCCAACATTGCCGCGGCGGATGCAACCGAGCGAGTGGCGGCGCAGATGGCGCTGGCGGACCTGCCGCTGAGCCATTTTTTGAACGAGACCGTAATCCCCTTTGAGGACGACGAGGTAACCAGGCTCATTATCGATACGCACGACCGCGCGGCCTTCGCGGATGTTGCCTCGCTCGCGGTCGGCGAGTTCCGCGACTGGCTGCTTTCCGATCGCGTAAACGCGGACACGCTGACCCGGCTTGCGGCCGGGATTATCCCGGAAATGGCGGCGGCGACCTCAAAGCTGATGCGGTTGCAGGACCTTATTGCCGTTGCCGCGAAGTGCCGCGTGGTGACCCGGTTCCGCAACACGATCGGACTGCCCGGTCGATTGTCGACACGACTCCAGCCCAATCATCCGACCGATGACCTGCACGGCATCGCCGCGTCGATTCTTGACGGTTTGATGCTTGGATCGGGCGATGCCGTGATCGGCATAAACCCGGCTACCGACAGCATGGAAAAATATATCGAGCTTACGCGGTTTCTCGACCTCATCAGGGAACAGCTGGATTTTCCGGGTCAATCCTGTGTCCTCGCGCATGTCACCACAGCGCTTGCGGCGATCGAGCGAGGCGCGCCAGTCGATCTTGTTTTCCAATCGATCGCCGGCAGCGAGGCGGCAAACCGAAATTTCGGGATCGGTCTCAGCCTGCTTCGGGAAGCGCATCAGGCGGCGGTTGCGCTCGGTCGCGGGACCCTCGGGCGCAACGTTATGTATTTCGAGACTGGCCAGGGCAGCGCGCTTTCCGCCGACGCCCATCATGGCGTCGATCAGCAAACGCTCGAGGCGCGCGCCTATGCGGTTGCCCGCGCCTTTGACCCCCTATTGGTCAATAGCGTGGTCGGATTCATCGGTCCCGAATATTTGTATAATGGCAAAGAAATAACGCGCGCCGGTCTGGAAGATCATTTTTGCGGAAAGCTGCTCGGTCTGCCGATGGGGGTTGATGTCTGTTACACCAACCACGCCGAGGCGGATCAGGATGACATGGACGGGCTGTTGACCTTGCTCGGGGTGGCCGGTTGTAACTACATCATGGGCGTGCCCGGCGCCGATGACGTGATGCTGAGCTACCAAAGCAGCTCCTTTCATGATGCCCTCTATCTTCGTTCGATTCTCAACAAGCGCCCGGCGCCTGAATTCGAGGCCTGGCTCGAACGGATGGGTTTGTCCGACGGCAACGGCACGATGCTCGGATCCGACCACTCTCTTGAACTGCCCGCACTGATGCGCCCGGTTCTCGACGTGCTCGGATAGAGGCGATGAGCGATTCGGGGCCGCTCTCCTGGTCGAATTTGCCCTGGTCGAATTTGCGCCGGGCGACGCCGGCGCGGATTGGGCTCGGACGCACCGGATCGGCGCTCACGACGGCGGCCCACCTCGATTTTCAGCGGGCCCATGCCCGCGCGCGGGACGCTGTCCACGCTGCGCTCGATGTTCAACGCATCCTCGGCGATCTTGGCGAGATCGGCGTCGATGCCGTTCACCTGCGTTCGGCCGCGGGAGACCGCCCGACCTATCTGCGGCGCCCCGATCTGGGTCGGCGCCTCGATGGCGCGTCGCGGCGGTTGCTTCAGGAACGGCCCGCCGCTTTGCCGCAAATCGTGTTTGTCGTTGCGGACGGGCTTTCCGCCACCGCCGCCAATGCCCATGCCGTTGCATTGCTCAAAGCGATGTTGCCGGGTTTGGCTGAAGCATCGTTGCGCGTCGGACCCGTCGCAATCGTCGAGGGCGGCCGTGTCGCGATCGGCGATGAAATAGGCGGTATGCTGGGGGCCGAGCTCGTCGCCGTGTTGATCGGCGAGCGGCCGGGCCTCAGCGCCGCCGACTCGTTGGGGATCTATGTGACGTGGCAGCCTGCTCTGGGCGTCGTGGATGCCGCGCGCAACTGCTTATCGAACATTCGCCCGAATGGAATGCCCATTCCCGAAGCGGCCGAGGCCCTGCGTCAACTGATCGCCGGCGCCCGTTATTACCGGATGACGGGGGTCGCGTTGAGCCAGCTTCTCGCGGACGATTCCGACGGTCGTTTTGCCGCGAGGTTGGGAATCGGGTTACCCTCCATGCCCGTATACTCGCAATCATCGCCGCTTGTCGCGGTGGGGCACCGGCCGCTAGACCGGGACGGGAAGGAGCCAGGCGTGCGCGTACGACGGATGGTCGACGGACCCATCATTTCGCCTGATCTGCATCCCAGCATCGGGGTCAACATCCAGGGCCCGTCGCTGATCAGGGTCCCCGACTGGATCGAGGGACGGCTTGGCGACTACTACCTTTATTTCGCCGATCATAAGGGACGCTACATCAGGCTCGCCTACGCCGATCGCCTGACGGGACCCTGGACGATCCATCCGCCCGGCAGCTTGCAGCTCGAACAATCGGGTTTCCTGACCGAGCCGCCCGACGTCACGCCGGAGCAATTCGCGGAGCTTGAAGCTCGGTACAGGCAACGCGGCGCCGCGATGTCGCACGATCTGCTCCTGGAGGTCACGACGCCGCACATCGCCTCGCCCGATGTACATGTCGATCCGCAGGGGCGGCAGATCGTCATGTATTTCCACGGCCTCGACGATGTCGGGACACAGGTCACGCGCGTTGCCGCCTCACGCGACGGCATCGACTTCACCGCACATCAGGAAGTGCTGGGGCGCTCCTACATGCGCATCTTCGAGCACGGCGGAATGACCTACGCGCTGGCCATGCCTGGGGAGCTCTATCGGTCAACGGACGGTTTCCACGCGTTCGAGGCGGGACCAAGTTTATTCAACCCGAACATGCGCCATTCGGCCCTGTTGAAGCGTGGCAGCGTACTCTGGGTTTTCTGGACGCAAGTCGGTGAAACGCCCGAACGAATCCTGGCGAGCCGCATCGACCTGTCCGGCGACTGGCGGAGCTGGCAGGAAGACGCCGCAATCGAGGTCCTCCGCCCGGAACATGCATGGGAAGGGGCGGACGCACCGCTTGTACCATCGGTGCGCAGCACTGCCTACGGGCTGGTGAACCAGTTGCGCGACCCCGCCATCTTCGAAGAGAACGGCCGGACCTATTTGCTCTACGCGGTGGCCGGAGAAAGCGGGATCGCGATAGCCGATATCGTTTTCGACGATTAGCCCCGGCAAAGGCTCAGTAGCTGGAAATCTCGATCGAGTTCTGATCCGGGTCGTCGATATAGACCGATTGGATCGTGCCAATCGCGCCAGCGCGCGGACCCGGCCCCATCCTGACCGGCACGCCGCAGTGTTCGAGATGGGCCATGACCTCGCCGACCGGCGCCTCGGTGATAAAGCAGATATGCGCCGGCATCCGTTTGTCGCCGCTCATCGCCATCGCGCCGCCGGCGGCATCGAGATGGATCTTCTGCTGGCCGAAATGCAGCGCGGCGCGGCCTTCGCCGACGCTCTCGGCCTCCATGCCGAGCACCCGCTTGTAGAACTCCAGACTGCGGTCGATATCGGCGACGGTCAGGTTCAGATGGTCAATGCGCTCGATCTTCATGGCCGGCCTCGTCGGTTTTGAGGAGGCCCCGAGCTTGACACGATGCCGCGGCGCCGACCAGCCCTTGAGCAAACAGATTACGGCCGCATGCAGAAGCGGCGCTCGCCGGGTTCGCGCAGCTTGTCGGCCAGGCGGGAAAATTCGACCGCGAGCTTGCGGGTGTCGCGCGGGTCGATGATCTCCTCGACCCAGAACGTTTCGGCGGTGCGGAACGGCGAGCGCAATTTGCCGAGCCGCTCCTCGATCTCGGCGCGCTTGGCGGCGGGGTCGGGCGCGGCGTCGATCTCGGCGCGGTAGGCGGCCTCGATGCCGCCTTCCAATGGCAGCGATCCCCAGCGCGCCGACAGCCAGGCATAGCGGATCGAGAACCGCCCCGAAGGCTGGTTGACCGCGCCGGCGACGCCGAACACGTTGCGCACCAGAAAGGTGCACCACGGCACGCTCGACTGGTTGACCGCGGCCATCGCCCGCACGCCCTTGCGAATCGTCGCGTGCTTCTCGGCCTCAAGCCCGATATCGAACCCAGGGCAATCGCACAGATAGACGATCGGCAGGTGGAAGGTCTCGGCGAGGTCGACGAACCGGATGATTTTGTCGCAAGCATCGGCGGTCCACGAGCCGCCGTAAAAGAACGGATCGCTCGCCATCACCGCCACCGGCAGCCCGTCGAGGCGGGCGAACCCGGTGATGATGCCGCGCCCGAACATGCGGCCCATCTCGAAAAAACTCCCCCGGTCGACGACGGCCTCGACGATCGGGCGCATCTTGTAGACCTTGCGGCGGTCGCGCGGGATCGCCTCGAACAGGAATTCGTCGCGCCGGTCGGGGTCGTCGGTCGGTTCGGCCCGCGGCGCGACCTCGTAGACCGACGAGGGCAGGTACGACAGAAAGCGGCGGGTGCAGGCGAATGCCTCAGCTTCGCTGTCGACCGCGTGATCGACCGCGCCGCAGCGCGTCTGGATCTCCCAACCGCCGAGCTCGAACCGGTCGAGCTGCTGCCGCCCAAGCGCGTTGACGACCGGTGGCCCGGCGACGAAAAGGGCCGAGGTTTCCATGGTCATCACCGAATAATGGCTCGCCGCGACCCGCGCCGCGCCGAGCCCGGCGACCGAGCCGAGCCCGAGCGCCACCACCGGCACCAGCCCCAGATTGGTCGTCGTGAAGTAATAGGGTAGGTTCGAGCCGACCCGTCCGGGCAGGTTGGCGCGCCCGGTCGTCTCGATCGTCTTGACCGAGCCGCCGCCGCCCGAGCCCTCGATGATGCGGATGATCGGGAGGCGCAGATCATGCGCCATCTGCTCGGCCATCAGCGGCTTTTCGCGGATCGTCGCGTCGGCCGAGCCGCCGCGAACCGTGAAATCGTCGCCGACCACGACGACCGGCCGGCCCTCGATCAAGGCGCGGCCCATCACGCAATTCGACGGCATCAGCTCGACGAGGCGGCCCTCGTCGTCATATTGCGCGCGGCCGGCGATCGCGCCGATTTCGTGAAAGCTGCCGGGATCGGCGAGCCCGTCGATCCGCTCGCGCACGGTGAGCCGGTTGCCCGCGTGCTGGCGCGCCACCTTGTCGGCGCCGCCGAGTTCCGCCGCGAAGCGCTCGCGCTCGCGCAGCTCATCCAGTTCCGGCTGCCATCCCATCACGCTCTCCAGCCCCGCATCTGTTGACGCCATTCTATCGGGGGATGAGGGCGGGACAAACAGCGCTCGTCTCGACGGATTCGACGGACGCATCTTGCTGCCGCTTGCCGCCGGACGGCAGAGCCCGCACCCGGTCTACAGATCGAGCACGCTGGCGAAATCCTCCGATTCGGCGAGCGCGTCGGGCCGGCGCATCGCATGGCGCTGCAGAACGACGCGCCCGAAGGCCAGCTTTCCCCGTGCGTCGTCGTTCGCTACCGTGACGCGGACCTCCACCCCCTTGCCGCTTGGCTCAGCCAACGAGAAGGCCAAATCCGCGCTGTACACGCCCGAGGCCTCGGGTTGGAGCGTCGTGCAGGCGAGCTGGGTATCCGAGTACACGTCGACGAGAAACCTGGAATGCACCGTTTCCGGCGAAAATCCGAGAACAACCCTAGCGGACCATGACCCGGGAGGCAGGTGGATATAGGGACCGTAAATCAGGATCCGGCTGCCCCCGGCCACATCGATCGGTTCGGTCGGGCTTCTTGCGGCATCAACGGCGAGGTGGAAGAGGTCGCGCGTCCAGACGATTTGACCAAGCCGGCCATTGGCGAAAAAATGGCGATAGCCGAGGAGCGCGCCCTCGATCATCTTGCGAGTTTCAGCGGGAAGATGTTCCGCCGGTTCGGCCGCTCCGGAAGATTCCGACCCGGCACCGAGCGTGGTTAAGTCGTCCGCGATCGCCGCGGCCGCCTCCGGCTCGACGGCAATTCCAAAATGCCGGGCGATCGCCGATACTGCCGCGGCCGGATCCAGGCGGGCGTGGTCCGCGTGAATGGCGAGCGTTCCCGGCAACCCGTCGAACTGCATCACCATTGGGCAGCTGTTGGCGACAGCGCGCACCACCGCCTTAGGGTCGACGCCCGTCTCGGCGAGAAGCTCGGAAACGGCGTTGTGTGGATCGTCAAGCGCCAGCAAGAACGGCGTATTTCGCTCGGCCAGCGCACCGCGCAGCCGCGCATCGGGCTGTCTCGCGCCGATCACGAGGTGCTCGCCACGATTGCCGATCAGCGCGCGTCCCAGTTCATCGAAGGTCGATGGGATACCGTCATAGCCGAACATGTCCGTCAGGGACGGCCAGGTTTCGGAGGCAACCCCCCGACCGGCAAGCCGTACCAACGCGGCCTCGCACCACTGCGCGAAGCGGCCGGGAAGGCCCACGACAAACAGGATCACGTCAGCCCCGCGACGATTTCGGCCGCGTCAGGTCTAGCGCCGCGCGCCAAGGTTGTCGAGGACGAGCCCGGATGGCGCCCGGGTGGCACTCGGGTGGCGGGTGACCGACGGCGCACAGTTTCCGGTTGCCTCACGGGCGTTTCTGGGCGGAAATCCGCCTCGCCCGCTGTCGCCGTTACCGTTAGGAGTTCGCGATTTGAACTGGTCGACCGTCGCCCACCGGATCATCGGTCGCGTCGGAAAGCGATTGATCCGGCCGGACGGGCTCTCCCCCGAACGCGTCGCCTCGGCACTCTATCGCGGCATCCTGGGGCGGGAACCCGATCCGACGGGTCTCGCGGGCAAGGCCGACATGCTCCGATCCGGCGACGTGCTGGAACAGGTCATCGGGACATTCGTCGACTCGCCCGAGTTCCGCTCGCGTTTCTTGCAGTCGCTGGTTCCGGCGGTCTCGCTTCCCGACCTTACCGCCGCGATGCCCGATCGTTACGATATCCAGCAGGTAAATGGCGGACCGATGAGGGTGTATGTCGCCCGCGACGAGTCCGACATGATGCTGATGGCGTCGTTGATCGAGACCCATCGGTTTTACGACCGGTTCGGCGTGTGGTCTCCGGTCATCGATCTGGACAAGCTGATCACCGCCGCGATCGTCCGCGGTTTAGGGGCGCGCAGCTGCTTCGAGTTGGGCTGCTTTACCGGACCGGTGATCAGCCTGTTGGCCGATGCGGGCATCACGGTCGTCGGAGCGGAGGTCAGCCATGTCGCCTTTGCCTTCGCCTATCCCAACATCCGCGACGCGATGATCTATGGCGATCTCCTCGGCATAGCCGGGGAAGGGGGGAAACTCCATCGCGTGTTCGATGTCGTCCTGTGCATGGACGTACTCGAGCATTTGAACCCTCTGCTATTGGACCGATATATCGAAAAACTCGTGTCGCTTCTCGATGCGGACGGGTTTCTTTACCTGAATGCCCCGATGTGGGGGGAGGATCGGATCTTTGGAGAATTCGAGGCCCCTTATCTCGACGAGTGGCACGCAGTCGGCGATGCCTCGTATTGGCGGCATTGGCCGTGCGATCACCAGGGCTGGCCAATCCATGGCCATTTGATCTGGGCAAGCTCACCGTGGTGGGAGCGAAAATTCACCGAGCACGGGCTGATCCGAGACATTGTGGTGGAGCGGGCGATCCACCGGGTTCTCGCTCCGGTGTTTGACGGCGCTCCGGGGCGGCGCTGCCTATTCGTGCTCCGCCGGACCAGCAGTCGTCGCTCGTCCGACGCGGATGCGGACGCGATGGCGCGCACCCTGTCGCAAGTACCGGACCTGCCGGTTAGAGGCGCTCAATCGGCCGGGCCGGCTCAATCGAACGGGTGACCGACAAGCCCCATCATCGACCAGGGCTGCGACTCCGAATTGGTTTCCGCCGACAGCACCGAGCAGCGGATCTCGACACCGTCATCATGCTCGGTCACCGATTTCAGGAGCTGGCGCCGGATCACCGTCTCAAGCAGTGCCATCCGATCGCGGTGCCGTTCGGCAACTTCCCGCAGCGCCGGATCCTCGGCGCCGCGCAGTGCCGCGAAGAAACGCAGGGTCAGCCCGGCCTTGAAGTTCCAGAAGGCGTTTTCCGTCCGCCGGACGCCATGCTCATCGATCATCAGGGTCGAGATCGTATCGACCAGCCCGCCGGGGAAGCGGCAGGTCTCCAGGCCATAGCTGCGCAGGCCGCGATCGATGGCCGCCGCCAGCCGCGGATCGGGAATGTCCCTGGCGGCTTGGGTCAGCGCCAACAGCACCCCGCTATGGCAATCGACATACGCCGCCCGAGGGCTGTCCTTTCTCATCAAGAAGGCCGACGCCGGCGTGCCTGTGCCGTCGTCGAAGCGCATCTCGAAATCGAGCAGCACCTCGCACATCCGCCCCAGCCGGAGGCGATAATCATCGCACCCGGTCGTCCGATACATCGTCGACAAGCCGAGAATCGCAAAGGCAAGCTCCCGGGAAAAAATCGAGTCCGGCTGCCGCTCGTGCCGATCCACATAGAGATCGAAGTAATGGTTCACGGTCTCGTCCAGCAGCGCGCGCAATTCAAGCGGCAATGTCGTCGGCTCTGGTACGACCGAGCCGGCGGCGCAGACGGCAAGACACTTGGCAAAGGCGTTTATCGTCGCGCCATAATCGTACGAAATGCTGAAATCGTAGGCGGCTCCCTCTCCGGGGGTCGCGGCCGCCGCGTCGCGCATGAACGCCGCGTAATCGTCGATGCGATCGTAGAAACCGCCGGTCGTGATCAGCTTGTGCTCGGCGGCCACCAGACGCGCTCCGCAATGCGGCCCCGCAAAGGCGTAGCGGGCGCCGACGTAACGCAGCTTGCCGCTGTCCATGACAACCGTCGCGAACCCGGCCAACAATCCGGGTTCGCGCGGGGCCGAGTGGATGGCGAGCGCGTCGCCCGAGATGAAGCCTTGGCGGATGGCGTAGTATGACGCGCCCGGCGCCCCCACTGTCGCGGCACCGGCTTCGCGCGGCGTAACGACGAGGCTTTCTGGCGAACCCGTCTTGGCGGCGATGGTCGCGTAAAACGGGATGTCCAAATTCGGATGCCCGATGGTCAGAACGACGTCCGACACCGTCAGGCCCGGCTCGATGTCGAGCGCCGCCTCGACCTCGATCAGCATCGAACGAGCGTCGATCCCGAAGCTGTAGGTGATCCGTCCCAGACGCCGCTCTCGCCACCGAAAGGCAAAGCGCAATTCGCTCGAATGTCGCAATGTCAGTCGATACCCGTCCTGTTCGGCGCTCGTCGACTCGACCTTGTTGCCGACCGCCAGCTTGAAGCGACTGCCCCGATGGGTAAACTCGACAAAATTCTCCGCCAGCAGCAAATGCTCGGAGGGTCTGTCGTCGTGAAAGCGCACGCCCGCCAGCACCGTGCCCCGCCGCAGGTCGCATTTCACCTGCATCAACGAATGGATATAGCGCGAGACATTGTCCTGTTCCGCTTCCATCTCGATCCGGGGACTGGCCACGCGCCGGAAGATAAACGGCCCCCGGCACATCGAGCGCACGAAGCGAATTATCTCGGAGGTTTCTCGCGGAAAACGGCGCCAAACCTCCGGCCGTGACATGAATTCGAGGACTTTCGCGTTGTCATCGTTCCAAAACCAGTTGTCATCGCCAGGGTTTTGCGTTTCCGCAACCGCGAAATACCGGGAGCCCGCCGCGACATCAATCGGGCGATACAGATGGCGCACGAGGAATTCGGCCGCCGGAATGGCATCGGTCGGCAGTTGAGGCATTTTCGGTGAAGTTCAGTTGAAATGGGGTGCGGACTATACACGCGACCCCTTCCCGGGCAAGCGCGATAACCCGAGCTAATGGCGGCGTCCGGCGCGCTGACCGTCACGACGGGCGACCTCGTCAAGCCGAACGGCCTCGCCTTTTCGCCCGACGAGCATTTGCTCTACATCGCCGATAGCGGCGCCTCGCACGACCCGAGCGGGCCGCACCACATCGTCGCCTACACGGTGGGCTCCAACGGCAGGCTCGGCGACCACCACGTCGTCGCGGAGGTCGAGCCGGGCATTCCCGACGGGTTTCGCATCGATGTCGAGGGCAATATCTGGACGAGCGCGCGCGACGGCGTCCATTGCTACAGCGCCGAAGGGGAATTGCTCGGCCGCATCCGGGTGCCCGAGATCGTCGCGAATGTGTGTTTCGGCGGGCCCCACAAGAGCCGCCTGTTCATCGCCGCGACAACTTCGCTCTACGCGATCTTCCTCGGGGTGCGCGGCGAGGGCTCGCCGTAGAAACTGGACTCTCATTCCGGGATGCCGCAACGCGGAGAACCAGGAATGACAAGCGTGGCCGTTGCCCCTATATCGCTGGTTGACTACGCTCGTGGGGTGGTCACCAGCCGGGAACGCCGATCATGCGCGCATTAATTGCCGTGAGCCTGTTCGCCCTGCTCTGTCCCGCGGCGGGGCTGGCGCAAGCCCCGGCAACGGCCGGGCCGGGCGCCGCGCGCGCCAGAAGCGACGGTGTCCCGCGCGACCTGTATATCGAGCGCGCGGTGGAGCGTGCTAAAAAACGCGCCCGCACCCGCTTTGAAAAGCTCGATACCAACCATGACGGGGTCCTCAGCGCCGACGAGCGTCGCGCCGGGCGCCCGCCAAAGCGACGTTCGGCCTCGGAGTAAGCCAAAGGAGCGCACCATGCCCGATGACGCCAATCTCGCCAACCGCACCGCCTCGCCCGGGAGTTTGTCCGCGAGTTTGTCCGCCGGCTCGCCGCTGCGGGTCGCGGGTCTCGACCACGTCGTGCTGCGCGTCGCCGATATCGATCGCGCGATCGCGTTTTACGAGCAGGTGCTGGGCCTTCATGTCGAGCGCCGCCTCGCCGAGATCGGGCTGGTGCAATTGCGCGCCGGGACGGCGATGATCGACCTGGTGCCGAAATCCGAAGACGAAGATGCCGGCCGCAACATGGATCATTTCGCGGTCCGCATCGAGCAGATGGACGTGGCGGCCCTGACCGCGCATTTGCAGGCTCACGGCATCGATGCGGGCGAGGTCAGGCGGCGCTACGGCGCAGAAGGCTACGGCTCGTCGATCTACATCACCGACCCGGACGGCAATACGGTCGAGCTGAAGGGCCCGCCCGAGACCGCCGCCTGAAGCGCCCGCCGATGGCCGATTTCTTTCCTGGTTTCGAGCGCCGCCGGGTCGCGACCGCCGGCACCGAGATCAATCTGGTCACCGGCGGCAATGGCCCGCCGCTGTTGCTGCTGCACGGCTATCCGCAAACCCACGCGATGTGGCGCAAGATCGCGCCGCGCCTCGCCCAGGATTTTACCCTCGTGATCCCCGATCTGCGCGGCTATGGCGACAGCGCCAAGCCGCCGGGCGGGCCGGATTTCGCCGCCTATTCGAAACGCGCGCTGGCCCAGGACCAGGTCGAGACGATGGCGGCGCTTGGGCACGAGCGGTTTCGCGTCGCCGGCCATGATCGGGGCGCCCGGGTCACCCACCGCCTGTTGCGCGACCATCCCGACCGGATCGAGCGCGCGGCGCTCCTCGACATCGTGCCGACGCTCTATCGCTTCGAAACGATCGACCAGAAATCGGCGACCGGCAGCTTCCACTGGTTCTTCCTGATCCAGCCGAGCCCGTTCCCGGAGCGGCTGATCGGCGCCGAGTGCGAATTGTTCCTGCGCAAGATGCTCGGGCTGTCCGGCACGCCGGGCGCCCACGAGCCGGAGGCATTCGCCGAATATCTGCGCTGCTTCAGCAACCCCGAGACGATCCGCGCAACCTGCGACGAGTACCGCGCCGGCGCCGGGATCGACCTCGAGCATGACCGCGCCGACCGCGGCAAGAAGCTCGCGATGCCGCTCCTGGTCCTGTGGGGACAGCGCAGCGGCCAGGGCAGCGGCTACGATCTGCTGTCGGTATGGCGCGACCACGCCGAGCACGTCACCGGCCATGCCATCGACAGCGGCCATTTCATCCCCGAGGAAAAGCCCGACGACACGTATCGGGCGCTGCGGGATTTTTTCGTCTCGTAACGGCGTCGGCATCAAGGAGACGCGGTGGACGAGGTTGAGGCGGTCGTTATCGGGGCCGGGGTCATCGGCCTGGCGGCGGCGCGGGCTTTGGCGCTGGCCGGGCATGAGGTCGTTGTCCTCGAACGCGCCTACACGATCGGGTTCGAGACCTCGTCGCGCAACAGCGAAGTCATCCATGGCGGGCTCTATTACCCCGCTGGCAGCCTCAAGGCGACGAGTTGCGTCGAGGGGCGCGAGCGGCTCTATGCCTATTGTCGCGACCACGGTGTGCCGCATGCGCGGCTCGGCAAACTGATCGTCGCCACCGGCGAGGATGAGATGCCGGGCGTCGAAAAGATCGAGGCGGCGGCGCGCGCCAACGGGGTCGACAACCTCGAATGGCTGAGCGCGTCCGAGGCGCGGCGGCTCGAACCCGAACTCAACTGCATCGCGGCGCTGCTGTCGCCCTCCACCGGCATCATCGACAGCCACGCGCTGATGCTCGCCTATCAGGGCGAGGCGGAAGATGCCGGCGCCGCCGTGGCGTTCCGCTCGCCGGTATTGGGCGGGCGGGTGCGTGGCGACGCATTTGAGATCGATGTGGGCGGCGACGAGCCGACGACGATACGCTGCCGGATCCTGGTCAACGCCGCCGGGCTCCATGCGCCGGCGCTGGCCCGCACGATCGAGGGCGTACCCTCGGCAAGCATCCCGCCGGCCTATTTCTGCCGCGGCGTCTATTTCACGCTGGCCGGCCGGACCCCGTTCCGCCGGCTGATCTACCCGGTCCCGGTGCCGGGCGGGCTCGGCGTCCACATCACACTGGACCTCGCCGGGCAGGCAAGGTTCGGCCCCGATGTCGAATGGATCGACGGCGTCGACTACGCGGTCGACCCGCGCCGCGGCGATGCGTTCTATGCCGCGGTGCGGCGTTATTGGCCGGGCTTGCCGAACGACGCGCTGCAGCCGGGCTATGCCGGGATTCGTCCGAAGATCAGCGGGCCCAGCGAGCCCGCCGCCGATTTTATCGTGCAGGGTCCCGAGGCGCACGGCGTCGCGGGCCTGGTCAATCTTTACGGGATCGAATCGCCGGGCCTGACCGCGTCGCTGCCGCTCGCCGACGAGGTCCTCAAAAAGCTCGGCGGCTGATCCGGGTGCTTGATAGGGGCAGCCTAATCCTGGCCGCGGCAGGTTTGGCCGAAGCGCCACAAGGTCAGCGGCCAGCCGAGCACCGCCGGCAGGCTTGCACGGAACACGCCGATCTGGCTACGCCAATGGAAATCATCCGGCAGCGCCGGACTAGCCGGATGCGCGAAGAAGGCAGCGCCAATCGCGACATAAATCAGAACTGACAGGGCAAGCATTTCCATCGGTGCGCCTTCAAGTGCTTCGGTACGGAACGAAACGGTCGTTACTTTGTTTCACTCGGGTTAGCAATTCCCTAAACCAGCTCTTCCCGGCGAAAAGCGGGTCGCGTTGCGGCCACGGGCGGCTTGCGGCCGGTCGATGCGGCATCATGCCGCGAGCGGCAGCCGCGACCCGCCAGGGCATCGCGGGGTAACCGGCGCGATCGGGGACGGACACAGGTTGCATCCCCACGCCACCTCGGGGCAGAGTCCCCTCGGGTGTCCGAGGGAGATCAGAACAGGACCGATCGATCGGCGCGGGTGTGGCGGAATGGCAGACGCGGCAGACTCAAAATCTGTTTCCGGCAACGGAGTGGGGGTTCAAGTCCCTTCACCCGCACCAATTGGATCAATAGCTTATAGGAGGGCTCGATCAGCGATGTAGCAACGCGAGCAAGCCTTGGAGCAGCGCCGTTGGCGTCGGCGGGCAGCCACTGATATGCAGATCAACCGGGACGACCGCCGACACGCCGCCGGTTACCGCATACGATTCCTTGAAGATGCCGCCGTCGAGCGCGCAATCGCCGGCCGCGACGACCCATTTCGGGTCTGGTGTCGCGGCCCAGGTCCGGTAGAGGGCCTCGCGCATGTTGGCGGTCACCGGGCCGGTGACGAGCAGCACGTCGGCATGGCGCGGCGATGCGACAAAGCGCAGGCCGAACCGCTCGATGTCGTAAAACGCGTTGTTGAGCGCCTGAATTTCGAGTTCGCAGCCGTTGCACGAGCCGGCATCGACCTGGCGGATCGACAGGCTGCGCCCGAGCCGACGCCGCGCGGCCTTATTCACCTGCGTCGCCAGTTCGGCGAGCGCGGCGGCATCGGCCGACGGAGCCGGCTCGGTCAGCGGCATTCGCGCCAGGCCGCGCAGCAGAAGCTTATAGATGGTCGGCGCTCCTACAGGTCATGCCCCGAATAGGAGCAGTTGAAGGATTTGTTGCACAGCGGAAAATCGGCGACGATGTTGCCCTCGATCACCGCTTCGAGCAGCGGCCACTGAAACCAGGACGGATCGCGCAGCCGACAATGTTCGATGCGGCCATCGGCATTGACCCTTACCCAGCAGAACACATCGCCGCGGAAGCCTTCGACGAGCGCGAAGCCCTCGCCCACCGTGTTGGGCTCCAGCAATGTCCGCGTCGCGCCGGATGGGAGCCGATCGAACAGCTGTGCGAGAAGCGCGAGGCTCTGTTCGACCTCGCGAATGCGGATCCATATTCGGGCGTTGACGTCGCCCTCCGGCAATGACGGGATTGCGAAGGACAGCGTGTCGTAAGGCGGGTAGCCCGGAATCTTGCGTGCGTCGAAATCGCGGCCCGAGGCGCGCCCGACATAGCCGCCGGCGGCGAACCGGCGCGCCAGTTCGGCCGTCAGGATGCCGGTACCGACCGTGCGGTCCTGCAATGTGCTGGTGTCCTCGAACAGGCTCACCAACGGCGCGAACTCGCGGCCGGTCGCGCCGGCCAGGGCGCGCAGCCCGGCCTCTCCGGCCGCGTCGAGATCGCCTGCGACACCGCCCGGCACGACGCGGTCCATCATCAGCCGGTGGCCGAACGCGGCCGCCGCCGCGCGCAACACCCGTTCGCGCAGCACGCCGCAATGCGCGTGCATCAACGCGAAGGCGGCGTCGTTGCAGACCGCGCCGATATCGCCGAGATGGTTGGCGATGCGCTCCAGTTCGGCCATCACCGCGCGCAGCCATACCGCGCGTTCCGGGACCCTGACGCCGAGCGCCGCCTCGACCGCGCGGGCGAAGGCGATCGCGTAGGCGACCGTGCTGTCGCCGGAGGTGCGGCCGGCAAGCCGTGCCGCGGTGTCGATCGGAGCGCCGCGCATCAGGCCTTCGATGCCCTTGTGGACATAGTCGAGCCGTTCTTCGAGGCGGACGACGGTCTCGCCGCTGCAGGTGAAGCGGAAATGCCCCGGCTCGATGATGCCGGCATGGACCGGCCCGACCGGGATTTGATGCAGGCTCTCGCCCTCGACCGGCAGAAAGCGGTAGGCGCCGCCGGTTGCGTCATGCGGCCGGGGAGCACCGAGCGGCTGCCGTACCGGCCAGCGCCCGTGGTCAAGCCAGCTTCGGTCATCCGGCGCGCCGAGCGGTTCGAGGCCATAAAGCTCGCCAATCGCGCGTTCGAGGCGGATCGCCGGCGCATGGTGCCGGCCCAAGGAGGGAAATTTGCCGTCCGGGCAGGCCAGCGCGGCGATCTCGATCCGGCCCCGATCGGCGTCGAGGACGGCCATCCGAACGGACCCGGCATCGCCCCACAGATCGACCAGGCTCCGCCGGCCGGCCACAAGATCCTGCGCGAGACGCTCCCACCCGGCGGCGTCAACGAAATCAGCCATGACTATCCGAGCAGCCCGGCGACATGCTCGAACCAGGCGACCATCGGTCGCGGCAGATAGATGCCCGCGACCAGCACCAGCGCCATGTGCGCGAACAACGGGACATAGGACGCATGAACCGGGACGGACGGGCCCTCCGGCTCGCCGAACGCGATCTCGCCGAGGCGCAGGATCAACGCGCCGAGCGCGATCAAGAGGCCGCCGACCAGCGGCACGGCAAGCCAGGGCTCACGCGCGAACGTCGTGCTGATGATCAGGAACTCGCTCATGAACAGGCCGAGCGGCGGCAAGCCGGCAATCGCCACGACGCCAAGCACCAGCCCCCAGCCGAGCACCGGATGCGTCACCGTGAGGCCGCGGATTTCGGCGATGCGCTGGGTGCCCTTGGCCTGCGCGACGTGTCCGACCGCGAAGAAGATCGCCGACTTCGTCAGGCTGTGCATCGTCATGTGCAAGAGGCCGCCGAAATTCGCGAGCGGGCCGCCGAGGCCGAACGCGAACGTCGCAATGCCCATGTGCTCGATCGAGGAATAGGCGAACAGGCGTTTGATGTCGCGCCGGCGGTACAGCATGAAGGCGGCGAACACCAGCGACGACAACCCCATCGTGATCATCAGGGTGCCGGGCGCCCAGGCGTTCTGGTTGGCGGCGACCAGCATCTTGAAGCGCAGGATCGCGTACAGCGCCACATTGAGCAGGAGGCCGGACAGCACCGCCGAGATCGGGGTCGGGCCTTCGGCATGCGCGTCGGGCAGCCAGGCGTGCACCGGGGTCAAGCCCGCCTTGGTGCCGTAGCCGAGCAGCAGGAACACGAAGGCGAGGTTGAGCAGTCTCGGATCGAAATTTTGGGCTCGCGTGATCAGGACGGTCCACGCCATCGCGTCGAGCCCCTCGCCGATCACCGGCCGCGCCGCCACGTAGATCAGGATCGTGCCGAACAGCGCCAGCGCGATGCCGACGCTGCCGAGAATGAAGTATTTCCAGGCGGCTTCGAGGGCCTGCTCGGTCGCGTAGATCCCGACCAGCATGATCGTCGTCAGGGTCGCAAGCTCGACCGCCACCCACATCAGCCCGATATTGTTGGCGACCAGCGCCAGGTTCATCGTGCACAGCAGCGCCTGGAACATCGCGTGATAGAAGCGCAGCAGGCGCGGCGTCAGGCGGTCGGTCTCGACCTCGTGGGCGATATAGCTCGCGCTGAACACCGCCGTCGTGAAGCCGATGAAATTGTTGAGCGCGATGAAGACGATGTTCAGCTCATCGACGAGCAGCAGTTGGCCGGTGCTCGGGCCGGTCGCAAACAGCGACAATGCCGCGAGCAGCGCCAGCAACGATGCCGCGATGTTGATGCGCGCCCCGAGCCGGTAGCTCGGCACCAGCATCAGTACGCCGGCCGCGACGAGCGGGATCAGCAGCACCGGCGCGATCGGATCGAGCAGCGACGCGATCATGTGCGCTCTCCGCTGAACCGGTCGAGCGCCTGCATGTCGACCGTGTCGAAGCGCTCGCGGATGCGGAACAGGAAGATGCCGATCACGATCAGCGCCACCAGCACCGAGAACGCGACGCTGATCTCGACGACGAGCGGCATCCCCCGTGCCCCGGTCGCCGCCAGGATCAGCCCGTTCTCGATCGACATGAAGGCGATGACCTGGCTGATCGCGTTGCGCCGCGTCACCATCGTCAAAAGGCCCAGCAGGATCACGGCGAGCGCAAAGGCGAGGTCCTCGCGCGCCAGCGTGTCGGCGGTTTCGGTCACCCGCAGCATCAGCACGATCGACAGCGCGACCAGACCCATCCCGGCCAGCATCGTCGGCCCGATCCCGACCACGGTCTCGACTTCGCGGTGGATCCCCAGCCGCTTGACCATCTGGTAGAGCGCCCCCGGGATGATGAGGACCTTCAGCACCACGGCGATCCCGGCAGTGATGTAGAGGTGCGGCGCTCCCTGGATGTCGGCCTGCCAGGCAACCGCGACCGAGAGGAGCAGCGAATGCAGCGCGAATACTTTAAGCAAAGCGAAAATGCGGTTCTGGTAGAGCAACAGGAAGCTCGCCAGCACCAGCCCGCCGGCCAGCATGTGCGCGATATCGAGCTGCAGGTTGGGAGCGGCCATCACCGGACCCGGGTCACGAACATCAGCAACGTGCCGAGCAGCGCCAGCATCAGCGCCGCCCCGAGGAAGACCGGGACGCGAAAGACGCGCATCTTGGCAATGCTGGTCTCGAACAATGCGAGCAGAAAGCCGGCGACCGCGAGTTTGCCGACATAGGCGCCGAGACCGATGCCGAGCGCCGCCGGCGCGGCGTCGGGGCGGGCCAGCCCCCACGGCGCGAAGACGCAGGCGATGACCGACACGTAAAGCAGCAGCTTCAGGAATGCGGCGAGTTCGATCAGCGCCAAATGGCGTCCCGAATATTCGAGCACCATCGCCTCGTGCACCATCGTCAGCTCGAGATGCGTCGCCGGGTTGTCGACCGGGATGCGGCCGTTCTCGGCGATCGCGACGATGATCAGCGCGACCAGCGCGAGGAGGAGCGACACCCTGAGCCCGACCGCTCCGCTCTCCATCACGCCGGCAATGGTCGACAATTGCGTCGAGCCGGCGATCAACGCCAAGGTGAACACGACGATGATCAGCGCCGGCTCGGCGAGCGAGGC
Organism: Rhizobium sp. Q54; assembly: GCA_945861155.1. Lineage (GTDB taxonomy): Bacteria > Pseudomonadota > Alphaproteobacteria > ATCC43930 > CGMCC-115725 > DATARH01. The sequence goes on from CAMATN010000044.1 coordinate 23,020, forward strand.
GATCATCACTTCGCGGCTCGACCCGATCCCGCCAAAGCTGGTCCCGACGTCGAGCCCCGCCAAAGCGAGAAAGAAGCGGGCGCTGCCGAGCAGGCCCGCGATCACGATCAGGTCGGCCGACCAGCTGAAGGTCAGGCCGAGGCCGAAGGTCGGCACCAGGGCCGCCGCCACCCAGGTCGCCGCGAAGATCAGATACGGTGCGACGCGGAATACCCACGAGGCGCTGTCGGCCAGCACGACCTCCTTGCGCAGCAGGCGCAGGAGGTCGCGGTAAGGCTGCAACACCGGCGGCCCCTGCCGGCGCAGCAGCCGCGCCTTGACCTTGCGGACGAAGCCGGTCAACAGCGGCGCGAGCAGCAGCACGACCAGCATCTGGCCGCCCTGGATGGCGAGGTTGACGGCGACATCCCAGGTCACGGCGCCACCGCCAGCGCCACGAGCAGCCCGACCAAGCTGACGAATACCAGCGCGAGATACCGCTGGATCGTCAGGAACTGCACGAAATTGAGCCGGGTCGCGATGGCACCGACCGCATCCGAGATAGGCACGTACACCAATTCCCAAATCAGATCGCGCAGCTGGACCTCAAACCGCGCCGGCCGCATGTCGCCGGGCGCCGGCATGTCGACGCTCTCGCGCGCCCGAAACACCAGCGTGCCGAATACGCGACGGATCGGCTGGGCGAAGCTGCCGGCGGTGTACTCGGTCGCCGGGCTCGCATCGGGAAAGCCGCAATCCCACGCCGGGCCGCGGCGCACCGCGCGCGAGGCCCAGCGATGCACGGCGACTGCCGACAGCCAGGCCGCAACCGCGATGAACAGGAACACGAGCAGCCCGTTATAGGAGCTGCGCGACTCCTCGACCGGCACGATCGACAGCCATTGAATGCCGGCCTGCGCCGGCATATGGCCGCCGACCAGCGGCTGCGCGACCGGAGCCAGGGCGTCGATCACGAAACCCGGCAGGATGCCGCACAGCACGCAGAGCCCGACAAGGGCCAGCATCGCGGCGAGCGAGAAGCGATCTGCTTCGCGCGCCCTTCCGGCCGCGCCGGAACGTCCGCGGCCGAGGAAGGTGACCCCGAACGCCTTGACGAAACACGCCGCGGCGAGCGCTGCCGACAACGCCAGCATCGCGCCGATCGCCGGCACCATCAGCTTCAGCCCCCATTGCGGCAATGCCGGGCTCAACAGGATCGCCTGGAAGATCAGCCACTCCGAGACGAAGCCGTTGAGCGGCGGCAGGGCCGAGATCGCCAGCGAGCCGGCGAGGAATGCGAAAGCGGTCAGCGGCATCGCGCCGATCAGGCCGCCGAGGCGCTCCATGTCGCGCTCGCCGGTCGCGCTCAGCACCGCGCCGGAGCCGAAGAACAGCAGGCTCTTGAACAGCATGTGGTTCAGCACGTGAAACAGCGCGCCGGTCAGGGCCAAGGCGGCGGCGGCCGGCATCGCATTGGCCTTGAAGGCGAGCGCGAGCCCGAGCCCGGCGAAGATGATCCCGATATTCTCGACCGTGTGGTAGGCAAGCAGCCGCTTCAGATCGTGCTGCATCAGCGCGTACAGCACGCCCAGCACGGCGGTGATGCCGCCGAGCGCCAGCACGACCATGCTCCACCACCAGTCCGGCGGCCCGAGCAGGTCGAACACGATGCGCACAAAACCGTACACCGCGACCTTGGTCATGACGCCGCTCATCAGCGCCGAGACATGGCTCGGCGCCGCCGGATGGGCGAGCGGCAGCCAGACGTGGAGCGGCACCAAGCCGGCCTTCGACCCGGCCCCGAGCAGCGCAAGCCCGAGTACCGCGCCCGCAACCAGCGCTCCCGGCGCGCTGACGCGCATCATCCCGAACTCGTAGGTGCCGGCATGGCCGGCCAGCAGCCCGAACGCCAGCACCAGCATCAGCGTGCCGAAGCCCGCCATCATCAGATACACGTAGCCGGCGCGGACATTGCCGGCGGCCCGATGGTGCGCCAGGACGAGCGCCCAGGAGGCGAGCGACATCAACTCCCAGGCGAACAGGAACGTGAACGCGTCGGCCGCCAGCACGACCAGGTTCATGCCGGCGAGAAACAGCGGATAGAACGGCAGGACCCGTTCCGGCGCTTCCTCGTGACGGCCATCGCCGAGCCCGAACAGGCTCGCCGCGCCAGCGCCGAGGTTGACCACGACCAGAAACGCGGCGGACAAAGCGTCGATCCGGAAATGCGCGCCGATCCACGGCAGGCCGAGCGGCAGCACCAACTCGTGCGACGGCCCGACCGCCGCTATCAGGTCGTAAGCGGCGACCAGGCAAAGGATCGCGCTCAAGGCAGCGCTCGCGCCGTACACCACCGGTCGGCCACCGGCATGCCGCGCCAACGCCAGACCCAGGATACCGAGCACCAGAAAACCGGCGACGCCCGCCAGGAACAGCGCCGGCATCGCTACCCGCACGAGCGCCAGGCTGCGGGCGGACGGGCTCGTCCGGCCGGCGCGGCGCACTCCGCCACTGTCACGTCAATCCCCCTTGAGCCGAACCCCGCGACCGCCCTTCCGGCTGACGGCCCCCGCGCCAATCAGTTCGATGCCGGCGGCGTCGAGCGCGCCGACCAGCTTCATCAGCGAATCGACATTGCCGCGGATCACCCCCTCGCTCGCCTCCATGCGCTGGATCGTCGGCACCGAAAGCCCGGCCAACTCGGCCAGCTTGCGCTGATCGAGGCCGGCCAGTGCCCGAGCAGCACGAAGCTGAGCGGCAGTTATCATATATTAAACATCACTTGCGGCGCTTATACGAGCAACAACGATGGTTCGCAATTAACAAATCTCAGGCCGGGTATGTGCCATTTCGCCGCTGCACGATCTGGATTGCGGGCGGCTCCCGCCTGAGGTGCTCTTCTAATAAACCGACGCCGAGGTCCGCGCCGTTCGTCGACGATATATCCAAGCTTTATGCCGATGTGCGGGTGTGCCTGCGCTGGCTTCGACGGGAGCGACGCCGCCCGCCTCGCCGCTCATGTGGCCGGATATTCGCGGCCCATTGCAGCGACGGCGTTCAGAATGTCGCGGCAGGAATGAGATTCGTGCGACGTGTCGGCGTGCTGGAATGACGGCTAGGGGTCGATCTAAACCGTTAACCCACGTCAACCCGAACGGCCGGCAACCGGCGCATCCTCGCCGGCGGGGCACGCCCGAGTGTTGCCGTACAAGTGTACGCATGCACAACGGACCGAGATCGCCGCCGCGATCTAGTCGAGGCGGCGTCTCACTCGCCCGCATCGCGGTGCGACAGTCCGACTCACTCTCGGGCGTGAACAGGTCGTGGCTCTGCAGCCAAACCGGGCGCCAGAGACACGCCCGCCCGAGGTGATCGCGGCGTCCAGAACTCTGGGGGAGTCTTAGCACTGTGTCCCTGCACCAGGCTGAGCACGGCGCCCTTGCCCCGCACTTCCGCCTCCTCGAACTCGGCGGCGGTAATCGCGCGGTCGAGAGCGGCGCGCAGCTCCTTGGCCGTGTCCAGCGTCAGCTCGATCCCGGCCCGCGCCCCTGGGTCGAGGTCCGCGTTGATGAAGTCGAGGGTGATGACGTCGCCCAGCGGCGCGTGGCGCGCGTGATCATAGGCAACCACCGCCTGGGATAGCGGAAACCAGTCGTCCCCGCGCTTTGCCATGCCCTCCGCGCGGGCGATCTCGATGATGGATGTGCACATATCCAGGCCTCCTACTTCGCCAGATATTTGCCGAAGAAGGCCCATATCTTGTTCCAGCCATCCATCGCCTGCTCGGGCCGATAGAGCGGCCGGTGCCAATAGAAGAAGCCGTGGCCGGCACCGTCGTAGCGGTGGAACTCATAATTCTTGCCGTGCTTCTTGAGTTCGGCCTCGTGCTGGTTCACCTGCTCGGGGCTCGGCGCGCGATCATCGTTGCCGAACAGGCCGAGCAGAGGGCAGCTGAGGTCCTTCGTCAGGTCGATCGGCGCGACGGGCGTCTTCGCGTTCAACTCCTCCTTGCCCATCACCACGCGACCACCCCACTGCTCGACGCAGGCATCGACATCCTTGCGCTGGCAGGCATAGATGAACGCGTGCCGGCCGCCGGAACAGGAACCGATCAGGCCGACCTTGCCGTTGTGATCAGGCTGCGCGCGCATCCACTTCACGGCGGCCTCGGTATCGCCGACCATCTGGGCGTCGGAAATGCCGCCCTCGCCGCGCACCTTGGCGGCGACGTCGTCTGGGTTGCCGTCGCTGCCGCCACCCTCGCGCTCATAGAGGTTGGCGCAGATCGCGAGATCCCCGTGATGCGCGAACCGACGCGTCGTCTCGATGTAGAGCTCGCTCCAGCCCGGGAGATGGTGGATAAGCACGACGCCAGGAAAGGGCCCGGGACCGGATGGCCTGGCCACGTAAGCCGTTATCGGTGTTCCCTTGTCGCCTGTAATGGTCACGTTCTCGCAGGTCATGCCTCGGTAAAATGACATCGATCCTCCTCCATGGGCCCGGGTCTTGGGCCTCCATTGGGTCATGCCGTTATCGACAAGCCAAGTGAACGCGCTTTGCGGCCCGAGCGCGTCGCACCGCCAGTATTCAACGATCGTCCACTGGGTGCAACAAGAGCCAGGTGTCGGACGTGATCGGCGACCCAGAAGGCAGTCGCCACCGGGCAGATACGGTCGAAAGTCACATCGTCTCGCTCAAACGCGTGGCTCGAAATGGGGGCGGATGCGATTGATCATATCGCGGGAGGCCGTTTCCGCTTTCCATCTATTGCAGGTCGGGGGTCGGCGGATGGAATGTCCGCCTTGGAGGAGCTGCGCCGTTGATTCCGGGTCCCGCTTCCGCGCTGTTTGACACGTTCCATGCATCGCCCCGCGTCTGGCAACCCTTGCGCCAGGTTCCCTCAGAGAGAACAATGAGCCAGGCAACAAAATCGCTATCACTCCGACAAGGGGAGAGAATGCCATGGACCTCGGATTAGAAGGCAAGCATGCAATCGTGACTGGCGGAAGTCGGGGCATCGGCAAAGCCATCGCGCGGGAATTGGCTCGCGAAGGGGTCGATGTGGCGATCGTGGCGCGGAACAAGGTGGATCTGGAGGCGACGGCGCGGGAATTGGCCGCCGAGACGAACCGGCGCATCGTTCCCCTCGCGGCCGATGTCACCAGCAAGGAGCAGGTGGACCGCATGGTCGCCGAGGCGGCACAGCAGCTGGGCGGCCTGCATATCCTGGTCAACAGCGGGTCCTCGCCAGGGGGCTCGACCACCGCGACCGGCCCGATCGAAACCGTCATCGACGAGGATTTGATCGAGGATTTCAACGTCAAGTATGTGGGCGCGCTGCGCTGTTCCCGCGCGGCCATCCCTTTCATGAAGACGGCAGGCTGGGGCCGCATCATCAACATCAGCGGCGGCAACGCCCGCAACGCCGGCAATCTTAGCGGCGGCGCCCGCAATGCCGGCCTGGTGCACATGACAAAGACGCTGGCAGTCCAACTGGGCCGTCATGGGATCACGGTCAATTGCATCCATCCCGGCACGACCCGCACCGAGCGCACGCCGAGCCTGCTCGCCGCCCGCGCCACCCAGCTGGGCGTATCCCCGGAAGAGGCGGAACGCCAGGACTTCGCTCCGGATTCGCCGCGGGGCAATGCCATCTGCCGCATGGTGGACGCCTCGGAGGTCGCGTTCGTCGCGGTATACTTGGCCTCGGATAAGGCCTGGGCGGTCTCCGGCGAGCTGGTCGCGGCAGGCGGCGGGGCCGGACGGTCGGTATATTACTGAGCAGCGATATCGTCAGGAACCGGTTCGGCCATAATCAGCTGCGCTACCGCGGCCGGGTCAGGAACACCGCGCCGCAGCGCATTGTAGCGGGGGCGACGTGGCAAGACTCGGCATCGCTTTTTCCGGCGGCCCCAGCCCGGCCGAGATCGTGGATTGCGTGCAGCTGGCCGAGAGCCTCGGTTACGAATCGGCCTGGGTGGCCGAAGGGCATGGCGGCGACCAGTTCGCGGTGCTTGCCGCCTGCGCGATGCGCACCTCCAAGATCCTGCTCGGCACCAGCGTGACCAGCATCTTTGTCCGCACGATACCGACGATCGCGATGGCGGCGGCCTCGGTCGACGATCTGTCGGGCGGGCGCTTCGTTCTCGGAATCGGGTCGAGCCACAAGGTCCAGGTCGAACCGGAACACGGCGTGCCCTACGGCAAGCCGCTGACCCGGGTCAAGGAGAGCGTCGCGATCATTCGCGAATTGCTGCGCGCCGGCCGCGTCCAGTACCAAGGCGAGACCGTGCGGATCGAGAATTTCGACCTGTGGTTCACACCGCACCGGCCGGACATCCCGGTCTACCTGTCGGCCGTGTTCCCAAAGATGATCGCCCTGTGCGGCGAGATCGCCGACGGGATCATGCTGACGCGCGGCACGCTCGCCACCGCCGCGCGGGTCCGCGCGCAACTTGGCGAGAGCGCCGTACGCGCCGGCCGCGACCCGGAGCGGATCGTCGTGTCGTCGCTGTTCCCGACCGTGGTCGGCGAGACGCGCGAGGCGGCGCTCGCGGCGCTGCGGCCGGGCCTTGCCTTCTATGCCGGATTTTTCCCGCGGTACAACCGCATGATGGCCGAAGAAGGGTTCGCCCACGAGACGGCGGCGATCGCCGAGGCGTGGTCGCGCGGCGACAAGGAGGCGGCCGAGCTTGCGGTCACCGACGCGCTGATCGATGCGACCAGCATCGCCGGCACGGCGGAGCAATGCCGCGAGCGGATCGAGGCATATCGGCGCTCGGGGATCGACCTGCCGATCCTCAGCCCGTTCGCCCGCGGCCCCGGCGCCAAGGCCCGCTTCGAAGCAGTGATCCGCGCCTGCGCCCCGGGGTAGACGAATAGCAACCCCCACCCAACCCTCCCCCGCTTGCGGGGGAGGGCTCTTAGTCGATACGCACAGCCGCTTCTCCCTCCCCCGCAAGCGGGGGAGGGTTGGGGTGGGGGTTTTGCTACTGCGCGATAAAGCCGCCGTCGATGACCAGCTCGGCGCCGGTCACGAACGAGGCTTCGTCCGAGGCCAGGAACAGCACGCCGTACGCCACCTCGATCGGCTTGCCGAGGCGGCGCAGCGGGGTCAGCGCGATCTTGTCGTCGCGTTCGCCGGCATTGGTGGCGTTGAGCATCGGCGGCAGGTATCCGGGATGCACCGTGTTGACCCGCACGCCCTGGGGTCCGTAGCGCACTGCCGCCGCCTTTGAATAGATCCGCACCGCCCCCTTCGAGGCATGATAGGCGGGGTGCCCGCCGGCGCCGCCGACAAACCCCATGATCGAGCTGATGTTGACGATCGAGCCGCCGCCGGTCCTGGCCATCTGCGCGGCGGCCAGCTTGGTGCCGAGAAAGACGCTGGTCTGGTTGACCGCGATCACGCGCTGCCAGCCGTCGAGCCCGTCGGGGTCGCCGACCGAGCTGCCGGAAATCCCGGCATTGTTGACCAGGATGTCGAGCCTTCCATAGGCCGACAGCGTGCGCTCGATCAGCGCCTGCCATTCGGCTTCGCTGGTCACGTCGATCCTGGCCGAGATCGCATCGCCGCCGCCGGCCCGGATATCGGCGGCGACCGCCTCGGCCGCGTCCGCCAAGACATCGGCGACGACGACCCTGGCGCCCTCGGCCGCGAACAGGCGCGCCTCGGCCTCGCCCATGCCGTGCGCGGCGCCGGTGACGATTGCAACCTTGCCCTTCAAACGCATGGGGTTCTCGTCTCATAGCTCTTGCCATGGAACGATACTACGGCGCGGCCCCAAATTAAATGCACAGGAGATCCCCGATGCGCCCGCTGCCATCCGCCGCGTTGATCCTTGCCGTTCTATTCGCCGGCGCCGCGGCTGCCGCGGAGCGCGATGCCGGGGCACCGGCCGAGGCGTTGCGCCAGGTCGAGGTCGCCGGCGCCCAATTCCGGGTCACGACGGTTGGCGGCCGAACCCTGCCCCAGCATGAGCTGGTCGGCGCTGTATTGGCGTATCGCGACGGCGCGCAGGTCATCTCGGTGCGGATCGACAGCGTCTTTGCCGACCCCAAGGACCCGACCGGCGGCCTCCTGCTCTACGGCCTTTCGACTCGCGATCCGGCCGGCGGCGACTGGAACGACATGTGCCAGCCCGACGCCGACGGGGTGCGCGCGGGTTTTCCGCTTCAGCTCGGCTCCGCCGCGGGCTACGTCCTGACCTGCACCAGCGGCGCGCAAGGCAAATGCGTGCGCTTCGGCTACAAGCCGTGGGCGCGCGGCCCGGACGGCACGGCGCTGCTGGCGCATTGGCAGGCGTGCATCCGCATGGTGCGCGCCGATTATTGCGGCGATGGCGAGCCGCATACGCGCGACGGCACGCTGATCGATATGTACGACAAACTCGGCATCCAGAAGGATGAGGCGTCCGAAAGCATGGAGTTCGAGGCGGGCTGGGGGCTGGAAGGCGCGGTCTGCGTGCGCCGAACCCGCATCGGGGAAATCTTCTCGCTGGAGGCGCTGCGGCAAACCTGCCCGCGCCTCAAGCCCGAGGATGTCGGCGAGCCCTGTACCGAGGCGCGCATGATGCGCGATCCGGCCGCGCTGCTGATGAACAAATCCTTCGTCAAATAGCGTGCCCGGCCGCGCGATACAGACGATACGATCGCAACATCAGCGATACAAAAACCCGGTTTGGCGACATCGCGGCGATACACAGCCCCGCTACCCTCTCCTCATTGGACAGCGGCAATCGCGCCGATGCCGGAAACGAAACCGAGGAGACGACCATGCTGAAGACCCTGATCATCGCCGCCGTCGCCGCCACGATCGCCCTCGCCAGCGCGCCCGCCCATGCCTTTGTCGTCATGAACGGCCTCAGCATCAACGGCGGCACCGAAAACGGCCTCAGCATCAACGGCGGCGGCCTCAACGGCGGCGGCTTAAACGGCGGCGGTGAGAACGGCACCAAAATTAACGGCGGCGGCGAAAACGGCGGCGGCATCAACGGCCAAGGCTCGCAAGGCCAGGGCCTGAACGGCGGTGCAAAGCAGGCCGGCGGAATACAATTGCAAGGCATTACCCTGCAGGACGGTCGCACCGCGGACGCCGCGCGATAACCCCACCGCCTGCCGAAACCCAAGAAGCCCCGCCAATGGCGGGGCTTCTGCCGTTTCTAGGACCGTCAACTACCTTGTCATACCGGCGAAGGCCGGTATCCACGGCAGACATGGATCCCGGCCTTCGCCGGGATGACGAGGTGGGTGTGCAGCGTCTAGGCAACACCTAACGTAACACACCCATCTCCTGTCGCATGGGCGAAGGCCGGCATCCACAGCGGACGTGGGTCCCGGCGGAAAGCCCATAGGCGCCAAAATTGATTATCATTCCGGGTTCGCCGCAGCGCGGCGCCCCGGAATGACAGCCGCGCCGGCGCGCGGCCTGCCGGTTGCCCTATTTCAGGCGCGGGCGCCCTGGTAGAGCGGGCCGCGCACGATCTGGCCGGGCAGCGCGTCGGTCAGTTCGCCCTTGTCGAGCAGCACGGCGCCGTTGACGACGACATAGTCGATGCCGATCGCGTCGCGCTTGACCTCGATCCCGCCGGTCGGGAGCGTCGCCGCCGTCTCGCGCGGCTTGGAGGCGATCGTGTCGGGATCGAAGATCGTGATGTCGGCGGCCTTGCCGGGCGCGATAAAGCCGCGATCGGCGAGGTCGTGCATCAGCGCGGTCTTGCCGGTCATGCGGTAGACCGCATCCTCCAGGGTCAACGCCTGCTGCTCGCGCACCCAATGGGCCAGGAGATGCGTGCTGTATTCGTGGCGGTCTTGCGAATGCGGCCGGGCGCCGCCGTCGCTGGTGCCGATCACGGTGTAGGGCGAGCCGAGGATGTGCTTCTGCGCCACCGGATCGGTGTTGCGGTCGATCGCGATGAAGTAGGTCTCCAGGTCCTCGTCGAGCGACAAATCGAGGAAGGCGTCCATTACGCCCTTGCCTTGAAGCTGCGCGATCTGCGCGATGCTCTTGCCCTGGAGACCGCGGTTGCGCTCGTGCTTGGTCATGAACACCTGCACGAGGTCCCAGCGCCTGTTGAAAAAGCCGCGCGACACGCCGCGCCGGTTGGTGCCCGGCAGCGTCTGTTCCACCGTGCCCTCGACCGCCTCGGCGCTCAGCGCCTTGCGGATGTCGGGGTCGCGGAAAGCCGTCATGCGATCCTGGTAGGGCAGCGCCATGATCCTGTCCCAGGTCGGCATGCCGCGGAACAAGCCGTTCGGGTTGGTGATGTCCTCGTCCTGCGGGACATCGAGGCCGTTCTGCAGATTGAAGATCGCCCCGGCGACGACCGACACGCAGGAACCATAGCAACGCGCCCCGGATTTGAACGTGTCCTCGAGCCATTGGAGGTGCTGCTGCCACTCCTCGGGATGCTCGATCGGCTGCGAGACGAGGTTGTACATCGACGGCCGGCCGGTCCGCGCCGCCAGCTCGCGGGCGACCTCGCGCGTCGCCTTGGTGCCGCCCGGCGCGCCGCCGGCGACCTGGAAGACGCCGGTGCCGAGTTCGCCGAGCACGCTCGCCAGCGCCCAGCGCTCGTCGTCATTGCACAGCCCGGCCGGGTCGCCGCGGTCCTTGGGCGCCGTCGAAAAGCCGAGCGCGCCGTCGATCATCGCCTCGCGGATCAGCCGCTGCATCGCAGCCAGTTCTTCCGGCGTCGCGGTGACCCGCTCTGAAGCCGCCTCGCCCATCACATAGCGGCGGATGCCGGAATGGCCGATCAGCGCGCCAACATTGATGCCGCGACGACGGCCGAGCGCGTCGAGATACTGGCCGACCGATTCCCAGGTCACGTCGACGCCGGCTTTCAGCACCGGCAGCGGAATCTGTTCCGCGTCGGAGAAGAATTCGAGATACCAGTCGGCGTCGCCCGGCCGCACCGGAGCGATGACCTGGCCGCATTGCCCAACGACGATCGTGGTATGGCCGTTTTGCACCGAGGAGCCGCAATACGGGTCCCACACGGCCTGCGGATCGAAATGGGTGTGGTGGTCGATAAAGCCCGGCGCGACGACGCGGCCGGCGGCGTCAATCGTGCGTGTCGCCGCCCCGAGGGACTTGCCGACGCCGACGATTTTGCCCTGGTGCACCGCCACATCGGCCTGGAATGCCGGCTCGCCCGACCCGTCGACGACGCGTCCGTTCTTGATCAGAATATCGTAGGCCATGGCTTCGTCCTCCCGTTGCGCCCGCTCCATCCGGCTTAAGCCGTCACGGCGGTTCGTTGCTCAATCGAAGGTTATGTCATCGCGCGGGGGTGCGGCAATATGTTCCTCGGCGGGACCAGGCGATCACACGACGGCGATCAGCATGGCCGCGCCATCAGTGACGCAGCTGCATCAGGATCAGACCGACGGTCGCGGCCAGGTTGAACCCGCCCATCCATTTAAGGATGCCGAGATCGGCCTCGATCTTGGCAAACCTGTTCTCGTAGGCCGCTACCGTTTCCGCCGCCCTGCGCGCTTTTCCTCGCCGGCGCCGGCCTCTTTCAGCGCGTCGTACAGCTCGGTGATCATTGTCGTCATCGACGGAAACCCCTGGGCGCCTCTGGGGCGCCCTTGCGGCGATCATCCTGACCGATGGCAAAACCGTCCATGACAAACATATGGGGCTGCCACTGGTAGGATGTCATTCGCCGATTCCCGGCCACGAGGGTTGGCTGACAGCATGTGAATGAATGGGCGTTCGGCTGGATCAGCGCCGTGCGTCCTTCGAGACGCCCGCGTTGCGGGCTCCTCAGGATGAGGTTCTTTCTTAATGCCATCAAAGACATATCCTCATCCTGAGGAGGCGCGGAGCGCCGTCTCGAAGGAC
>CAMATN010000045.1 GCA_945861155.1 Rhizobium sp. Q54
CCTGTCGCCGCCCGGCAAAGACACCCCACGGCCCCCGATCGGTGATGCCATAGCCCCTGCTCCATGCGGCTTCTTTAGCGAAGCCTTGTCGTCAGAGTATGTCAGCCATGCACATCTGTCACCGCAAATTTCGTCGCCTCAATGCCGAATGTCGATTCGCCATCAGAGCCGGTGCGGCGCCGGCTGATAGACGATCCGGCGGCGCGGCGCCCGGACCATCGTCGGCTTGGCGTAGATCTGCTTGGTCGCCTCGACCAGCAGCACCCCGGCGAAAGTTGGAAACCAACGCTTGCCGATGCGCTCCCAGGCGAGCGCCGAGCGCAGCACCATGCGGCCGGTCGCCGGCGGAATGAACAAGGCGGCATCCGACCCGACCGGGGTGAACTGTTCGTCGCGCAGCAATTGCGAGAGTTGCGACATCGTGTAGGGACGCCCCGACCCGAACGGGGTGCGGTCGAGCCGCGCCCAGATCCCGCGCCGGTTGGGAGCGACGATCAAGACCCGCCCGCCACCGGCCAGCACCCGCCATATCTCCTTCAGCATCGCCCGGGTCTCGTCGCTGGTTTCGAGCGCGTGGACCAACAGCACCCGGTCGATCGAATAATCGGCGAAGGGCAGTTCCGCCTCGTCGGCGAGGGTCACCAGGTTGCACCCCTCGGGCGGCCAGCGCAGCACGCCCAGAGACGCCGGCATCAGCGCGATCGTGCGCTCGGTCTCGCCCGCCAGCGCCGGCAGGAACGGCGGCGCGTAACCGATCCCGAGCAACCGCATCCCGCGCAGGTCGGGCCATATCCGCTGGATCGCGCGGCGAATCATCCGGCGGGCGACCTGGCCCAGCAGGCTGCGGTAGAAATCGCGAAGGTCGACGACGTCGGATGCCATCGCCGCAGTTTAGCAATTCGTGCGCGATCAGCCCGGCAACTCGCGCTGGCGCAGGAACTGGAAGAACTCGACGCCCTCGCGCAGCCGGCGGCGCATCATCTGGGGGCTTTTGATCATTTCGCCGACCAGAGAGGCTATTTTTTTGCGGCGGAAATAGAAGCGCTTGTAGAAGGTTTCGAGCGAGTCGAAGATCTCGGTATGGCTCAGATGCGGGTAGTGTAGCGGCGCGATCTGCACCCCATTGTCGTCGATCAGCTCGGCATGGGCGATATCGAGCCAGCCTTCTTCGACCGCCTGCCGATAAAGCTCGGTGCCGGGATAGGGCGCGGCGAGCGAGACCTGGATCGTGTGCGGGTTGATCTCGGCGGCAAAGAGGATCGTCTCCTCGATCGTCTCCTTGGTCTCGCCCGGCAGCCCCAGGATGAAAGTGCCGTGGATCGTGATGCCGAGTTCGTGGCAGTCCTTGGTAAAGCGGCGCGCGATATCGATCCGCATGCCCTTCTTGATGTTGTTGAGGATCTGCTGGTTGCCGGTCTCGTAGCCGACCAGCAGGAGCCTGAGCCCGTTGTCGCGCAATATTTCGAGCGTCGCGCGCGGCACGTTGGCCTTGGCGTTGCACGACCAGGTGACGCCGAGTTTTCCCAGCTCCCGCGCGATCGCCTCGGCGCGCGGCCGGTCGTCGGTAAAGGTGTCGTCGTCGAAGAAAAACTCCTTGACCTGCGGGAAGAGGCCCCGGGCGAGCCGGATCTCCTCGATCACATGGGCGACGCTGCGCACCCGGTAGCGATGCCCGCCGACGGTCTGCGGCCACAGGCAGAAGGTACATTTCGAGCGGCAGCCGCGCCCGGTATAGAGCGACAGATAGGGGTGCTTCAGATAGCCGATGAAATAATCCTCGACCCTCAGGTCGCGCTTGTAGACCTCGGTCACGAAGGGCAGCCGGTCCATGTCCTCGAGCACGGCGCGCGCCCGGTTATGGACGATGGACCCGTCGCCGCCGCGGTAGCTGACCCCGTCGATATCGGCGAACGAGCGACCCTGCGCCACCTCCTGGATCGTGAAGTCGAACTCCTCGCGCGCCACGAAATCGACGGCGCGCGAGCCGGCGAGGCTCGCTTCCGGCTCGACCGCGACCTTGGCGCCCACCAGACCGATCTTGAGCCGCGGGTTCATGTCCTTCATGGCCTCGGCGACCTTGATATCGGCGGCGTAGGACGGGGTCGAGGTGTGCAGCACCGCCAGCTCGTAATCGCCGGCGAGCGGCAGCACCTGATCGAGCCGCAGCCGCGCCGGCGGGGCGTCGACGAGCTTGCTGCCGGGGACCAGCGCCGCCGGATGCGCGAGCCAGGTCGGGTACCAGAACGAGCGGATCTCGCGCCGCGCCTGATAGCGCGACCCCGCACCGCCATCGAACCCGTCAAACGACGGCGGCTGGAGAAACAGCGTCTTCATCATGTCAGGCTAATCCCCTTCGACGCTCATGCGGCCGCCCGGCTCGACCCGGAACAATTGGTCACGCCACAACACGCTGCGACCGCAGAAACTACCCAGAAACACGGCGAAGGACAAAGCATCCCGCACCGGCAACAGCCACAGCCCACCGCGCGGCAGGCCGAGCCAGCGCGCGATCGCGAGCGCCGATATCCACCGCAACCCCAGAGAGATCAATACAAATCCCCAGGCGACGACGCCCGACCCGAAGGCGGCGACGGCGAGCGCGGTCAGCATCGCCGTGTGCGTCACGACCGAGCCGGCGAAGCCGGCCGGCGCCATCATCCGCGAGGTGCGCGCCCAGCGCAGCTCGTGCCGCCACAGGCTGGCGAGAGAGGATTCGCTGACGCGGTTCTCGACGATGTAGGACGAGAGCACGGTCTTGAGGCCGAGTTCGCGCACCGCTTGGCCCATCCGGTAGTCGTCGGCGAGTTCGTCGCGAATGCGGGCAAAGCCGCCGATCCGCTCCAGCACCTCGCGGCGCAACGCGATCGTCGCGCCGAAGCAGCCATGTCCGACCGTGATCGCGTCGCCGACCAGCGCCCCCGGCAGAAACCCGAAATTGATGTGCAGCGCCGCCAGCCGCGACCACGGTCCGCCGGTCGGGACAGCCTTATAGAGGCAGGTGACAATACCCGTCGCCGGGTCGGCCAGCGGAGCGGTAACGATGGCGAGGTAATCCGGCGTCACCCGCATGTCGCTGTCGGCCAGCACGATCAGCTCGTGCCGCGCCGCCGGAAGCATGTTTTCGAGGTTGGCCACCTTGAGGTTGCTGCCGCCGACGCTCGGATCGATCACGAGCGCGATGTCGCGGCGAGGGCGCTTGGCGATCAGCGCGCGGGCGATCGGCACGGCGTCGTCGGCGCGGTTGCGCACGCCGAGGACGAGCTGGAAGTCGGGATAATCCTGGTCGGCAAACGAGCGCAGGTTTTGATAGAGCCCGGGCTCGGCGCCGTGCAGCGGCTTCAGCACGGAGACCGGCGGGCCCGCGCCAGTCGGCGCGGCGGCGCCCCGCGTTCGCCGGGCAAAGCGCAAGGTCGCCAGAGTGGCGCCGGCGAGATAACCCCAAACCACGATCAGCACCAGCGCGAGGCAAAGGCTGTTCATCGGCGCGGCGCTCGCGCTGCGAGCCCGTGAATGAATTGACCTGGCTGGATCGGCGCGATGCGTCCTTCGAGACGCCCGCTGCGCGGGCTCCTCAGGATGAGGTTCTTTGTTAATGCTATCAAAGACATATACCATCCCGAGGAGGCGCGGAGCGCCGTCTCGAAGGACGCGCGATGGTATTGCAGCGTGGCGTTTCGATGTCGCGTACAGTTCCGCAAGCCCTGTGGGTGAGGGTCAATGCGGCTGCGATTTGCGGTTGCGTTCGCCAGCCGGATTGCCGACGATGCGCGTGGCTGGAGCCCCCCGCCCTGCCGATCAGCCAAACCTCCGGATAGCGTTGTGACGATCACCGCCTCCCCCCGCGGCGCCTGCCATTGCGCCGCCGCCTTGCTATTGGCCGCCGCCCTCGCCGCGTGCGCGACGCCGCCCGGCGACCCCGCCGAGCGCGCCGCATTCGCGCACAACAACGACCCGCTCGAACCGCTGAACCGCCAGACCCTCGACCTCAATCTGTTCCTCGACCGCATCCTGCTCAAGCCAGTTACAAAGATCTACATAGCGATTGTGCCGGAAGAGGGCCGCGATGCGCTGAGGCGCGGCCTGCGAAACATGAAGGAGCCGGTCGTCGTCATCAACAACGTGCTGCAGGGCGAATTCGAACGGGCCGGTATCGCGGCCGGGCGCTTTGTCGTCAATAGCACGGTCGGCATCGCCGGCCTGATCGAGGTCGCCAAAGATTGGGGGCTCGACAAGCAGACCGGCGATTTCGGACAGACGCTGTTTGTCTGGGGATTGCCCGAAGGGCCATACCTGATCCTGCCGCTGCTCGGTCCGTCGAACCCGCGCGATGCTATCGGCATGACGGCAGACGCGTATATGGATCCGTTCAGCTATCTGGCGACGGCAAAGGATCTCGACGACATCACGATCACGCGGTTTGTCCTCGGCGGCATCGACCAGCGCGCCGAATTCATCGACGTTCTCGACGATCTGCAAAAAAACGCGCTCGATTTCTATGCCCAGCTGCGCAGCTTGGCGCAGCAGCGCCGGGCCGCCGAACTGCGCCGCGGCGCCACCCCGCCGCCAGCCCCAAATTTTTACGACGATCCCGGCAAGGCGCCCGCCCTGGCGCCCGTATCATCCCGTCCTTAGCGCGGCGGTGCGCTGTTCAATCATCTGGACCAGCCCCTCGGCCCCGGCGCGTTGCAGAACCGCGACGAATTCCGATCGCCGCGCCGCCAGCTCGCTGACCGTGCCGCTCAGATAGACGTCGATGACCTTCCACGCGCCGCCGCCATCCTGGCGCAGCAGGTAGTTGAGCACTACGGTCTCGCCGTTCGTCTTGACGAGCCGGCTGTTGACGGTAACGCCATTCGGGTTGGTGGTCGCGGTCGGCGTTACCTCGAACCGCTCGCCGCCGTAATCGTCGAAGCGGTTTGCGTAGATCGAGATCGTGTAGCGCGCGAAGGCGGCGCTGAGACGCTGCTGCTGTTCGGCGGCGACCTGGCCCCACCCCGGCCCGACCGCGATCCGCGTCATCAGCGCGAGATCGAAGGTTCGCGAAATTGTCGGAGCGAGGCGGCTGTAGCGCTCGTCGAAGGCGAGGCGCTTCGCCGCTTTCATAACCGCCAGCAACTCGTCGTAGAAGCGTTCGATCAGCGCCGGCGCCGAGCCGGCATCCGCGGCGGCGCCCCCGGCGAGCAGCGACAGCGGGATGGCAAGGACCAGGCGTCGAGACAGCGACATCGTTCCCCCTGAAACCGCGCGGCCAATCCCCTGGCGCGAGCGTTAGTGATAACAAACCAGCCGCTCCGGCACAGGTCCAAAATGCCGGCCCGGCCGGCGCTGGCCGATTTGCGGCGCAGCGGCGCGGCATTGCGCGGGACGCGCGAATCGTGGCAGGGATACAAGCCGGATTTCCGGCGGAACCGTCCGCCGCTCATGGCGGACATTAGCGGTGCGGTGAGGCGAGATGATGCGAGTGGTGCTGGCGCAGCCCCGCGGGTTTTGCGCCGGGGTCGAACGGGCGATCGAGATCGTCGAGCGGGCGCTCGAAAAATACGGTCCGCCGATCTATGTCCGTCACGAGATCGTGCACAATCGCCACGTCGTTGAACGGCTGCGCGCCAAGGGCGCCCGGTTTGTGGACGAGATCGATGAGGTGCCGCCGGGCTCGGTCACGATCTTCAGCGCGCACGGCGTGGCGAGCGACATCGAGCGCCGGGCCGAGGAGCGCGGCCTGCCGGTCATCGACGCCACTTGCCCGCTTGTTTCCAAGGTGCACATCGAGGGGCAGCGTTATGCCAACCAGGGGCGCGAGATCGTCCTGATCGGGCATGCCGGCCATCCCGAGATCGAGGGCACGATGGGGCGGATCACCGGGCGGGTGCACCTGATCTCGCGGCCGGAGGAAGTCGCGCGGCTCGATGTCGCCAACCCCGACAAGCTCGCCTTCATCACCCAGACGACGCTCAGCGTCGACGATACCCGCGCCGTCATCGAGGCGCTGAAGGCGCGTTTCCCGTCGATCGTCGGGCCCGATACCAAAGATATCTGCTATGCTACCCAAAATCGCCAGCGCGCCGCCCGGGAACTGGCCAAACTCGTCGATGTTGTCCTCGTCGTGGGCGCGCCGAACAGCTCGAACTCGAATCGGCTGCGCGAGATTGCCGCCGAATGCGGGGTGCCGAGCTATCTGATCGAAGACGCGCGCGCCCTCGACCCGGGTTGGCTCGAAGGAGCGACCTCGGTCGGGATCACCGCCGGAGCGTCCGCCCCGGATGCCCTCGTCGAGGAATTGGTCGCGCGGTTGCGCGAGATGACCGAGACCGAGGTCGAGGTGCTCCCCGGGGTCACCGAGAATGTGCGGTTCCGCATTCCGTCGCAACTCGCCGACAGCTCGCGCCGCTCCTGACCCCGCGTTTTGAACCTCCCGTTTTGAACCCCCGCGTTTTAAATTGAACTAAGGAATCGCCGTGGCTATTCCGCTGCACCAGATCATCCGCGTCGGCGCTTATGTTCTTGGGCGCCATTTGCGCGGCGTCCAGCGCTACCCGCTCGTGCTGATGCTGGAGCCCCTGTTTCGCTGCAACCTCGCTTGCGCCGGCTGCGGCAAGATCGACTACCCCGATGCGATCCTGAACCAGCGGCTCAGCGTCGGGCAGTGCCTCGAAGCGATCGACGAATGCGGCGCGCCGGTCGTCGTCATTGCCGGCGGCGAACCGCTGTTGCACCGCGAGATCGACCAGATCGTCGCCGGCATGATCGCCAAGAAAAAATTCGTCTATCTGTGCACCAACGCGCTGCTGCTCGAGAAAAAGATCGATCTGTTCAAGCCCAACCCGTTCTTCGCCTGGACGATCCACCTCGACGGCGACCGCGAGGACCACGACCGCTCGGTCTGCCAGGAGGGCGTCTACGAGCGCGCGATCGAGGCGATCGCGCTCGCCAAGTCGCGCGGCTTCCGGGTCAACATCAACGCGACGCTGTTCGATACGGCCGAGCCCGAGCGGGTGGCGCGGTTCTTCGACACGGTGACCGCGATGGGCCTCGACGGGATCACGGTGTCGCCGGGCTATGCCTATGAGCGCGCCCCCGACCAGGCCCATTTCCTCAATCGCCGGCGCACCAAGGAGCTGTTTCGCGACATCTTCCGCCGCGATCCCCAGGGGAAGGGTGGGAAAAGCTGGTCGTTCAACCAATCCGGCCTGTTCCTCGATTTTCTCGCCGGCAACCAATCCTATCGCTGCACCCCGTGGGGCAACCCGACGCGCAATTATTTTGGCTGGCAGCGCCCGTGCTATCTGCTCGGCGAGGGCTATACCCAGACCTTCAAGGAACTGATGGAGGGGACCGATTGGGATTCGTACGGCACCGGCAATTACGAGAAATGCGCGCAATGCATGGTGCATAGCGGGTACGAGGCGACCGCGGTCGTCGATTCGGTGCACCATCCGCTGAAAGCCGCCATGGTGGCGCTGCGCGGCGTCCGCACCAAAGGCGAGATGGCGCCGGAAATCCCGCTCGATCGCCAGCGCCCGGCCGAGTTCGTCTTTTCGCGCCATGTCGAGGAGGCGGTGGCCCGGCTCGACGCGCCTGGGGTGAAACCTGGGCTAGCCGGAGGCAAACGCCAAGCGGAGAGCGCGCGCCGGGCCGGCTAGCGCGATCAGCGCCGTCCGCGTTTCGCGGGCCAGACCGAACAGCGCGGCGATCTGCCGCGGCCGGCGCAACACCTCGCCGAGCACGCGGATCAAAGCCGGGGTGCCGTCTTCGGCCAGCGGGATCAGCGCGGCGGGCGGTAACTCGCGGGTCGAGGGATCGGCGACCGTGCGCAGCACCAGAAACGGGATGCCGGCGGCCTCCGCGGTGCGGGCGACGATCGCGCTTTCGAGATCGACCGCGAGCGCGCCGGTGTCGCGCCAGGCGCGGGTCTTGTCTTCTTCGGTCGCGATAATGTCGCGTGAGCCGAGCACCGGGCCGGCGATCGCTCCGATGCGCGGCGCCAGATCGGCCATTTCGTCATGGAAGGATTGGTGGGGACGCCAGCGCCGGTCGTCGCCGATGACTTCGGTCGAGAGGATCACGTCGCCCGGCCGCAAATGCGGCGCCAGCCCTCCGGCGATGCCGAAGCTGATCAGGCATTTCGCCTGCCGCGCCGCGGCTTCGACAAGGGCGGCGGTACGAAGCGGGTCGCCGGCCCCGACGATGACCTGAAACCCGGCGGCTCGGGCTATCTTGGCCTCCGCGGCGAGCCCGGAGGTGCACAGCACCGGTATCAATATGCGCATGCGCAGCTCCCCCTCCGCTGCGGATTTGGTCTCGTAGGCGGGATGATTGATGACCCGCGAGGGCGCGTCTGCCCCTAGTGCGAGGCCCCCCGGGAGCGCTCGGTCGACGTAAGCGGGGCAGTAGGTTACGGCCCCGCACCGGCCGAAGCCCTACGCGAGCGGACGCGAGATGGCCAGGGAAAAAACGCCGCGCCTGACCGACCGCCGGGAACTTTTCCGATAGTGTTGCCGATCAGTTCGGGCGCGCCGGGGCGCGACGCCAAGCCGGCGGAACTCTCCAGCCCGAACCCTATAGCCCGAACGTCACCCGGCGCGAATTGGCGACCGACAGCCGCCGGTAGCGGGCCAGCGCCCACAGCGGGAAGAACGCGCGATAGCCGTGATAGCGCAGGTAGAACACGCGGGGAAACCCGACGGCGGTGTACCACGGCTCGTCCCAATTGCCGTCGTCGTCCTGGCCGCCGATCAAATAGGCGATGCCGCGCGCCACCGCCGGGTGATCGACCTCGCCCGCCGCCATCAGACCGAGCAACGCCCAGGCGGTCTGCGAGGCGGTGCTGCACGGCGCCTCGCCCGACGAGGCATCCGGCCAATAGCTCTCGCCCGACTCGCCCCAGCCCCCGTCGGCGTGCTGTCGCGCGATCAGCCAGGCGGCGGCGCGGCGTATTTCGGGCGCCTGCGGATCGATCCCGGCGGCGTTGAGCGCGGCCAGCACCGACCATGTGCCATAGATGTAATTGGTGCCCCAGCGGCCGAACCAGCTGCCGTCGGCTTCCTGCTCCGCCCGCAGGTAGGCGAGCGCCGTCGCCATCGCCGGGTGGTCGGGCGGGGTGCCGTGCTGGGCGAGAAACCCGACGCAGCGCGCGCTGACATCGGCGGTCGGCGGGTCGAGCAGCGCGCCGTGATCGGCAAACGGGATGTGGTTCAGATAATGATGCGTGTTGTCGGCGTCGAACGAGCCCCAGCCGCCATTGCGGCTCTGCATGCCGATGACCCATTCGGCGGCGCGGTCGATCGCGTTGCCATAGCGGGCCTCGTCGAACCGGCTCAGCGCCAGCGCCACCGCCGCGGTGTCGTCGAGATCGGGATAATGCGGGTTGGCGTACTGGAACGCCCAGCCGCCGGGCCGCAACCCGGGACGCGCCGTCGCCCAGTCGCCGACCGTGTCGAGCACCTGCTTGCCTTCGAGCCAATCGAGGGAGCGGCCGATCGCCGGGGTCAGCCGGCTGTCGCCGACATCCATCAGCGCATGGGCCGCGAGCGCGGTGTCCCACACCGGCGACGCGCAGGGTTGGCAATAGCCGCGCTCGCCGTCGGCAACGAGCAGCTTGCGCAGCGCCGCGATCGCAACGGCGCAGTTTGGATGATCGAGCGGATAGCCGAGGCAGTCGAACATCATCACCGCGTTGGCCATCGCCGGGAAAATACCGCCGAGCCCGTCCTCGCCGTTAAGCCGCTCGGTGACGAACGCGACGGCCTTGTCGATCGCGCGCCGCCGCGGGTCGGCCGGGAACATCGGCTCGGCCAGCCGCAGCAGGCGGTCGAGCAGCGCGAAGGCATGGCCGATCGCCGAGGCGGTCGGAGGCGACACCCAGCCGCGCACCGTTTCCGGCGGCTCGACGAACAATTCGGCGATCGTCACCCCGCGCGGGTTGCGCGCCGTCGGGCGCACCGTCATCAGTACGAGGAGCGGGACGAGGACGGTGCGGGACCAGTACGAAACCTTGTCGATGTGAAACGGAAACCAGCCGGGCAGCAGCATGACCTCGACCGGCATGACCGGCACCGCCCGCCACGGCACCTCGCCCCACAGGGCCAAGAGGATGCGGGTAAAGACGTTGCAGCGACGCGCGCCGCCGCGCTCCAGGATCGCCGCGCGCGCGCGCGCCATGTGCGGTGCCTCGGCCGGGTCGCCGGCCGCCTTCAGCGCGAAATAGGCCTTGACCGAGGCGCTGAGGTCCATCGGGGCGCCGTGGAACAGCGGCCATCCGCCATCCTCGCCCTGCGCATCGCGCAAATAGCGCGCGATGCGCTGTTCGAGGCCGGGGTCGAACGCCGGGTCGGACCCGGGGTCGGAGTCGATGGTGCCGAGATAGTGCTGCAGCAGCAGGTATTCGGCAGGGATCGTGGCATCGGCTTCAAGCTCGAACACCCAGTGGCCGTCTTCATTCTGCAACGACAGCAACGACTCGACCGAGCGTTCGATGGCGGTATCGAGACCCTCCGGGCGAGTCGCCGGACTGAGCGCCGGGACTCTGTCCTTTGTTGCCGTCATTGCGCTCTTCATGGCAGCACGCGCTGGCAATCCTCGACCTGTGTCGGAAGCGGCCGGGCCGGCGCCGCGCCGAGGGCGCCAAGGGTGAAAGCCGGCGCCGGATCGCGACGCTGGCGAACCCGCGCCGCCGCCGCAAAGCCGGAGCGAATAGCGCCTTCAATCGTGGCGGGCAAGCCAGTTTCGACATAATCACCCGCAAGGTGAAGATTATGCCACGCCGTCGCCGCCGCCGGGCGCCGCCGCAGCTGAACCGGAGTGGCGCGAAAGGTCGCGCGGCGCTCCTTGACGATGCGGGCGGGCGGCGCCGGGCCGGGCGGCAGGCCGAGAGCCAGCGTCACGTCGCGCCACAACAATTCGCGCAATTCGTCGGCCGGCCGGCCGACGATTCGGTCGGCGGCGCTGACCGTCACCGAGACGATGTCGCGCTTGCGAAAAACCCATTCGGCGGTGCCGCCGACGATGCCGGCGAACAGCGGCGCATCTGTGCCGATCAAGCCGGACGCGCAGCGGAAATGGGCATTGACGATCGGCGCGTAATCGTCCGGCACGACAAGGTCGGGAACGATTCGCGCCGCGATCGCGCCCGGCACCGCCAGGATCACCTGTTCCTGCGGCGACAGCGCCACCGCGTCGCCATCGAACATGAGTTCCGCGATGCCGCCGGCGCCGAAGCCGAGCGCCTTGAGCCGGGCGTTGACGCGAACCTCGGCGCCCTCGCGCGCCAGAAACGACAGCGCCGGATCGACCAGGCTTTCCGATAGGCCATCGCGCGCCAGCATCGGACGGCACGCGGCAGCGCCGCGCCCAACCGTCTCGGCGAGGATGCGCCCGAACAGCCGGGCGGAGGCATCCTCCGCCGCGGTATTGAGCGTCGCCACCGCGAGCGGCTGCCACAGCCGGCGGAACAGTACGCTATCGGTGTCGCGCGTCAGCACACCGGCGACGGTGTCGTCCGGCGCGGCGCGCCACAGAAGCAGCGCGGCGAGATAATCGCGCGGCCGCGTGTCCGGGACGCGCCGGGCCGCGCTGAAGATCCACCACGGCACGACGCCGCGCGACGGGCGCACCGCCCAGCGCTCGCCGGTCGCGACATCGACGAACGGGATCGCCGCCGCGCCGGGCTCGTCAAAAGTATCGAGCGCCCCGATGCGCACGATATAGTCGAGCGCCGAATCGTTGCCGGACAGCAGCAGGTGATTGCCGTTGTCGATCCGAACCCCGAGTTCCGCATCGAAAAAAGACCGGCAGCGTCCGCCGGCGTGGGTGCCCGATTCGTAGAGCACGACCCGATACCCGTGGCCGGCGAGGTCGACCGCGGCGGCAAGCCCGGCGAGCCCCGCCCCGATCACATGCACCCGGCCCGACCCCGGCCCCGGCATCGGCGTCATAGCACCCCGTGGCGCAGCACCAGCCACAGCTTTCGCGGCTTCGACAGGCTCACCCGCGCCGCCGGGTCGCTCCATCCCGAGCGCCGCAGCGCGTCGAGCAGCGCCCGGTAGAACGCGCCCATCACGGCGGCCGGCCGCATCGCGCGCCGCGAGCACCGCGCCATGTGCGACGCGGCCTCGGCGAAATGCCGCTCGGCGATGTCGGCGAGGTCGCGACACGCCGCCGGCAGGGCCGGGTGACGCAGCACATCGAGCGGCGCGGCGAAGCGGATGCCGTGCCGTTCGAGGATCTCGCGCGGCAGATAGAGGCGGCCACGCCGCGCGTCCTCGTCGAGATCGCGCAGGATGTTGGTCAGCTGCAAGGCCCGACCCAGCGACTCCGCGACGGCGTGAGCGTCCGGGCTCGCATCGCCGAAGACATGCACCGACAAATGCCCGACCGCGCCGGCGACGCGGGCGCAATAGAGGTCGAGGGTCGTCAGGTCGGGGGCAATGATGTCTTCCGCCGCGTCCATTTCCATACCGTCAATAACGGCGTGGAAGTCCTCGCGTCGCAGGCGATAGCGCCGCAGGGGGTCGCGCAATGCGTGGGCGACGACATGGCGCGGCTGCCCGGCATAGAGCGCGTCGATTTCCTCGCGCCAGACGGCGAGCGCCCCCTTCTTATGGCCGGGCTCGCTGTCCGTATCGTCGGCGATGTCGTCGACCTCGCGGCAGAAGGCATAGACCGCGTACATGCCGTTGCGCCGGTCGCGTGGCAGCAGCCGCATCGCCCAATAGAACGACGACCCCGCCGCAGCGACTTTTTGGCGAATGGCCTCGCGCAGGGCCGCCTCGTCGGGGCCGGCCCCGACGCTGTCAAGAGCCATCCCGCTCATCACCGATGGCGCGCCAGGATGCCGGTCAGGAAGGAGGAAGCGACGTCGGATTTGCCGAGCTTGACGCGGCCTGCCAGCGGGTCGCCCCGGCGCAAGCGCCGCGCGAGCCGGCCGGCGAGCCCGACGATGACCGCCGATTCCCAGCGCAACCCGCGCGCCCTGACCCCGGAGGGCAGGAACCGCGCGGTCGCGATCAGGCCGTCGGTGCGGTCGAGCAGGCTGTCCAGGACGCGCCGCAATGCCGGGCTGGCGACCGGCTCCGCCAGCGCCTCGACCCCGATCCCCGCCGCGTCGAGATCGGCGAGCGGCAGGTAAACCCGGTCGAGCGCGCGGTAGTCGTCGGCGCAATCCTGCAGATGATTGAGCACTTGCAAGGCGGCGCACAGCGCGTCCGACGCCGGCCAAGTGTCGCGCGTTTCGCCGTGCAGGTCGAGCAGCTGGCGTCCGACCGGCGCCGCCGAATAGCGGCAATACTCAATCAGATCGTCCCAGTCGCGATAGCGCCCCTTGACCGCGTCGAGCCGAAACGCCCGCAGCACATCGTGGCAATGCTGCGCGGTGGTCCCGGTCGCGGCGAGGCTCGCGCGCATCGCGGCGGCCGCCGGCGCATCCCCGCCCCAATCATCGCCGCCGGGCGCCCCGTTGGTAGCGCCGTCGAGGACCGCCGCCATCCGGTCGAGACGGCACAGCTTGTCATCGGCGCCGAGGGCCGGGTTGTCGGCGATGTCGTCGGCATTGCGGGCAAAACGGTAGAATGCGTGGACGTGGACCCGCAAATCGCGCCGGATCAGCCAAGAGCCGACCGGAAAATTCTCGTCGCCGCGCCCCTTGCCGGAAGGCGCCTCGACATTAACGGGTGCGGCTGAGGCGCCGGCGACGTGCGCGGTCAACGCAGGTACCCCTTGACCCGGAACCAGACGATCGCGTCGGCGATCGCCAGCCGTGCCGGCCGCGCCGCATAACCAAGTTCCTCGATCGCGCGCGTCGAGCTGAAGAACATCTTCTTGCGCGCCATGCGGACGCCATCGACCGTGGCGAACGGCTCGCGCCGGGTCATTCGCGCCAGCGCCTGGGCGCCGGCCGCGAACGGCAGGATCGCCGCATGGGGGATCCGCAATTTCGGCGCCCGCCGGCCGGTGATCCGGGCGACTTCTCCGAGAATCTCGGCCAGCGTCATATTTTCGCCGCCGAGCACATAGCGCCGTCCGATCTGCCCGGATCTCGCCGCGAGCAGATGGCCGAGCGCGACATCGTCGACATGGGCGACATTGAGACCGGTATCGACAAACGCCGGCATTCGGCCGCGCGCGGCCTCGACGATCATCCGCCCGGTCGGGGTCGGCTTGATGTCGCCGGGACCGATCGGGGTCGACGGGTTGACGATAACCGCCGGCAAGCCGCGTTCGGCGATCAGTTCGGCGACGACCGCTTCCGCCTGGAATTTCGAGAGCTTGTACGGGCCGATCATGTCCTCGGCGCGGCTCGGGGTCGCTTCGTCGGCGATGCCGCCGCGCAAATTGCCGAGCACCGCGACGCTGCTGGTATAGACGATGCGTTCGACCCCCGCCGCCAGCGCGGCCAGCATCAGTTCGCGCGTGCCCTCGACGTTGACCCGGAACATCGCGGCGGGATCGGGCACCCACAGCCGGTAATCGGCCGCGACATGAAACAGATAGCGGCAATCCGCCACGGCCGCGGCGAGCGATTTTGGGTCATCGAGCGAGCCTTCCGCGATGTCGACCGCGAGCCCCTCCAGATTGCCGCGGTCGCTGTCCGGCCGGGCCAGCACGCGGACCTTTTGACCGCTGCCGAGCAGCGCGCGCGCTACCGCCGCGCCGACAAACCCGGTCGCGCCGGTGACCAGACATAATCCCGAAGAAAGCAACATCGCTCAGCCGACCCTCAAGCCCTGAACTCCCAAGCACGCGACTCTCAAGCATATGGGACAACCCACCCGATCAGGCAAATCCTTGCCGTCGGTGCGTCTCCTTGCGACCGAGAAACCCCAAAACGATCCGCATGCGATGTCCGCATCGGTGGAATGTCCGAAAATCGATGTTCTTTGGCAAGACATCGTCTCCGCTACAGGCGCACTATCGCCCGGCACTACCGGTTGGAGTCGAGACATCGCACGCATGGTGGGAGTCGCCCCGATCGAGAGGACCACGAGCGCGATGCCGGAACGCGACCGCCTGCATTTTCTGCTGCTCAATATCGGGCATTTCCTCGACCACATGTTCACCCTGATTTTCGCGACCGTGGCAGCCCTCGCGCTGTCGCGCGACTGGGGTTTGAGCTATTCCGACCTGCTCAAATACGCGATTCCGGGGTTCGTCGCCTTCGGCGTCTTTTCCTATCCGGCCGGCTGGCTCGCCGACAAATGGAGCCGGGAAGGGATGATGGTCGCCTTTTTCATCGGCATCGGCATCGTCGCCATCGTTACCGGCTTTGCGCGGACGCCGCTCGAACTCGGCATCGGGCTTTTCGTCATCGGCATGTTCGCCGCGATCTATCACCCGGTCGGCCTCGCCATCGTCGTCGCCAAGTGGAAGAACACCGGCATGCGAATCGCGGTGAACGGCGTCTGGGGCAATTTCGGGGTGGCGAGCGCCGCGCTGATCACCGGCTATATGATCGACAACGGCGGTTGGCGAGCCGCCTTCATCGCGCCGGGCGTATTCGCGATTATCGTCGGTATCGCCTATGCTTGGCTGCGCCGGAGAGAGATCGTCTCCGACAGCCAGAGGCAATCCGCCACCGCGACGCCGGCTCCGGTCGCGTTGGCCCCGCACTACAAGGCGCTGTTGTTGCGCGTGGCGGCGATCGTCTTCGTGACGACCGCGATTTCGAGCATCATCTTCCAGTCGACCACGTTTGCGCTGCCCAAGATTTTCGACGAGCGCCTGCACGGCATCGGCACGATTTTGGCCGTCTGGCTGAATGCGGCGGGCGTTCCGGGCCGCGCCGATGTAGCCACCGTGATCGGCTCCTTGGCGTTCGTCGTGTTCGCCGTCGCATCGATGGCGCAGCTGGTGGTCGGCAGCCTGCTCGACCGCTTCGGCCCGCGCCCGGTCTTCATGACCCTCGCCGCGATCCAGCTCGTCTTCTTCGCGGCAATGCCGGGGGTGCAGAATTGGGCGGCGCTGGCGGTGGCGTTGGGTTTCATGCTCGGCGCGTTCGGCCAGATCCCGATCAACGACTACATGATCGGGCGCATGGCGCAGGGCGAAGCGCGCGCCCGAATCTACGCGATCCGCTATGTCGTCAGTTTCACCGCGCTGGCCGCCGCGCTGCCGCTGATTGCCGTCGTATACGAGCGCTGGGGCTTCGATACGCTGTTCCAGATACTGGCGCTGACGGCGTTCGCAATCCTGATCGCGGTGTCGCTGCTGCCCCGGCAATTGCCGTCGCCCGTCGCCGTATCAACCTGACCGGCCCAGCGCGAGAGCCGATCCGCTCCAGACATCGCGCGACCCGGCTTACGCGAACAGGGGCATCGAGCCGTCTTGCATCTGCAGGAACATAGCGCCGGCGGTCTGTGAAGCCGGTGCCGCGCCGCTCGTCGGATCCGCCGCGCCGCCGACTAAGCCCGAAGCGGCGGAGATATCGTCAAAGCCGAATGCCATGCTGATCGACTGCGCGCCCGCGCCGGTGTTGTCGGCCGGGACGATGTGCCAGCTCGGATCGGCAAACCCGGTTTGGCCGGTGCCGATAACCGTCGCGCCGTCCATCTGCCAGACCGCGACTGCGCCATCGTTGTGCTGCCACAGAATGTCCGATCGGCCGTCGGCGTTGAAATCGCCGGTATTGCGGATATGCCAGCTCGAATCGGCAAAACCGGCATGGCCGGTGCCGAGGACACTGGCGCCGTTCATCAGCCAGATCCCGACGCCGCCATCATCGTTCCGCCATAGAATGTCCGACCGGCCGTCAGCATTGAAATCGCCGGTGCCGCTGATGTCCCAGCTCGCATCGGCGACGCCCACCAGGCCGAGGGCGATGGCGCTGGTGCCGTACATCTCCCAGATGGCGACGCTGCCGTCGTCGTTCCGCCACAGAATGTCGGATTTGTGGTCGAAGTTGAAATCGCCGGTGCCGCTGATGTGCCAGCTCGCATCGGCGGTACCGACCGGCCCGCTGAGGTGATCGATCACCGTGCTGCCGGCCATCATCCAGATATAGACGACGCCGCTATCGTTCTGCCACAGGACGTCGGACATGCCGTCGCCGTTGAATTCGCCGGTCGCGCGAATGTGCCAGCTTGCATCGGCAAACCCGGCCTGGCCGCTGAAGATTACGGACGTGCCGTTGAGTTCCCACAAATCGACGCGCCCGCCATCGTTCTGCCACAGAATATCCGACTTCCCGTCGGCGTTGAAATCGCCGGTGCCACGGATATGCCAGCTTGGATCGGCCAGCCCGGCCTGCCCAGCGATTGCCGCGGTGCCGTCCATTATCCAGACCGCGACGCTGCCGTCGTTGTTCCGCCACAGGATGTCCGAGTTGCCGTCGCCGTTGAAATCGTTCGGTGGCGGTTGCAGGCTGCCGCTGAGAAAGAGATTGGTGCCGCCGCGCCCGTCAGCGACCGCGTTGACGAACCAGCTCGTCGAATTGATGTTGGTCAAGTGAATGACGGCCCCGTCGGACAAGGTGACGGTTCCGCTGGCAGTCCCCTGCCCGCTGACCGAGGTGACCGTGACGGTATGGTGTCCGATATCGACAAAGTTGGTTCTGGCCGCGCCGATCCCGACATTGAGCCCGGAGATCGTGCTGTCGAAACCGCTGTCGTTTTCGAGCCGCAGCTCGCCGGCGGCGCCGAGAAAGGCGAAATTGTTGCCGGCGCCGACCGTGCCGTCGACCCGCAGGATGTTCGAGGTCGAGCCGATCTGAAAGACCGGGCCTGAGGCGGCGGCGATTGGGGCGACCAGTTCGAGCGTGCCCCCGAACGGACCGACGGCGCCGACTGTGCCCGTCCCAACCAGGTTGGCGTTGATCTTGCCGACCCCCTGGATCGAGCCGCCGCTTAGCGTAATGAGGCTTGCGGTCAACACGGCGACGCCCGGGTTGAGCTTGACCGTGCCGCTCCCGACGGCAATCTGGTCTCCGACCGTGAGCTGCCCGACGGCGTTGAGCTCGAGCGTTCCGCCGGCGCCGGTGAAGCTCACCGAATGCGCCGCGGTCGCGGCATCGAGCAACAGCCTGTCGCCGCCGCCGACGATAACCAATTGCAGCGCGCTGCCGCTGTCGGCAACCGTCTGGACGAACTCCAGTGTGCCGCCGCTGGCCGCGATCGTCGCCGCGCCGGTTGCGGTTACCGCCGGCGAAACCACCCCTGACCCTCGGATCGTACCCGAGCCGACCGACAGCCCGCCCGCACTCGATAGGAAAACCCCGTCGAGCTGCAGCGTGCCGCCGCCAATCGCCAACGGGCCGCCGACGGTCAGCGCGCCGCCGAGTTCCAGCGTGCCGCCGGCGCCATTGAAGTTGACCGCCTGCGCGTTGCTGGCGACATCGAGCACCAGCCGGTCCGCGTCGCCGACGATCGTCAGGGTCAGCGCGTTGCCGCTGTCGGCGATGCTCCCGGCGACCTCCAATGTACCGCCGCTCGCCGCGATGCTGGAGGCGCCGCTCGCGGTCACATTGGCCGCTACGGTGCCGGTGCCGCTGATCCCGCCGGCCGACAGCAGCGCGATGCCGTTCGTCACGGTCAAGACCGGAGCGTTAGCCAGCGTGAGCGTATCGGACCCGTTGAGGATTATCGAATTGACGGTCGTGCTGGTGTCGAGAGTCGGCGAATTGGCCGTGGTGCCGATGACCACATCGGCGGCGCTGCCGGGGACGCCGTTCGGGTTCCAGTTGGCGCCATTGGTCCAGGAGGTGGAGGTCGCGCCGGTCCAGCTCAGGCTGTCGATCAGGAAGATATCGGTGCCGCCGGCGCCGTCGTCGACCGCGGCGACAAACCAGGCCGTCGAATTGATGTTGGTCAGGGTCAGCACGGCGCCGTCGGACAGGACGATGGTTCCGCTGGTCGTCCCCTGGCCGCTGACCGAGCTGATCGCGACGGTGTGGTTCTGGATGTCGATAAAATTGGTCTTGGCGCTGCCGATACCGACATTGAGCCCCGAGATCGTTGCATTGAGGCCGCTGTCGTTGCCTAACCCCAGCCCGCCGCTGGCGCCGAGAAAAGTGAAAATGTTGTCGGCGCCGACGGTGCCGTCGATCTGCAGGAAGCTCGCCCCCCCGTCGGCAATCTGAAAGACAAGCCCCGATGCCGCGCCAATCGCGGTTGCCAGCGCCAGCGTACCCCCCAGGGCGACGATCGTGCCGCTGCCGGTCAGGGTCGCGTTTACCTGCCCGTAGCCCTGGATCAAACCGCCGTCGAGCGTCACTCCGCTCGCGACGTTCAACGCCGTATTCGCGCCGGCAAGATTGACGATGCCGTTTTGGTCGACTGTCAGCTCGGTCGCGAGCGTCAAATTGCCCTGATTGGCGAGCGTCAGTATTCCGCCGCGCCCGCTTGAGAAATACTCGTAGAAATCCACGCTGTGCGCCGTGCTCGCGGCATCGAGCTGCAGTTCGCCAACTGCATTATAAATTTGCAGCGTCAGCGCATCGCCGCTGTCGGTCAGCGGACCGGTGATCTCGATCTTGTGGACCGCGCTGATCAGAGCCGCGCCGGTCGCCGTCACCGCCGCGTCCACCAACCCTTCTCCGAAGATCGTGCCGGCGCCGATCGACAGCGTCGGAGCGTGCAGTTGCGACTGCTGGCCAAGGGTGATGCGGCCGCTGCCGACATCTATCGGCGTCGCGACCGTCAGATCGAGGCCGGTGCCCAGAAACAGCGCCCCGCTATTGCCGTTGAAGCTCAACGAATGCGCGCCGCGGTATCCCCGCTTAGCTCCAGCACGGCGGCATCGCCCATGATGGTCAGGCTCAGCGCATCGGCGCTGTCGGTGAGCGTCCCGTGCACCCGCAGATAGGCGTTGAGCGCGATGATGTTGGCCGCACCGGTGACCGTCACCGAGGCGAGCACCTGCCCGCCCCCGATGATCGTGCCGTCGTCGATCGTCACCCCGGCGGCATCGATCAACAGCGCGCCATACTGCACGAAGCCGTCCGTTTGGGAATCGAGCTGGACCGTGCTGTCGCCGATCGTCATCGTCGTGGCGACCGTCAGGTAGGTTTTTGCCGAGAGCTCCAGCGTGCCGACCACAGTGTCGATGTTCGCCGTATGAACCGAGCTATGGCTGATGAAGTCGCCGGGGGGAAAATGCGCGAGCCTGTCGCCGGCGGCGGTCAGCGACAAGGTCAGCGCGTCGCCGGTGTCGTTGAGGTCGCCGACGATCCTCAGCGTGCCGCCATTCGCCGCGATCGTCGCCGCGCCGGTCGCCGTGATGTTGGCCGTGACCGTGCCGACCCCGCTGATCCCGCCGGTCGAATCGAGCGAGATGCCGTTCGTTACGATAAGGAATGCCGAGGGATTGGTCAGCGTGAGCGTATCGAGCC
This sequence comes from Rhizobium sp. Q54, assembly GCA_945861155.1. GTDB lineage: Bacteria > Pseudomonadota > Alphaproteobacteria > ATCC43930 > CGMCC-115725 > DATARH01. The sequence continues at coordinate 20,315 of CAMATN010000045.1, forward strand.
CGTTGATCGCCAGCGAATTGAGCGTCGTGGTCGTGCCTAGAATAGGGGACGTCGCGGTGGTGCCGATCACCACATCGTCGAAGCCGCCGGGCACGCCGGGCGGGTCCCAGTTGTTGGGATCGTTCCAGTCCGTCGAGACCGATCCTGTCCAGGTCTTGGTCGCCATGCTGCCTTCCGATCGCGGTGTGCTTCGACGGCGCGGCCAGCGTTACCCTGTCCCCACTTGGTGAGTCACAGAATTGCAACGGCAATCACGGCCAGCTTGTCGCCAGCCTGACCGCTTGACCGCGTACCGGTCAAGCTGCCTTTACCGACCGCAAGGTCATGCGCCAACCGGCCCGCAACCGTTCGATCACCGCTGGTCGTCGGTCGTTAAAACCGGCAAGTACAACGCCTCGATACTTCCAAACGCTGTCGGAGCGGCGCCAAGCGGGGTCGGTCCCGCCGTCACGCTATCTGCCGAAAAGGCCGAGGCGCTGATGTCGCTGAAGGTGAAGGACGTATCGCTTGGTTTCAAATCACCGACGATTTGGTAGGCCGGGTTCGACCCGCCCAGGCCAACCCAGCCGGTCGCGATTCCGTTGCTCATCCGCCAGTAGCCGACGGCGCCGGTATTGACGTCCTGGAACACAATCTCCAAGGCGCCATCCCCGGATAAATCGGTAGTCCCGACCACGTGGTAGGCCGGGTTCGACCCGCCCAGGCCGACCCACCCGGTCGAGACCCCGTTGCTCATCCGCCAGTAGCCGACGGCGCCGGGATTTACGTCCTGGAACAGGATATCCGATGCGCCATCCCCGGATAGATCGCTGGCCCCGACGACGCGGTACGCCGGGTTCGACCCGCCCAGGCCGACCCAGCCGGTCGCGATCCCGTTGCTCATCCGCCAATAGCCGACGGCGCCGGCATTCACGTCCTGGAACAGAATCTCCGAGGCGCTATCGCCGGACAGATCGCCGGTCCCAACGATTTGGTAGGCCGGGTTCGACCCGCCCAGCCCGACCCACCCGGTCGAGACCCCGCTGCTCATCAGCCAATAGCCGACGGCGCCGGCATTGACGTCCTGAAACAGGATATCCGATGCGCCATCCCCGGAAAGATCGCCGACCCCGACGATTTGGTACGCCGGGTTCGACCCGCCCAGCCCGACCCAGCCGGTCGATACGCCGTTGCTCATTCGCCAGTAGCCGACGGCGCCGGTATTTGCGTGCTGGAACAGAATATCGTTCTGGTCATCGCCCGACGGATAGGGATCGGCAGCCGCCAAATTCACCGTGTAGCCAAGATCATCCAACGACGCGATGGTCATCCGACTGATTGGGGTGAGGACGCCGGCGGCCTCGGCGATGCTTGTCATCAGCTCGGTATCGAATACGGTTTCTCTCCAATGGCTCAAGACGCTCCCACTACCGCCAACATCTTCTACCGGAATACCGTTCGCGCTGCCGACGAGGGCGCGGTACTCCGCAAGCGCGTTTGTCCCCGTGTAATTAAAGCCGTTCAGCAGCCCAAAGCCATCCCACAGGGTGCCGATGCCGAGCACATGACCGATTTCATGAAGAATCACGCCCAGCAGCGTTCCGTCGTCGTATAATTCCTGGATATCAGCAGAATCGAAATCCATGTAACCGAAATTCGGTAACGAGGCATCAAACGGCCCGCGAAGAAACTCATCGGGGGTCGCCTGCGCCAACGTTCCGCTTGGCCCGTCTATCCAAAAGACCGAGGCATCTATCAGCAAATCGTCGATGCGCCCATGCCGGAAGCTTGTCACATCGGGCAAATCCGCCGTGATGATCTGCTCCCAACGTTGCGCGGCGGCGTCGAACAGAGATTGGTAAAGGGGATTGCCTGAATAATCGATAACGATGTCGAATGTGGTATCCGTGGTAATTTCCTCGCTCGCGCTCAGCCGATAACTACCCGTCGTGCCCGTTAGCCACCATGCCTCAGCAGAAAGATAATACGTCCCGCTCGATGACGCAGTAAAAGTGAACTGCGAATCGAGCCCTGTCCCGACGCCATCGTCGTTATAGGTGATCCAATCGCCGTCGCTGTCGTATAGTTCCAGGTACGGATCCCGCAGCGTGCCTTGGCCGCTATCCCGTCCTTGCAGGTTGAAACGATAGGTGTGACCGGCTGTCAGCGCGATCCGAAACCAGTCGCTGTCGCCAGTGGTCTCGATCTCTCCCATCACCGACTGGCCAACGCTGATCGCCCCGCGCGTCGTGGTGTTGCCAGCATAGTCATCAATCAATGCGGCGCTCGGCATCCCGTTAAAAAATTGACCGTTCGATGTTGGAGATAGCCAGCCTGCGGCGGCTGCCTCTATCAAAATCGGGTCGTAAAGGGAGCTTCCCGAGTCACGGGTTTCTGTGTCCTCATCGAGCAATTGCCTCTTTTTAGAAGACATATGTGCTCCCCGTTCCGTTGCCAACCCGCTAGCCAATCCCGCCGGTGTGGTGCTGCACGAACGCGCCGACCCTTGCGATCGCGCGGCGCGCTTCGGGCATGACCGGGGCGAAGCCGTGCCACACATGCGGCATGCGCTTCCAGATTTCGAGCGTCACCTCGCAGCCCGCCGCGCGCATCCGCTCGGCCATGCGCACCGCATCGTCGCGCAGGATCTCGTCGCTGCCGACCTGGATCAGGGTTGGCGGCAGACAAGCGGGATCGCCGTAAAGGGGCGACGCGTAGGGGTTGCGGGGGTCGGCGCCGTTCAGATAGCACGCGGCCAGATACGGCAGGTCGGCGGCATTCTGCATCGGGTCGGCGCGCGCGTTGCGGCGCAGCGACGCGCCGGTCAGCGCGAGGTCGGTCCACGGCGACAGCAGGGCGATCGCGGCCGGCAGGGGCTCACCCCGGTCGCGCAGCCATAAGGCCAGGCACAGCGCCAGCCCGCCGCCCGCCGAATCCCCGATAAAGGCGGCACGGCGCGGGTCCACCCCCTCGGCAAGGAGCGCATGCCACGCCGCCGCCGCGTCGTCGAGCGCCGCCGGGAACGGGTGTTCGGGCGCGAGTCGGTAGCCGATCGCCGCGACCCGCGCCGCCGCCGTCTCGGCAAAGCGCCAGGTCACGTGGCGGTACAATTCGGGCGACCCGCTGACATAGCCGCCGCCATGCAGGAAGAGGATATGACGGTCGGAGCGCGAGCGCGGGGTCGCGACTCGCCACGCCGGAACCCCGCCCAGTGCGCCGCGCACGGTCTCGGTCGCCGCCGGGGGCAGCGGCACCCAGCGCTCGAAATTGCCGATCTGCGCCCGGCGCCGCACGATCGCGACGCCGGTGCGGCCGGTCGGCTTCAGGAACCAGCGCAGCCCGAGGCGGACAAGCTCGGCACGCATACTCATTGCAGTGCCCCCGTAACGCGATTATCCGGCGCTAACGGGGCGCCCTCGATATCGGCGCGACCAACTCGCAGGCAGCTCGGAGAGGGCCGGCCGGCGCCTCCTCGTTACGCCGGCGGCGGCGGGAACCTGAAGGACGAACGCGCCAGCAACTTCCAGCCGCCATCCTTCTGCAAGACCTGCATCACGCCGATCTTGGTGTTGGTGACTTTACCATCGAGCTCGCTTTCCGATACCCATAGGTGACGCACGATCGCGGTGTTCCCGACGATCTGTACCGTGAGGTCGGGATATTCAAGCGATTTGACGGTCGCCTTGCGGTTCATCACCCCTTCGATGAATTTGGCCTTGTCCTCGACCCGGCCATCCGAATGGCTATAGGTCAGCTGCGCGGTCGTGAGCAATTCGAGCGCCGCTTTGTCCTTTTTCAAATAAGCGGTGCGCAGGTCTTCGACAGTTTTCTTGACCGTCGCCGACTCATCGGCCGATTGCGCCTGTGCCGAGCGAATCAGGGTCGGCGCGCCGAGCGCGAGCGCACCCGCCACGGCCAGGTGACGACGCGATAATTTCATGGCTTCCTCCCGATGTGCGACGCGTTGGAATTTGCCTAACCGTGCGCTAGGCCAGCGCCTGGCCTAGCTGCCGGCCGGCGACGACCAGCATAGCAAGATCGGGCGCCGCTGCGCTGCGCAATTCGGCGGCAATCGTCTCGGCCGGAGCAAGGCGGCCGGCTTGCCCGAGGACCCAGGCGGCCAACGGGTCGGCCGCGCCGTCGCCGGCGGCCAGCACGCGCGCGGCAAATTCGGCCTGCAACGCATAGAAATCGTCGATCAGGGTCTCTGCCGCCGCCTTTTGCCATTGCGTCTCGGCCGGCAGCCGTCGCGCCGCCGCGCGCATCTCATCGAGGGCGAAATGCCCGCCCACGCCGTAGAAAACCCGCGCGGCGCGCTCGATCGGCCGGCCGCCGCGCTCGGCCAGATCGCCGATTTCGAAGGCCGTCGTCAGAAAGATCACGCCGGCGATTCGCGCGGCCAGCGGTTGCGGCACGCCAGCGGCGAGAAACCGCGCGACACGCAAGTCGAGGAGGGTCCGCTCGCCCGCCGGCAGCAACGCCGGGACGATTCCCGCGAGCTGCCGAACGGCCGGCGCGAAACGGTCGCTCTCGCCCCCGAGATCGAGCCGTTTGGCGCGCAGCAGCCAAACAACGGCATGCTCGACCAGCCCGGCGATGTCGAGCAGCATCTCGCTCTGCACCGACGCCGCGACCCGGTTGTCGAGCGCCTCGATTTCGGCCCACAGCGCCGGCAGATCGAAAGCCGCGCGGACAATCCGGTAGCCGCGAGCGATGTCAGGCGGCTCGCGCCCGGTGCGGGCGCGCAAATCGTGGATGAAGGTGAGCCCGGTATGGTTGACCAGATCGTTGGTGACGAGTGTCGCGGTGATCTCGCGGCGCAGCGGATGGGCGGCGATCTGCGCCGCGAAGCGCTCGCGCAAGGCAGCCGGGAAATAGAAACGCAGGTCGAGGGCGAGCGCGGGCTCGTCGGGAAGATCGGAGGCGAGCAGATCCTGGTCGAGCGACATCTTGGCGTAGGCGAGCAGCACCGCCAGCTCGGGCCGCGTCAGTCCCCGGCGCGACGCGGCGCGCGTCGCCAAGGTCTCGTCGTCGGGCAGAAACTCCAGCGCCCGGTCGAGCCGCCCGGCTCGTTCGAGGTCGCGGATAAGCCTGATCTGGCGGTGGAGCGCCGCGGAGAACTCCCCCGGTCCCCAAGCCTCGGCGACCGACAGCGCCTGACCCTGCAGATAATTGTCGCGCAACACCAACGCGGCGACCTCGTCTTCCATCTGGGCGAGCAGCGGATCGCGTTCCTGGCGGCCGAGCGCGCCCGCGGCGATCGCACCGCTCAGCAGAATCTTAATGTTGACCTCGTGGTCCGACAGATCGACGCCGGCCGAATTGTCGATCGCGTCGGTATCGATCCGCCCGCCCTTGAGGGCATAGGCGACCCGGCCCTGTTGCGTGACGCCGAGATTTGCGCCCTCGCCGACCACCTTGGCGCGGACCGCCTCGCCGTCGATCCGCAGCGCGTCATTGGCGCGGTCGCCGACCTCGGCGTGGCTTTCCTCGCGCGCCTTGACGAAAGTGCCGATGCCGCCGAAGAACAACAGGTCGATGTCGGCCATAATCAGATGGCGGATCAGCTCGGCCGGCGTCAGATGGTCCTCGGTTATCGCGAAGGCTGACCGCATCTCGGGGCTGATCGCCATCGCCTTCGCGGCGCGGTCGAAGACGCCGCCGCCCGCCGAGATCAGCGATGGATCGTAATCGCCCCAGCTCGACCGCGTCAGCCGGAACAGCCGCTCGCGCTCGGCGAAGCCGCGCGCCGGGTCGGGCTCCGGGTCGACGAAGATGTGCAGATGGTTGAACGCCGCGAGCAGTCTTGTGTGGCGCGAGCGCAGCATCGCGTTGCCGAACACGTCGCCCGACATGTCGCCGACCCCGACCACCGTGAAGTCGCTGGTCTGGATGTCGCGGCCAAGCTCGCGAAAATGGCGCTTGACCAGCTCCCAGGCGCCGCGCGAGGTGATCCCGATCGCCTTGTGGTCGTAGCCGGCCGAGCCGCCCGAGGCGAACGCGTCGCCGAGCCAGAAGCCGTGTTCGACGGCGATCGCGTTGGCGGTGTCGGAAAATGTCGCGGTGCCCTTGTCGGCGGCGACGACCAGATAAGGGTCGTCGCCGTCGTGCCGCACGACCTGCTTTGGCGGGACGATCGTGTTGCCGCCGCGGCCGTCACCCGCTCCGTTGGCGACGATATTGTCGGTCAGGTCGAGGAGGGTTCGGATCAGGATCTTGTAGCACTCGACCCCCTCCGCGGCGAGCTCCTCGCGATAGGCCGGGCCACCCGGAGGCGGCGGACGCTTCAACACAAACCCGCCCTTTGAACCCACCGGCACAATGACCGCGTTCTTGACCGTCTGCGCCTTCATCAGGCCGAGGATTTCGGTGCGGAAATCCTCCTTGCGGTCGGACCAGCGGATGCCGCCGCGCGCCACCTTGCCGGCCCGCATGTGCACGCCCTCGACGCGCGGGCTGTAGACATAGATCTCGTATAACGGGCGCGGCAGCGGCAGCAGGTCGATCGCGTGCGACGCCAGCTTGACCGCGAGCGCCGGTTTGGGCTCGCCGGACGGCCCGGTCTGGTAGTAGCTGGTCCGAACCGTGTTCTGGATCAGGGTCAGGTAGGCCCGCAGGATGCGGTCTTCGTCGAGGCTCTCGACGCCGTCGAGCGCGTGATCGATCGCCTGCGCCTCGGCGATCGCGTCGAGCGAGGCGCCAGCCGCCCGGGCCGGATCGAAGCGGGCTTCGAACAGCGCGACGAGGCGGCGCGCGATCGGCGCGTGGCGCGCCAGCGTATCCTCCATATAGCTTTGGCTGAAGGTCGAGCCGGCTTGGCGCAGCACCTTGCAATAGAGCCGCAGCACGCTGACCTGTCGCGCCGACAGGCCGGCGGCGAGGACGAGGCGGTTGAACCCGTCGCTCTCGACCGCCCCGGCCCACACCGCGAGCAGCGCCTCCTCGAAGAGGCGGCGCAAATCGGCGGAGAGGCCGGGCGGGACCGCGCCGGGGCCGATCGTCAAGGCATGGATCCACACGGCGCGCTCGCCCTCGCCCTCGCCCTGGCCATCGATGCGGAACGGCTCCTCGGCGATGATCCGCAGCCCGAGATTTTCGAGGATCGGCAGCACGTCGGACAGCGCGACCGGCTTGCCCTGGCGGTAGAGCCTGAGTCCGGCGCCGTCCTCGGCGCCGTCGCCATCCGCGTCGCCATCCCCGACCCCAACCGGTCGCGCCTGCAGCACGGCGGCAAGCGGCGCGCCGGCGAGCACCGCCTCGATCGGGCCGAGATCGGCGATCGCCTGCGCCGCGCTCGTTCGCGCCTGATAGGCGATCGGGAAATTCTTTACCCAGCGCAGCCGGGCGCGCCCCTCCGCCTCGCCGAACGCCGCGGACGCCGCCTCCTCGATCCGGTCCGACCAGCTGCGGCCGGCCTCGGCCAGGCGCTGCTCCAACGCCGCGATATCGACCGCCGGCACCGCGCCGCGGGTAACCCCGACGATGAACTGGAGTCGCGCCAGCACCGATTCGTCGAGATGGGTGAAAAAATCGGTGACCGTGCCGGCGAACGCCGCTTCGAGGATCGCGGCGAAATTCTGCCGCAGCCGTGTGTCGTAGCGTTCACGCGGCACATAGACCAGGCACGACACGAAGCGCTCGAGCGGGTCGCGCCGCACGAACAGCGCGATGCGCTGGCGTTCCTGCAGGTTGAGGATGCCGATCGCGGTGTCGAACAGCTCGTTTTCGGTGATCTGAAACAATTCGTCGCGCGGGAAGGTCTCGAGGATGTGCAGCAGGTTCTTGCCGTCATGGCTCGCCGGGGCGAGGCCGCTGCGCTCGACCGTGCGCCGCACCTTCTGCCGCAACAGCGGGATCGCGTGCGCGCTGCGGCTATAGGCGAGCGAGGTGAAGAGACCCGCGAACATCCGCACCGCCACGACCTCGCCGGCCGCGTTGAACCGGCGCACCCCGATCGCATCCATATGCGCCCGGCGATGCACGCTCGCATGCCGCCGGGCCTTGGCGATGATCAGCAATTCGCGCCGCCGGACGAATTGCTGCACGTCCGGCGGCAGCCCCGCCAGATCACGGAGCCCGTCGAACAGCGGCTGGCCCTCTTCGGCGAGGATGCCGAGCGGCGCGCCCACCAGCTCACCGGCAGCCTCCGGCAGAACATATTCGCGGAACCCGAGATAGGTGAAATTGTCGTCGTCGAGCCAGCGCAGGAATTCGACCCCCTCGGCGATCTCGGCCCGCGGCAATGGCGGCGGCTCGGCGACGATCTCGGCCGTGATCGCCTGCAGGGCGCGGCGCATCGGGTCCCAATCCGACACCGCGCTGCGGACATCGCCGAGGACCGATCGGAGGCGGGCGGCGAGTGCGTCGCGCGCGGCCGGATCAGGTTCGCGGGCAATCGCGATCTGCATCCAGGATTCGCGCTGCCCGCCGGGCGAGGGGTCGAGCCCGAGCAGGTTGCCCTCCCCGTCGCGCGCGACGGGGAGGATCGGGTGGATGGCGAGCCGAACCTCGCGGCCACCTTCATTGATCGCCGCGGTCACCGAATCGACGAGGAACGGCATGTCGTCGTTGACGATCTCGACGATCGTGTGCGCCGACGACCAGCCCTCCGTTTCGATGTCCGGGTTGTAGAGCCGCACCTTGGCGACGCCGCTCGGACGGCGGGCAGCAAAGCGCCACAGCGCCCGCGCCGCGCCGTAAAGATCCTGCGACGTGCGCCCGGCGACGTCGCGCGGCGGCACATGCTCGTAGAGCTCCGCGATAAAGCGGCGCAGCAGCGCGCCCTCCGCCGCATCGGCGCCTGGTTCGGCCACGCTTTGAGCCTGGCGGACGCGTTCCGCTTTCTCGACCTCGATCGTGTTCGTCACGGTCCTCCCCCTGTCGGCAAGCTGGCGCCGCAGTTTCGACGCGGGATAAATATCGCGCGTCCTTCGAGACGCCCGCGTTGCGGGCTCCTCAGGATGAGGTTCTTTCTTAATGCCATCAACGACATATCCTCATCCTGAGGAGGCGCGGAGCGCCGTCTCGAAGGACGCAAGATGCTAATGCAGCCGCTGCCGAGAGAGTTGCTTCTCGGCCCTCACCGAGCAAGCGATTTCCGCCGGCCTGAACCGCCTCCTTGTAGCCTCCAGCCCGGCAAACGCTGCGAAATGCTGGAAATTCTCGGCGATTTGGCGATCATATGGCCCTGGCATCTGGCGCTGGCCCTTGCCGACTTGCGCTGGCGAGCGATGAGGCGGAGCGCCGACTCTCGGATCGGTGCGCGCACCTGTTGAAAAATCTCGCCTCCGCCTTCCGCCGCGGCCTCGTCTATTGGCTGCCGCTCGCGTTGTTGCTGGCGACGGTGGCGGCGCATCTGGCGATTCCCAAGTTCTTCGACCGCTTCTCGCTGTTCGCCTTCGACATCTATCAGCGCGCCATGCCGCGCGAGACATCGGACGACTGGCCGGTCCTGATCGTCGACATCGACGAGCGCAGCCTGAAGCAGATCGGGCAATGGCCGTGGCCGCGCACAGTGGTTGCCCAGATGTTGGACAAGCTGCGCGAGGCGGGCGCCGCGGTCGTCGCGTTCGACGTGCTGTTCACCGAGCCCGACCGCACCTCGCCGCAGATGCTGCTGGCGTTGCTGACCGGCCGGGGAGTGGGCGAAGACGAGGCCAAACGGCTGCTTGAATCGATGCCCGACCCCGACACGACACTGGCCGAGGCGATGACCAAAATCCCGGTCGTCGTCGGGTTCAGCCTGATCGGCAGCGGCGGGAATCCGGAGACCGCGATCAAAGCCGGGTTCTCCTATGTCGGCGCCAAGGATGCCGATCCCTGGCTTTTCGTCAGCCGCTTTCCGCAGGCGGTTAGCGCCTTGCCGCAGTTTCAACAGGCCGCTTCCGGCAACGGCTTCGTCAACGAGCCCTCCGATTGGGACAACGTGGTGCGGCAGGTGCCGCTCCTCTTGCGCCTCGGCGACAAGACAGTTCCCTCGCTGGCGGCCGAGGCGTTGCGGGTCGGGTTGGGCGGGCGCGGCTATATCGCCCGCTATGCCGGAGCCCAGGCGGAGAAGAGCTTTGGCGAGAATACCGGGCTCAACGCGATTCGCATCCCGATCCCGGGCGCTACCGCGCTGGAGGCGCCGACCAACAACGCTGGCCAGGTGACGCTGCATTATTCGCTTCCCGACGAACGCCGCTACCTCTCGGCGGCCGATCTGCTCGCCGGAAATTTCGATCCGGCGCGGGTCGCCGACCGCATCGTGCTGGTCGGCTCATCCGCGGCCGGGCTCAACGATCTGAAGGCGACGCCGCTGACCCCGGATATGCCCGGCGTCGAGATCCATGCCCACCTGATCGAACAGATATTGCAGCGCGACTTTCTGTTTCGGCCGGATTGGGGCGAGGGCGCCGAGCTCGTCTTCGCGCTGCTGTTCGGCCTCGTGCTGATCGTCGCAATCCCGCGCTTCGGCGCGCTGCCGGGGGCCGGGGTCGCCGGGATCGCGATGATCGCAGCCGCGACGGTATCGTGGTTCGCCTTCCGCGATGGCCAGGTATTGATCGACCCGGTCTATCCGATCGGCGTGCTGGCGACGGTCTATCTGTTCAGCACGCTGCTCAATTACCGGCTGACCGAACGGCGGCAGCGCGAGATCCGCGAAGCCTTCTCGCGCTACATGTCGCCGCAATACGTCGCGCAGCTCGCCAGGAACCCGGAGAAGCTGGTGCTCGGGGGCGAGATCCGGCTGATGACCATCATGTTCTGCGACATCCGCGGCTTCACCTCGCTATCGGAGGGAATGTCCGCCCACGAATTGGGGCAGCTGATCAACCAGTTCCTGACGCCGATGACCGAGATCGTCATGGCGCACCAGGGCACCATCGATAAATACATCGGCGACTGCATCATGGCGTTCTGGAACGCGCCGCTCGACGATCCCGAGCACGCCAAGAACGCCGTCGCCGCCGCGCAGGACATGCGCCGCAAGCTGATCGAGCTAAACCAATCCTGGGCGGCCGAGGAGCGGCGCACGCTGCAGGTCGGCATCGGCATCAACACCGGGGAATGCAGCGTCGGCAATTTCGGCTCGAACCAGCGGTTCAATTATTCGCTGCTCGGCGATCCGGTAAACCTGTCGTCGCGGCTCGAAGGGCTCACCAAGGTTTATGGCGTCGATCTGATCGTCGGCGAGGAAACCGCGGCGCTGCTCGACGATCCCGGCCTGATCGAGCTCGATCTTGTCGCGGTCAAGGGCAAGACGCGTGCGGTGCGCATCTTCACCCTGCCGCCGCATCCGCCTGAGACCCAGCAATACCTGGCCCATCACGCGGCGCTGTTGGAGGCGTATCGCCGGCGCGACTGGCAGGCCGCCCTCGGCCTTCTCGAAGATCCCGTGCTCGCCGCCGAGCGCGAAATGGCGCCGGTCTATGGCCTGTTTCGCGAGCGGATCGCCCAGATGCAGGTCGAATCGCCGCCACCCGATTGGGACGGCGTCTTCATCGCCCAGGAAAAATGACGCTCCAACGATGGCGGGGAATAGCGCGGGTCATTGCCCGTTTTTTGGACAATTAAACCTTTAATTAGAGTTCAGCGTTCTATCATCAGCGCGTGATAAAGCGAAATTTGACCTGGGCGTCATCATCGCCCCGGAGGTCGCCAATGGGGATCATGGAGTTCCACGTCTGCCGACAGGGCCACGAGGCGCGCTGGATCGTCCGGCTCGGCAACGCCGTTTACGGTTCCTATCTGGACAAGGAGCAGGCGCTGCTCGACGCCGTCGATGCGGCGCGGGATGCGCTCCAATGCGGCCGCGAGGCTCAGGTCTGGGTGCGCGACCGCGCCAGCCCCGCCCGGATCTTCTGAGCCGCGACGCGCCCCTCGCCCTCTTCAATAGCGCAGGATCGCCGCGGCCGGCCCGTCCGGCGGCAATTGCGCGCGATCGACCAGGGTGACGTGGCCGCCCTGCCGCAGCGTCATCAGGGCCGCGTAATCCAGCAGATCGTCGTCGCCCTCGACCGGATTGCCGTGCGCGACGACCCGGTCCTGCGCTTCGATGAACTGGCCCCAAAGCGGCGCGCCGCCGGACAAAAACAGCCGGTCGATCCGGCCGTAGCGGGCTGCCTTGACGATCTCCTCGGCCTTGGTCGTCGCCTTGCCGTTGGCGGTGCCGATCAGGCTGTGCAGCCGCCCCAGCACATCGTCGCGGATGGTGTCCGCGCGCGGCGCGAACAGCTCCCATGCCTTGCCATGCAGCTCATCTTCCGTCATCGCATCGGGGTTCTCCAGAATCCCCTCGGGCAGCAAGTCATTCCAGTGCGCGAGATCCCGCAAATTTCCCTGAACCTCGGGTTGCGCGACCAGGATGACCGGGCCCGGCTGGCGCTTGATTACGACCTCGACGGCGGTGGCGATCCGGTGCAGCAGTTCAATCAGCTGGGTCTTGTGCAATTCGTCGGGAGACTCGCCGTACACCTGCGCCTTGGCGAGCCCGGAAGGACCGCGCCGTCCGGTCGGCGACGCGTAATGCGAATCCTGGTACTCGGTCTCGCCGCGCACGCCAGCGATTCCCTGCGGCAGATCGAGGCCGCCCGTCTCGGCGAAATCCCAGCGCGAGCCCTGGTAGAGCCGGGTCGATCGGCTGGTCACGGTCAGGACCCAGTACCAGCCGGTCGTTTCAATCAGCGGCAATAGCTGTCTGATGCAGAAATGATTGCCGACCGCCACCTCCTCGGCGACGTCGATCGGCAATTTATGGATGCGGCTAAATCCCGGCGCGAGAAAGAGAGCCAGACCCTGAGCTTGGGAGCGCCATAACTCCCCGTCGTCGAGCACGTTGCGGGCCGGCTCCAGCAGCTCGCCGATGTCCAGCTCGGGCCGCTCGGCGGTGAGACGCTTGTCTGCGGTCGACAGCAGGTTGCGCAACCGGATTGCATCCTGACGGGTCTCGCGCCCGACCGAATGGGTTGGCAGATAAATCGACACCGCCGGGGTCGTGTCGCAGGCGATCAGCTCGTCCAGATCGGTCCTGATGAACATGGCAGACCTCTTTGCAAGAAGGTTCTGCTTTCCAACCCGCCGTGAAGCGGTTGGTTCCGGCTGGGTCGACCGACCGGCGGCGCCCGCAGTCGATCCGGTACGGCTAGTGCTTGCCGCCCCCTTTGCCGCCGCCGTGCCCCTTGCCGCCACCATCTCCCTTTCCGTCGCCGTGCCCCTTGCCACCGCCGCCCTTGTCACCGCCGCCGGCTCCGAAATGAGCTTGGCGGCCCGGCGCCCTGCCGCCGCCGAAATGTCGGCCGCCCTGGCGGGCTGCGCGCGCACCGTCGCCGCGCTGTGCCTTGTGCGCCTTGACAAAGTCCGAGCCGCCACGGCGGGCCTGGTGCGCCCCGCCGCCGCGTTGTGCCTTTTGGGACCCGACGTAGTCCGCACCATCCCGGCGAGTTTCCCGCCCGCTCGCGCCGCGCCGCGCCGCGCGCGCCGCTCCGAAATCGGGCCCGCCGCGTGCGGCCGCCTCGCCCCGGCCGTGCGGGTCGCCGGAGTGCCGCCGTCCGGGATG
>CAMATN010000046.1 GCA_945861155.1 Rhizobium sp. Q54
GCGCCGCGTCTGCCTCTTCTTGCCGGCGTATTCCGCTTGCGAAAAGCTCCCCTGGCGCTGCATCGTCCCGCCCCTTGGTCTCCATCCCCACAGCAGATTCTACCCGATGCGAGTGGCGGAATGCGCCTTATTTCAGTGTTTCCTTAAGGCTATTCATAAGATACCCGTACGTAAAAATTGAGATTAGTCCAAGAATGATACACAGAAAAAGAACATACGGGGTCGATGGCGGCGTCATCGGACGCTCCTCGCAATATTTACATTATTGGGCATTTGCAGGATGACATTGTCATTCCGGGGCTGCCCGGAGGGCGGAACCCGGAATCCATTCACACCGGCCTCTGGAATACGGATTCCGGGTTCGCCGCCCCTCTCGGCGCACGCGTAGGTGCGCCTGCCGGGTGGCGCATCTTCGATGCGCCAGGGCGCCCCGGAATGACAATTCCCCAGAATATCCTGATGATGCGCCCCTCACGAAGGAGCCGCACAATAAGCCTTTTGATTTGCGCCCTATCTGTTCGCCGCGCTTTCCGACACGCCAATCGGCTGGCGGTAGCTCAGCGCTTCGGCGATGTGATGGCGGGCGACCGTGGCGGCTCCTTCCAGATCGGCCAGAGTGCGGGCGACCCGCAGCACCCGGTGATAGCCGCGCGCCGAGAGGCGCAGCCGCTCCGCGGCGCGCTGCAACAGGGCGCGCCCGGCTGCGTCCGGCGTCGCGATCTCGTCGAGGAGGCCGCCATCGGCCTCGGTATTGGTGCGGATCCGGCGCTCAGCCGGCAGCGCGGCGTAACGCGCGCTCTGCCGCGCCCGCGCCGCGGCGACCCGGCTTGCCATCTCGGCGCTCGCCTCGGCCGGCGGCGGCAGCGCGAGATCGGCCGACGACACGGCCGGCACGTCGATATGCAGGTCGATGCGGTCGAGCAGCGGCCCCGAGATGCGCGACTGGTAATCCTGCGCGCAGCGCGGCGCCCGGCTGCAGGCCCGGCCCGGCTCGGACAGATAGCCGCAGCGGCACGGGTTCATCGCCGCGACGAGCTGCACCCGTGCCGGAAAGGTGACATGGCTGTTGGCGCGCGCGACGCTGATCCGGCCGGTTTCGAGCGGCTGGCGCAAGGCTTCGAGTGCGGCCCGGTTGAATTCGGGCAGTTCGTCGAGAAACAAGACGCCGCAATGCGCCAGGCTGATCTCGCCGGGGCGGGTGCGCATGCCGCCGCCAACCAGCGCCGGGAGCGAGGCGGAATGGTGCGGGTCGCGGTACGGCCGCTCGCGCAGCAGGCCGCCGCCGCGCAAGCCGCCGGCGACCGACAGGATCATGCCCAGTTCGAGCGCCTCGGCCGGTTCGAGCGGCGGCAGGATGCCGGGGAGGCGCGCCGCCAGCATCGATTTCCCCGAGCCCGGCGGCCCGACCATCAACAGATTGTGCCCGCCGGCGGCGGCGATTTCGAGGGCGCGCTTGGCGCTTTCCTGGCCCTTGACGTCGCGCAGGTCGAGCCCGGCGGCGCGCGCCGGCGCCAGCTTGGCCTCGGGCGGCGGCAGCAGCTGCGTTCCCTTGAAGTGGTTGACGATCGCCAGCAGGTTCGGCGCGGCGATGATCTCAACCTCGCCCGCCCACGCCGCCTCGCCGCCGCATTCCAGGGGGCAGATCAGGCCGCTGTCGCGCGACGCGGCGGCGAGCGCGGCGAGCAATACCCCGGGAACCGCGGTCAGCGACCCGTCGAGCGCGACCTCGCCCAAGGCGGTGTAGCCGGCCAGCTCGTCCAGCGGCAGCACCCCCATTTCGCCGAGCAGCCCGAGCGCGATCGGCAGGTCGAAATGGCTGCCTTCCTTCAATACGTCGGCCGGGGCGAGGTTGACCGTGATGCGGCGCGGCGGCAGCGACAGGCCGAGCGCGGTCAGGGCCGAGCGCACGCGTTCGCGCGATTCGGCGACCGCCTTGTCCGGCAGGCCGACGATCGTGAAGGCCGGCAGCCCCGAGGCAATCGTCACCTGGGTCTCGACATCGACGACCTCGACCCCGTGAAACGCCACGGTGCGAACCCGCGCCACCATCTCCCTGGCCCATTCGTTGATCGCGCAGGAGTTTAGGCCGCGGCGGCGGCCGGCGCTAGGCGGGCGGAAGCTCGCTCGCCTGGCGGCCCCCAGCTGGACGCCAGGCGGGGGGCGGCGTTGCACGCCGCCGGACGTGTCGTTAGTCTGCCCCTCCCGCCAGGGCGACAACGGCGGCGCGGAGGGGTGGCCGAGCGGTTGAAGGCGCACGCCTGGAAAGTGTGTATGGGGGCAACTCCATCGCGGGTTCGAATCCCGCTCCCTCCGCCACCTTGCGGCTGATTATAAGAGCCAAATTTCCGCTACGCGGCGCGGCGTTGGGGAGGGGCGGCGCGCACTTCGCGGCGGTCGAGCACCGGCACCTTCTGGCCGATCAGCCGCTCGATATCGCGCAGGAAGGCGCGCTCCTCGCCGTCGCACAGCGAGATCGCGGCGCCAGCGGCGCCGGCGCGCGCGGTGCGACCGATGCGGTGGACGTAGGTCTCCGGTACGTTCGGCAAATCGTAATTGACGACGTGGGTGATGCCGTCGACATCGATGCCGCGCGCCGCGATGTCGGTCGCCACCAGGATGCGAACCTTGCCGGCGCGGAACGCCTCAAGCGCATGCTGCCTTGCGTTCTGCGACTTGTTGCCGTGGATCGCCTCGGCGGCAAAGCCGGAGCGCTCGAGCTGCTCGGCGACGCGGTTGGCCAGGTGCTTCGTTCGGGTGAAGACCAGCACCCGCGCCAGCGCCGGGTCCTTCAGCATCGCGCACAACACGTCCCGCTTGTCGCCGCGCTCGATGAAAACGACGCGCTGCTGGATCAGTTCGACGGTCGTCGCGGGGGGCGTCGCCTCGACCCGAAGGGGGTCGCGCAGGATCCCGGCGGCGAGCCGGGCGACGTCCGCCGGCATCGTCGCCGAGAACAGCAATGTCTGGCGCTCTTTCGGGAGCATTCCGACGAGTTTCCTCACGTCGTGGATAAAGCCCATGTCGAGCATGCGGTCGGCCTCGTCCAGGACCACCGTCTCGACGCCGTCGAGCCGGACATGGCCCTGCCCGATCAGGTCGAGGAGGCGGCCCGGCGTCGCCACCAGGATGTCGATGCCTCGCGCCATGATGGTGACTTGCGGGTGCTGGCCGACGCCGCCGAAGATCACGGCGACCCGCGAGCCGAGATGTTTTCCATAGGTCCGGAAGCTGTCGGCGATCTGCAGGGCGAGTTCGCGGGTCGGGGTCAGCACCAGGACGCGCGCGGTCTTGGCCCGTTTCACCGCGGGCTTCTGGGCGGCGAGGCGCTGCAGGATGGGCAGGGCAAAGGCCGCGGTCTTGCCGGTGCCGGTCTGGGCGATGCCGAGGAGGTCGCGGCCGGCGAGAAGCGGCGGGATCGCCTGCGCCTGGATCGGGGTCGGCACGGTATAACCTTCCTGGTCGAGCGCGCGCCGAATCGGCTCGATAAGGGCCAAGTCTTCAAATGAAATCACTGATACGGTTCTTTCTGGAGTGCGGCCGGTCGAGCGACTACGGCGCCCGATTTGATCGGGCGGGCGCACCGGCGGTGTTCGCGGAGGTTAGTCGTCGATCGACCGGTGGCAGCTTCCGCTTGTATGCCGCGATGTTGATCGACCCTCGCTCGGAGGGCCGGCGCAGCTTCTGCTTCCCGTAAAAGAGCGTGACGCTCTGGGAAAGGAGATGAGCCGCACCCACATCAAAGTCAAGCCGCGCTTTGCCGCGCCCTCCCTGAACGAGCCGCGCCTGCATGTCCCGCGCCGTTGCACGCCCCGCGTGGATGAGGCAAGCTGACGCAGTCGCAATCCTGATCTGCGACAAGCGGCGACAGGGAGGGATGACGCTCGGGCCGAGTCCGGGTATAAGGCGCGGCCGCGTACGGTCTTTAGCAGCCGAACGGCCGGAGTTGGCGGCTCGGTGCGGCGAGCGAGCCCTTCCCCACGCGAGCGAGTTCGGGTCGGGATAGCCGACCGGCAGGAGAAGCGTATTGCACCCCACCGACATCAGTAACCCAGATTATTTCCATAAGGTCGTCGATTGCCAATGGGCCTGCCCGGCGCATACGCCGGTGCCCGAATACATCCGCCTGATCGCCGACCGGCGCTTTGGCGACGCCTGGGCGATCAATTGGGAGTCGAACGTCTTCCCCGGTATCTTGGGGCGCACCTGCGACCGCCCGTGCGAGCCGGCCTGCCGCCGCGGCCGGGTCGAGAAGGAGCCGGTCGCGATCTGCCGGCTGAAGCGCGTCGCCGCCGACAACAAGGGCGACATCAGCCGCTATTTGCCGGCGATCCCGACCCAGAAGAACGGCAAGCGAATCGCGCTGGTCGGCGCCGGCCCGGCGTCGCTGACCGTGGCGCGCGACCTGATGCCCTTGGGCTATCACTGCGTGATGTTCGACGGCGATTCGAAGGGCGGCGGCATGATGCGCTCGCAGATCCCGCGGTTTCGCCTGCCCGAGACGGTGACCGACGAAGAAGTCGACATCATCGTCGACATGGGGGTCGAGACCAGGTTCGGGCCGGGCGGGTATGTCGACAGCCTGAAGTCGCTGCTCGCCGAGGGCTGGGACGCGGTCTTTGTCGGCTCGGGCGCGCCGCGCGGCCGCGAAATCGAGATTCCCGGCCGCCAGGAGGCCGGAGCCCACATCCATATCGGCATCGACTGGCTGTCGAGCGTCTCGTTCGGCCATGTCGATAAGATCGGCCGTCGCGTCATCGTGCTCGGCGGCGGCAACACGGCGATGGATTGCTGTCGTTCGTCGCGCCGGCTCGGGGGCGAAGAGGTCACCGTCGTCGTGCGCTCGGGCTTCGAGGAGATGAAGGCCTCGGCCTGGGAGAAAGAGGACGCGCAGCACGAGGGCATCCCGATCCTCAATTTCCTCGTGCCGGTCGAGTTCACCCACGACAGCGGCAAGCTGACCGGGGTTCTGTTCGAGAAGGTCAAGGCCGAATACGACGAGAAGGGCCGGCGCAATCTTGTGCCGACCGGCGAGCCGCACACGCATGTGCCCTGCGACGACGTGCTGGTCGCAATCGGCCAGGAAAACTCCTTCCCGTGGATCGAGCGCGACATCGGCATCGAGTTCGACCGCTGGGGGATGCCCAAGGTCGATCCGAAGACGATGCAAGCGAGCCTGCCACACGTGTTTTTCGGCGGCGATTCGGCGTTCGGCCCGAAAAACATCATCTGGGCGGTCGCCCACGGCCACGACGCGGCGATCTCGATCGACAAATTCTGCCACGGCGAGGATGTCGCCGAGCGGCCGGCGCCCGGGGTCACCTTGGTCAGCCAGAAGATGGGCATCCACGAGTGGAGCTACGACAACGACATCTCGAACGATCTGCGCTACAAGGTGCCGCTGCGTGACCTCAAGGTCGCGCTCAAGGACATCCGCACCGAGGTCGAGCTCGGCTATGACGACAAATTGGCGTTTCTCGAGGCCGAGCGTTGCCTGAATTGCGACATCCAGACAGTTTTCGCCGGGCCGCTATGCATCGAGTGCGACGCCTGCGTCGACATCTGCCCGATGGATTGCATCACCTTTACCGACAATGGCGCGGAAGCCGAGCTGCGCACCCGTCTTAGCGCTCCGGCAACCGATTTCGAGCAGGATCTGTACATCGGCGACTCGCTGAAGACCGGGCGCATCATGGTCAAGGACGAGGATGTCTGTCTGCATTGCGGGTTGTGCGCTGAGCGCTGCCCGACCGGAGCCTGGGACATGAGTAAATTCCTGATCAACATCACACAGGCTGGCACGGCATGCCGCAGCCGATAAAGAGCGTCAACGACTTCGTCGTCAAATTCGCCAACGTCAACGGCTCCGGCTCGGCGAGCGCCAACGCGCTGTTCGCCAAATCGGTGCTGCGGATGGGGATCCCGGCGAGTTCGCGCAACATCTTCCCGTCGAATATCCAGGGTCTGCCGACCTGGTTCGAGGTGCGGATCAACGACCACGACCATCTGGGCCGGCGCGGCGGCGTCGACATGATGGTCGCGATGAACCCGCAGACCTGGGAGCAGGACATCGCCGAGATCGAGCCCGGCGGCTACCTGCTCTACGATGCGACCAAGCCGATGCCGGCGTCGCGCTTTCGCGACGACATCAACGTGATCGGCGCGCCGCTGACCGAGATCTGTAACCGCACCTACAGCGACCCGCGGCAGCGCCAGCTGTTCAAGAACATCATCTATCTGGGCGTCCTGTCGGCGCTCCTCGACATGGACGTACCGGCGATCGAAACGCTGATCGGCGAGCAGTTCCGCGGCAAGGATTCGCTGATCAAGCCCAATCTGCACGCGCTGCAGCTCGGGCGCGACTGGGCGATCCAGGCGCTCGATTGCCCGCTCGGGCTGCGGCTCGAACCCCGCGACAAGGTCGGCGACCGAATTTTCGTCAGCGGCAACGACGCGGCGGCGCTGGGCGCGGTCTATGGCGGCGCGACGGTGTGCGCGTGGTACCCGATCACCCCGTCTTCCTCGCTCGCCGAGGCGTTCCAGGCGCATTGCCAGCGCATGCGCCGCGAGCCCGACAGCAAGAAACGCCGTTACGCGATCATCCAGGCCGAGGACGAGCTCGCCTCGATCGGCATGGTGATCGGCGCCGCGTGGAACGGCGCGCGGGCGTTTACCGCGACCTCGGGCCCCGGCATCTCGCTGATGCAGGAATTTATCGGCTTGGCGTATTTCGCCGAGATCCCGGCGGTCATCTTCGACATCCAGCGCGGCAGCCCGTCGACCGGAATGCCGACCCGCACCCAGCAGGCCGACATCATCTCGGCGGCCTACGCCTCGCACGGCGATACCAAGCACGTGCTCTTGTTCCCGCAGGACCCGAACGAATCCTTCACCTTCGCCGCCGACGCGCTCGACCTCGCCGACCGGCTGCAGACCCCGGTCTTCGTGATGATGGATCTCGACATCGGCATGAACGACTGGCTGGTGCCGCCGCTCAAATGGGACCCCGCGCGCCAATACGACCGCGGCAAAATCATGAATTTCGAGGATCTCGATTCCGGCAAGGAGTTCGGCCGCTATCTCGATGTCGATGGCGACGGCATCCCCTACCGCACGCTGCCCGGCACGCATCCGACGCGGGGCGCCTATTTCACCCGCGGCACCACCAAGGACCGCTACGCCCGCTATACCGAGGAAGGGCCGGCCTACGTCGACAACATGCAGCGGCTCCTGGAGAAATTCGAGACCGCCAAGCGCATCGTGCCGCGGCCGATAAGGCGCGACGCAATCGAGCAGACGCGGTACGGCGCGATCTATTTTGGCTCGACCGCGCCGGCCATGGAAGAGGCGCTCGATCTATTGGAGGCACGCGGCATCCATCTCGACACGCTGCGCGTCCGGGCCTTTCCGTTCCATGACGACATCCTTGATTTCATCACCAGCCACGAGCGGATCTTTCTCGTCGAGCAGAACCGCGACGGCCAGATGCGCACGCTGGTGACGACCGAGTTGGAGGTCGATCCGGCCCGGCTCGTGCCGATCCTGCATTACGACGGCACCCCGATCACCGCCCGCTTCATCGTCAAGGCGATCGCCGACATGCTCGCCGTCGTGACCCTCGCCCCGCTGCGCAAGGCATTGCCGTAGTCAATCAAATTCACCACGGAGGCACGGAGTTCACGGAGAGACCGTCACCCCCGCGCAAGCGGGGGTCCAGAGTAACCGCCCGGTCTGGCATCCTGGATTCCCGCTTTCGCGGGAATCACTTGCCGTTTGACGCAACAAATCGTCTCTGTGTCCTCCGTGCCTCTGTGGTGAATCTTCCTTTTTGAGGTCCGCATGACCTACATCGTCAAGCCCCGGCTCCATCACCCGAAATTGCCGACCAACGCGCTGGGGTACACCCACCGCGACTACGAGGGCTCGGTCTCGACCTTGTGCGCCGGGTGCGGTCACGATTCGATCAGCGCCGCGATCATCCAGGCGTGTTTCGAATTATCCCTGCCGCCGCACCGCATCGCCAAATTGTCGGGCATCGGCTGCTCGTCGAAGACGCCGACCTATTTCCTCGGCCAGTCGCACGGCTTCAACAGCGTGCATGGGCGGATGCCGTCGGTGCTGACCGGCGCCAATCTCGCCAACCGCGACCTGATTTATCTCGGCGTGTCGGGCGACGGCGACTCGGCTTCGATCGGGCTCGGCCAGTTCGCCCATTGCATCCGCCGCGGCGTCGACATGGTCTATATCGTTGAAAACAACGGCGTATACGGGCTGACCAAGGGCCAGTTCTCGGCGACCGCCGACAAGGGATCGAGCGCCAAGCGGGGCGCGGTCAATTCCGATTCGCCGATCGACCTCGTCGCGATGGCGTTGCAGCTTGGCGCGTCCTACGTCGCGCGCAGCTTTTCCGGCGACAAGGCGCAGCTCGTGCCGCTGATCAAGGCGGCGATCCAGCACAAGGGCGCGGCGTTTATCGATGTCGTGTCGCCGTGCGTCGCGTTCAACAACCATCCCGGCTCGACCAAGAGCTTCGATTATGTGCGCGACCACAACGAGGCGGTCAACCAGCTCGATTACATGGTCGAGCGCGACGCGATCGTCGCCGATTACGCGCCCGGCACGGTCGAGACCGTCATGCAGCACGACGGCTCGATGCTGCGGCTGCGCAAGCTCGCGCTCGATTACGATCCGCACGAGCGCATCTCGGCGCTGACCTATCTGCAACAGCGCCAGGCCGCCGGCGAAGTCGTGACCGGCCTCTTATTCGTCGAGGCCGATCACGGCGACATGCACGGGTACCTCGACACGGTCGACAGCCCGCTCAATACGCTCGGTGAAGCCGAATTGTGCCCCGGACCCGACCTCCTCGAACGCTACAACGCCGCCCACCGGTAACCTGCGAGTCCGGCCGACACCCTGGGCCGGCCCACACCCCTGTTCGGGCGCGGAGGTTTGAGCCTCCGCTATCGTTCGTCAATGGCGCGCCGACCATCCCGATCAGTCGGCGCGAGGGCGAGCGCGATATCCTTGCAAACCGCACCGGGTTTTGATCTAACAGCGGCCCGCGCGGGAGCCGTCCCTCGCGGCGAGCCTGTGCTCCGTAAGAACGGATGGACAGCGATGCGCGTCACGGCCGGATGGCTAAGCGCCCGTAGCTCAACTGGATAGAGCACCAGACTACGAATCTGGGGGTTGGGAGTTCGACTCTCTCCGGGCGCGCCATTCTTTCAAGGGTTTAGCGGAAAACATAAGACGGCGAAAAAGCCGAGCCGACGACGAGACGGGTAAGCCAGGGTGGTGGGATCATGGCAGGCAAAAATCAGCATGTAGTGCCGCACCAGGACAAGTGGGCCGTCAAGGGTGAAGGCAACCAGCGGAACACATCTGTTCACGACACACAGGCAGCCGCGATCGAGAAGGCTCGCGAGATTGCGCGCCGAGAAAAGAGCGAGTTGTTGATCCACGGTCGCGATGGGGAGATCCGGTCCCGCGATTCCTATGGGAACGACCCCTTTCCGCCGAAAGGCTGACGGGCCGGACTTTCGCGCCGCTACCGTCCCTACCTCACCACACCGCACCGCACCCTTGCATCGGCCTCAGAACTGCACCTTGCCGTCAGGCGGAGGCAGACGGGCGGGCGGCTGGCTGATGGGCTGCGTCGGCCGCATAGGCGGCGCTTTCCGGCGGATCGCAGGAGCTGACGCCCTCGGCGGTTCCGGCGCCATCGGTGGGGGATCGGCGACGGCCGGCACAGCACGCGGAGGGGTAAGCCATCCTCCCGGAACCAACCGGCCGGGCTCGGCCGCGATCCCCTGATCGGCGACGCCCGACAGGATGAGCACCAGGATCATAACAATGGAAAAAATCGATAATCGTCGCATCCGTCAGCACTCCGGATCTCGTGACACCGCATAATGATCAAAAAGCCAGACTGTGACGGCCTCGTTGGTTTATCGCCCACCCGCATCGCGAGTGGAAGCCCCGCCGGTCGCGAGCGGGCCAATCGCAAAGCACGCCGACGCGCTGCCGACGCGCAACGTCATTGACAGGATTAAGGCATATTGAGACTATATCAAATTGTGCGCATGTCATTGAACATTAAACATAATCATAACGGAGGCGGTTCCATGAGGGATCGGCAGATCGTGAGCGTGTGGGCACTTGCGGTCACGATCGCGGTGTCGCTGTCGCAACCTCTCGCGGCCCAGACCCAAAAGGCTACGCCGGCCCAAAAGGGAACGCTGGTGTTCGCGGTCGAGTCGCTGTCCGCGCAAACCCTGGACCCGATCCTGGAAGGGCGGCCGGGCAACGCGACCTATCAGGCCGCGATGTATGATTCGCTGGTCGGGTTCGACATCGCCAAGGGCGGCGTCGGCCCGGGGGTGGCCGAACGCTGGGAGTTGTCCGATGACGGGCTGACCTGGACCTTCCACATCCGCGCCGGCCAGAAATTCCACAACGGCGACAAGGTGACCGCGCACGACGCGAAGTTCAGCCTGGAGCGCCAGATGGCGCCGACCTCGCTGGCGTCCGCCGCGGCCACGCTGCGCCGCACCATCAAGAGCATGGAGGTCGTCGACGACCTGACCCTGCGGATCAAGACGGACGGCCCGCAGATCGGCCTGCCGGCGTCGCTCAGCCGGGCGGTGGCGCCCGAGGGCGCGATCATGCCGAAGGCCTATATCGAGAAAGTCGGCGAGGAGGAGTTCCGCAAAAAACCGATCGGCAGCGGCCCCTGGAAGTTCGTGCGCAGCGTGCCCGGCGACCGGCTCGAGTTCGAGGCGATCGACTATCCGCATTTCCGCGGCACGCCGCGTTTCAAGAACCTGCACATCCTGCTCGTGCCGGAGGAAAGCACGCGCGTGTCGATGGTCCGCACCGGCGAGGCGGCAATCGCCTCGATCGGACCCGAAACAATGCGCAGCGCGGCGCGCGGCGGGCTCGAAGTCCTCTCGGTCCCCGGCACGATGCAGGCGCTGTATCAGTTCTGGGGAGCCTTCCGTCCCGACCAGAAGGACAGCCCGATCGCCAAGCCGCGGGTCCGCGAGGCGTTGTCGCTGGCGATCGACCGCCAGCAGATCATCGAGCATGTGATGAACGGCAAGGCGAGCATGCCCCATCCGTTCGCCGCATTCGAATACACCGAATACTTCAACGCCAAGACCTGGAAGGCATGGGCGGACAAGGCGTACCGCTACGACCCGGTCGCGGCAAAGAAGATGCTGGCCGAGGCGGGCTATCCGAACGGGTTCGAGCTGAACTTCGCCAACACCGCGCTGCCGGGCACGCAGTTCATGGTCGATGTCGGGACCGCAGTCGCCGACATGTGGACGAAAATCGGGGTGAAGGTCAACATCAAGACCTATGAGTGGGGTTCGTTCTCGCCGCTGCAGATGGGCGAGCAGGCGCAATTGGCAGGCGTCGCCTCGATGTACCGAACCGTCGGCCGGCCCGACATGCCGTGGCGCTACAACGGGGCGTTCGGCTCAAAAAGTCAGCAGCATTTGTTCGGCGAGAAGGAACATTGCGGCGTCGAATGCCAGGAATTCGACAAGATCTACGCCGCTCTGCTGGCCGAGCGCGACGGTGAGAAGCGCACCGAATTGACCGACCGCATGGTCAAGCTCGTCGCCGATACCTGGATCGCGATCCCGATCATCGAAGGCATGGGCTACTATGCGATCAATCCGCGCAAGGTCGGGCAGTTCGCGGCCATTCCGGGGCGGCATGAGCTCGGCGATGTGTTCGAGCGCATGCCGTCTGCCGACGAAAAGCCGTGGAAGAAATAGCATCGATCTTTATTGCCTGGGCGGCGTCCGATAGATGAAGCGCTACATCGTTTATCGAATGCTGCAAGGCGTCGTGCTGCTCTGCATGGTGGCGACGATCGTCTTCTTTCTCGGACGGCTGACCGGCAACCCGGTCGATTTGATGCTGCCCGAGGACGCCACCGCCGAAGACCGCGTGTCGATGATCAAGGCGCTCGGGCTCGACGGTCCGCTGCACGAGCAATTCCTGATTTTCGTCAACAACGCCTTGCACGGCGATCTCGGGACCTCGATCCGCATGAGGCAGCCGGCGGTCGAGGCGTTCTTCGACCGACTGCCCAACACGCTCGCGATCATCCCGTGGGCGCTTCTAATGGCGATGGTGATCGGGATTCCGCTCGGGGTCATCGCGGCGCTCAATCGCGGCAACATGATCGACCGCGCCGCCGGCAGCGTCGCCGTCCTCGGCATCGCGATGCCGAGTTTCTGGCTCGGCATTCTGTTGATCTATGTCTTCAGCGTCGAACTCGGCTGGCTCCCTTCCGGCCGGATGGGCGGGCCGGCGCATTACGTGCTGCCGGTCATCACCTTGGGCGCCTTTCTGGTCGCCGGCTTTATGCGGCTGATCCGCTCCAGCATGCTGGAAGTCATGGAAAGCGAGTTCGTCAAGCTCGCCCGCATCAAGGGAATGAGCGAAGCCGTGGTGGTGTGGAAGCACTGCCTGCGCAACGCACTCATTCCTGTGCTGACGCTGTGGGGCGTGTTCGTCGGCAATCTGATCACCGGGGCCATCGTCACCGAAACCGTGTTCGCCTGGCCCGGCGTCGGCCGCTTGACTTACGAGGCGGTGATCTTTCGCGACTTTCCGCTGTTGCAGGCCGTCATCATCCTGAAGGCGGTGCTGATCCTCTCGATCAACCTGTTCGTGGACATCCTTTACGCCTATGTCGATCCCCGCATCCGTCTCGCCTAAGCCGGTCTCCGAGACCCTGAGGCCGCTGATCCCCGCATTCGCGGGGCTGAGCAGGTTTCGTCGCGCGTCGCGGCGGCGCGGGGTGCCGTGGATCCCGATCTTCATCATTACAGTGATGGTGTCGATGGCGCTGTTCGCGCCGCTTCTCGCGCCCTATTCGCCGATCGACCAGACCCTGCGCGACAAGCTCATTCCGCCGTTCTGGGTCGAGGGCGGCAGCATGCAATATCTGCTCGGCACCGACGCGTTCGGGCGCGACATCCTCAGCCGGCTGATCTACGGCGCCCGGGTCAGCCTGCTGGTCGCGCTGTTGGCGCTGATCGCGGGCGGCGGGGTCGGCCTCCTCGTCGGCATTGTCGCCGGCTATGTCGGCGGCGCGGTGGACCATGTGCTGATGCGGCTGGTCGACGCCGCCTTCACCTTTCCGGCGATCCTGTTCGCGCTGCTCCTATCGGTGACGATGGGTCAGGGGCTCGGCACCCTGGTCCTCGCGATCAGCCTGCTCTTATGGGCGAGCTTCGCGCGCGTGCTGCGCGGTGAGGTGCTGGCGCTCAAGCAACGCGATTTCGTGGCGCTCGCCAAGGTGCGAGGATGTTCGTCGGCGCGCATCATGCTGACCCACATCCTACCCAATGTGCTGAACACGTTCATGGTGCTGGTTACGCTCAATATCGGGGCCGTGATCATCGCCGAAGCCTCGCTTAGTTTTCTGGGCGCCGGCATTCCGCCGCCGACCCCGACCTGGGGCGGGATGATTTCCGACGGGCGCGGCCGCATCGCCGAGGCGTGGTGGGTGGCATTGATCCCGGGGATCGCGATCACGCTGCTCGTGCTCTCGGTCAACGTGTTCGGCGACTGGCTGCGCGACCGTCTCGACCCGAGGCTGCGGCAATTGTGAGCATCGCCGAGCAGGGCGTCGCGATCGCCGAAGCACCGAGCGATGACATCGTCCTCGATGTCCGCGACCTGCAAACCTATTTTTTCCTGCGCCGCGGCATCGTGAAGGCGGTCGACGGCGTCAGCTTCGCGCTGCGCCGCGGCGAGGTCTTGGGCTTGGTTGGCGAGTCGGGCTGCGGCAAGAGCCTGACCGCGCTTTCGATCATGCGGCTTTTGCCCAAGGGCAGCGCCCGCACGATCCACGGCGAGGTGCTGCTGAACGGCGAGGACATCCTGGAGAAGACGCCGAACGAGATGCGCGAAATCCGCGGCCGCAAGATTTCGATGATCCTCCAGGACCCGCAGACTTCGCTCAATCCGGTGTTTACGATCGGCGAGCAGCTGCGCGAGGCGATCTTCCGGCGCACCCGAGGGCGCACCCGCGAGGTCATGCGCGAGGCCGTCGCGGCGCTGCGGCGGGTCGACATCGCGGCGCCCGAACAGCGGCTCGGCCAATTCCCGCACCAGATGAGCGGCGGCATGAAGCAGCGGGTGGTCGGCGCGATCTCGATCAGCGGACGGCCCGAGGTGTTGATCGCCGACGAACCGACGACCGCGCTCGACGTTACGATCCAGCTGCAATACCTCAAGCTGCTGAAGCGGCTGCAAGAGGAAACGCGAATGGCGATCCTGTTCATCACGCATGATTTCGGGGTCGTCGCGCGCATGTGCGACCGGGTCGCGGTGATGTATGCCGGGCGCATCGTCGAATGCGGCCCGGTCGATCAGGTGTTCGACAACCCGTCCCATCCCTACACGCAGGCGCTGATCGCCTCGGTCCCGAAAATGACCGGATCGACCGAGCGCCTCTACACGATCGAGGGCCAGCCGCCGTCGCTGATGGATTTGCCGGTCGGTTGCCGGTTCGCGCCGCGCTGCCCCTACGCCGATCAGCGCTGCCTCGCGGCCTATCCGCCCTCCTTCACGGTCGGCGCCGAGCATACCGCGGATTGCTGGCGGATGACCGCCGCATGACCGCCGCATGACCGCCGGATCTCTCGGCGAATTTGAGGGCCAACCGCTGCTGCGGGTCGAGCGGTTGCGCAAGTACTACCCGTTCACCAAGGGCATTCTGTTCGCCAAAACCCTCGGCCAAGTCAAGGCGGTGGACGACATTTCCTTTACGATAGCGGCGGGCGAGACACTCGGCCTCGTCGGCGAATCCGGTTGCGGCAAGACGACGACGTCAAAGCTGATCCTCAATCTGGAGGAGCCGAGCGAGGGGCGGATCCTGCTGCGGGGCAAGCCGATCCACGGCCTCGCCGGCGATGCGCTGCGCGAATATCGCGCCCGGGTACAGGCGGTGTTCCAGGACCCGTGGTCGTCGCTCAATCCGCGCATGATGGTGGGCCGGACCATCGCCGAATCGCTGATCGTCACCGGCTGGGGCAATCGCACGGATATCGCCGAGCGGGTGCGCGAATTGCTCGAGCAGGTCGGGCTGCGGCAGGACCAGGCGACCCAGTATCCGCATGAGTTCAGCGGCGGCCAGCGCCAGCGCATCGCGCTCGCCAGCGCGCTCGCCTCGGAGCCGCAACTGATCGTGCTCGACGAGCCGGTGTCCGCTCTCGATGTCTCGATCCGCGCCCAGATGATGAACCTGTTGAAGGACATCCAGGCGCGCAGCAACGTCGCCTATCTGCTGGTCGCGCACGACCTCGCCACGGTGCGCCATATGGCCGATCAGACCGTCGTCATGTATCTCGGCAAGATCGTCGAATATGCCGCGACCCAGACGCTGTTCGATAATGTGCTGCATCCCTATACGAAGGCGCTGTTTTCCGCCGTGCTGCGGCCGCGTCCCGATCGGCGCGAGGAAGAGATCGTCCTCGCCGGCGAGGTGCCCTCGCCGCTCAACCCGCCAAGCGGCTGCCGCTTCCACACGCGCTGCCCGTTCGCGATGGCGCATTGCTCGCGCGAGGAACCGCCGCTGCGCGAGGTCGAGCCCGGCCACTTGGTGGCGTGCCATTTGTATGACGCGGCGGCGGCGCCGGCATTCGCGAGAATGAAAGAGGAGATTGTGCCGACATGAGCCAGCCACACGGTTCGCCCCCGGGACCGCCACATGGCCCGCTGCAGGGCGTCAAGGTCGTCGCCTGCTCGACCGCGCAGGCCGGCACGGTGCCGTACATGCTGATGGCCGATCTGGGCGCCGAGGTGGTCAAGATCGAGGTTCCTGAAATCGGCGATAATTCGCGCGGTTCGACCGTCCTGCCCGGCATGCCGAGCACCTATTTCGAGACCAATAATCGCGGCGTCAAGAGCGTCACCTTGAACCTGAAAACCGCCGAAGGCCGCGAGATCCTGCGCAAGCTGGTCGCGAAGGCCGACATCTTCGGGCAAAATTTCAGGCCCGGCGCGGCCGAGAAGAATGGCTTCGGCTACGAAGAGCTCCGCAAGGTCAACCCCAGGCTGGTCTACGTGTCGGTCTCGGGCTATGGCCCCAAGGGGCCCAATGCCGCGCTGCCGGGCACCGATTCGATGGCGCAGGCGCTGGGCGGCATCGCCGAGGCCTACTCGACCCCCGGCGAGAAGCTGCGCACCGGCATCGTCTCGGTCGCCGACGAAACCTGTGCGATCCTCGCCTTTGGCGGCGCGCTCGCCGCGCTGACCCATGCGCGCGCGACCGGCATCGGCCAAAAGGTCGATTGCTCGCTGCTCGGCGGCCAAGTCCGGCTGATGGGCTGGACCCTGACGACCGCGATGTGGCGCAACCGCGATCCGGTCACCGGCCAGGCCCGCATCACCGGCACGGTGGAGCGCCCGGGCATCAGCGCCAGCTTCAACGACCGCGACGGGAAGCCCCTGGTGTTCCAGCTGAACGGCGCCCGCCACTGGCGCTCCGCGATGACCGCGCTCGGCTTTTTCGAGGCGCTCGAGCGGGCCGGTTTCGGCGATCTCGGAATCATCATCTCGTCCGATGCGAAGCGCGTCGAATTGCTCGGCCTGCTCGACGAATTGTTCGCGACCGGCTCGCGCGACGATTGGGTGGCGCGGCTGCGCGGCGCCGACATCGTCTCGGCGCCGATCAACACATTGCTCGAAGCCTCCAACGACCCCGACGTGCTGGCCAACGGGTACGTGACCGAGATCGAATACCCAAAGCACGGCAAGACGCTGAAAGTGCACGGCTCGCCGTGGCATTTCTCCGAGACGCCGGCCCAGATCGGCCGCGCTCCCGAACTCGGCAACCACAACGACGCCGCCCTCGCCGAACTCGGCTACACCCCGGCGCAGATCGAGGATTTGCGGGCACGAAAGATCATCTGACGCCGCTTTATGCCAGCCATCCAAATCAATGACTCGTCATGCCCGGCCTTGTGCCGGGCATCCACGTCTTCAACTGGCTCAGAAAATCGAAGGCGTGGGTGGCCGGGACAAGCCCGGCCATGACGAGAGGTCATTGTCTCAGCCACTGGTATTAGCCGTCCGCGGCGGCGTCGACGGCCCATTCGGTCGCAGCCCCTTCAACCAGCATCGCCGGCATCGGTCGCTTGGTTTTGACGCCGAGCTGGCGGATGTGCTCGCCGATCGCCAGCGCGTTGCCGCGGCCGGTCGACAGCCGCTTCAGGGCTTCGTTGTGCGCCGTCTCGGCGCCGGCCAGCTTCTCGCCGACAACCATCAGATCGGCGACGCTCATGCTGAGCTTGTCGATCAGCTCGCCGGCCAGCCGCGCGATTTCCTGGGTGTTCTGGCCCTGCCGCTCGTAGCGCCAGATCGAATCCACCGTGCGCATCGTCATCAGCAGGGTTGACGGCCCGACCAGCACGACGCGGCGGTGCCAGGCATAGGAGAACAGATCCGGCTCGCTGGTCAGCGCGGCGGCGAGCGCACCCTCGATCGGCACGAACATCAGCACGCAGTCATGCGCCACGAGCTTGCTGTTCTCCTGATAGCGCTTGCCGGCCAGCCCGTCTATATGGCCCTTTACGTCGCGCACGAACTGGTTGCCGGACCGGGTCTTCTCGCCTTGGTCATTGGCGGCGATCAGGCGCTCATAGCCGGTCAGCGACACTTTCGAATCGATGATCATCGTGCGATCTTCCGGCAGCTTGATCACGATGTCGGGCTTTTGCAGCGTGCCCTCGGCGTCCCGGAGGCTCATGCCGCGGCCCTGCGCGATGTAATCCCGGCCGGGGCTGAGCCCCGCTGCTTCGAGGATGCGTTCGAGCGCGATCTCGCCCCAGCGGCCGAGCAGTTGCGAATCGCCCCGCAGCGCCTTGGCAAGACCGTCGGCCTGGCTGCCGACCGCGTCGCTGGTCTTGAGCACCAGGCTGATCAGTTCCTTGAGCGACAGCACCTCGCGGGTTTCCGCCTCGTAAGTGGTCTCGACCTTTTTCTGAAAATCCTGAATGCGCTCGCGCAGCGGTTCGAGCATCGCGCCCAACGCTTTTTGCGAGCCCTCCGACAATTCCGACGCGTTCGCCTTCAGGATACGGTTGGCGATGTTTTCGAATTCGCCGGTCAGCCTGACTTGCATGTCGGCGAGTTGCGCCGCCTGCTCGGCGATTTTGCCGGCAAGATCGGCTTCGCGCGTCTGCAGCCGCGCGACTTGCTCGGCGGCCGATTTGGACTCGCGCTCGGCGGCCGCGCGCTGCGCATCGACGTCGCGGACCCGCTCGCCTGCGTCGGCGAGCTGACGCTCCAGCATAGCCGCGCGCTCCCCGAGCCGGGCGGCATCGACCCGCGCGGCTTGCAGCAGAGCCGGGTCGTCGCCGCGAATCGCCGGCCATGCATAGCGGCCCAACGCCAGCCCGAGGAGACCTCCCAGTGCCGCGATGATACAGGCGGCGAGCACGAAAATGGCGGCGTCCATCTGGCTTCCCTTCTCGCGACAGGCACCCCGCGACATCCCCGCTCGGAGCGACACGCGCCCGCGACCGCAGTTCCTGATATGTTCATGTTAGCCCGAACGCCGCGCCGAGCGAAGCAAAACCGATGGAGCCTTGCCGGTCGGGTATTTAGGGGACGCCTCGCCGGACCGCGGGAGACGGTTGCGGCGACTCGATTCGCGTTTCCCTACACGCTGCCGCCTTCGACCGGGTGGCCCTCGGCGCGCCAGCGCAGCATGCCGCCGGTCAGATTGGCGACATCCTTGAACCCGGCCTGAGCGAGAATGAGCGTCGCCTGCGCCGAACGGCCGCCGGCGCGGCACACCGCGACGATCGGGCGGTCGCGCGCGAGTTCGCCGACGCGCTCAGCCAGTTCGCCGAGCGGGATCAGCACCGCGCCGACGATATGCCCGAGCGGGCCGGTGAACTCGTCGGGTTCGCGCACGTCGAGGATCTGCGCGGCGCCGGGGTGTTCCGGGGCGTGCTCCCCGACATGCTCTTCCAGGCCGTGCGGGTCGATCTCCCACACCCCGGCGAAACTGTAGCGCAGCGCCGCCCATTCCGGCTCGGCGAGCGGTCCCGTGGCGCCGTCGGCGGCGTTCTCGTCGCCTTCAGGCCGGCCGCAGCGCAGATTGCCCGGCACCGCGACGTCGATCATCTTCGGGTGCGCCAGCCGCAGGTTCTTCATGTACCCGGAAAAATCGCCGATGCCGATCTCGCCGCCGATCCGCGGGTTGAAGCGGCGCTCCTCGGCGACGCTGGTCACGGTCAGCCCGCGATAATCGTGCGCCGGATAGATCAGGCATTCGTCGGGCAGGGTGAAGATCTGCTCATGGATCGAGCGGTACATCGCCGCCGGATCGCCTTCTTGAAAATCGGTGCGGCCGCTGCCGCGGATCAGCAGGCAATCGCCGGTAAACGCCATGCTGTGGTCGTCGAGCACATAGGTTAGGCAGCCGTTCGTGTGACCCGGGGTCGCCCGGACCAGCAGCCGCCGCCCGCCGAACGCGACGACGTCGTCCTGCGCCAGGGTGCGGTCGGCGCACTCGGCGCCGCACGCCGCCGATAGCATGATCCGGCTGCCGGTGCGGCGCTTCAAGAGCCACGCGCCGGTGACATGATCGGCGTGGATATGGGTGTCGAGCGTTGCGACCAGCCTGAGGCCGAGTTCGCCGAGCAGGGCCGCGTCGCGCCGCACCTGCTCGAAGACCGGATCGATCAACAGCGCCGCGCCGCTGCTGCGGTCGGCAAGCAGATAAGTGTAGGTCGAGGATTGCGGATCGAACAGCTGACGGAACACCAGCATCGCACCCCTCCCCTTTTGGCGGCCCGGCTCGATGCTGCCACCATCCTTGCCGGCATGAAGATGATTATGCTGCCGACGGGAGGGATGCCATGACAGAAATCGTCATCACCGAATTGCGGCCCGCCGACAGCGAGCGCTGGAGCGAGCTATGGCGCCTCTATCTCGAATTCTACGAGACGACGCTGCCGCCCGAGAGCTACGCCGAGGCGTGGGAGCGGCTGCTGAAGCCGGACGAGGCGGTGCGCGGCTTTGGCGCGCGCCGGGGTAGTCCGGACGCGCCGCTCGTCGGCATCGCGCATTACCTCTTCCACGCGCATGGCTGGATGCCGCAGGAGGTTTGCTATCTGCAGGATTTGTTCGTCGATCCCGGCTTACGCAGCCAGGGATGCGGCCGCGCCCTGATCGAGCGGGTCGCGGCGGCGGCGCGCGAGCGCGGCTGTGCCCGTCTCTACTGGACAACCAAAGAAGATAACGCCGTGGCGCGCCGGCTCTACGACCGGATCGCCCGCTTCAATGGCTTCATCCGCTACGACTACGAGATCGGCTGAGCGCGTTGTAACCGGGCGGCGGCAGGCCTATTTCCGCGGCATCCGCGGCATCCGCCGCTCAGCCTTCCGGGTATAGCCGTGAGCCAATCGTTTCTGCCGCCGCTGGCGCCTTATCCGACCACAAGGCTGCGCCGCAACCGCCGCGATGCGTGGTCGCGCAGCCTCGTCGCCGAGAGCGTCCTGACAGCGGGCGATCTGATCTGGCCGGTTTTCGTGCAGGACGAGGACGGGCGCGCGCCGGTGCCGTCGATGCCGGGAGCCTACCGGCTGTCGATATCCGCGCTGGTCGATGCCGCGGGCGAGGCGGCGGCGCTCGGCATCCCGACGATCGCGGTGTTCCCGGCGGTCGATCCGGGCCTCAAGGACCCGGAGGGTCGCGAGGCGGTCAACGGCGACAACCTCGTCTGCCGCGCCGTCAGCGCGCTCAAACAGGCGCTGCCCGATCTCGGCGTATTGTGCGACGTGGCGCTCGACCCGTTCACCTCGCACGGCCATGACGGCGTCATCCGCGACGGCTACGTCGCCAATGACGAGACGGTCGCGATCCTGCAGCGCCAGGCGATCGTCCAGGCTGAGGCCGGCTGCGACATCATCGCGCCCTCCGACATGATGGACGGTCGGGTCGGCGCGGTGCGCCGGGCGCTTGACGAATCCGGGTTCGAGCGGGTGCGGATCATGTCGTACGCGGCGAAATACGCTTCGTGCTTTTTCGCGCCGTTCCGCGACGCGATCGGCTCGGCCTCCTCGCTCGGCAGCGCCGACAAGCGCACCTACCAGATGGACCCGGCCAATAGCGACGAGGCGCTGCGCGAGGTCGCGCTCGACATCGCCGAGGGCGCCGACATGGTCATGGTCAAGCCGGGGATGCCCTATCTCGACATCGTGCGGCGGGTCAAGGAGGCGTTCCGGGTGCCGACCTTCGCCTATCAGGTCTCGGGCGAGTATTCGATGATCCACGCCGCGGCCGAGCGCGGCTGGCTCGACGGCGAGCGCGCGATGATGGAAAGCCTCGTCTGCTTCAAACGCGCCGGCGCCGACGGCGTCCT
Source organism: Rhizobium sp. Q54 (assembly GCA_945861155.1). Classification (GTDB taxonomy): domain Bacteria; phylum Pseudomonadota; class Alphaproteobacteria; order ATCC43930; family CGMCC-115725; genus DATARH01. The sequence continues at coordinate 21,407 of CAMATN010000046.1, forward strand.
GACCTATTTCGCCGTCGACGCCGCGAAGCGCCTCAAGGCGGGGTGAGTAGTAGCCCTCTTCTGCGTTGATCGGGCATATCGATGCCAACGATAGCTATCGTCGACGGGGTCACAATTCAGATGTTTTACGATGACCATGCCCCGCCGCACTTTCACGCGATCATCGGTGGTGACGAGGCGCTGATTGCGATCCGCAGTCTTGACGTGATCCGGGGGTCGCTACCACCTGCCAATCTCCGGCGCGTGCAGGCATGGGCGCGAGACCATCAGGGCGAGCTGGCGTTGAACTGGATCAAGTGTCAGGACCAACAGCCCCCGGCGAGGATCTAGGGATGCCAAAGGTACTCGATAACATCATTGTCGCTGCCGTCCCCGACCCGAACACCCACACTGTTGCCCTGACCTGGGCGCACGGCGAGACGACCGTCAACAGCTTCCGCCATCTGGTCGGCAAGGGAGTTTTTGCCGCCTTCAGTGATCCCGCGTTCTTCGCCCAAGCCCAAGTCGGCGACCGCGGGCGAAGCCTCGAATGGCCGGGAGAAATCGATTTTTGCGCCGATGCTTTGTGGTTCGAGGCGCGCCCCGAAGACGCCCCAGAGCAACCGCGCCCGTTCGCCGATCGGCCGGCGCAGCATTCGACCCCTTAGCCGCTCCCTGCGCAAGCAGGGCAACTCCAACAGCCTGCCGGGTTCGGGCAACAGCGCGGGCGAATGCACCGCACCACCATCTATCCGCTCGAATTCGCCCCTCGCCGCTGCTATATCGTGCCCCACGATGGCGAGCCGTGGGAAGATGCTGCGAATTACGGGCCCGGTCCTCGGCTGAGGATCGGGGCGCCTGCGTCTTTTGCTGCATTTCATCCCGGGGCTGACGATGCCGACGGATTACCGTCCGACCGTTTTTCTTCCCAAGACCGATTTCCCGATGCGCGGCGGCCTGCCGGTGCTCGAACCGCAGCTCGTCGAGCGCTGGCGGGCGATGGGGCTTTACCAAAAGCTGCGCGAGGCCGCGCGCGGGCGCGAAAAATTCGTGCTGCATGACGGGCCGCCTTACGCCAACGGCGACCTTCATCTCGGGCACGCGCTGAACAAGATCCTGAAGGACGTGATCAACCGCGCCCAGCAGATGAGCGGCAAGGACGCGCCCTACGTGCCGGGCTGGGACTGCCACGGGTTGCCGATCGAGTGGATCGTCGAGGAGAAGTACCGCGCCAAGAAGCAGTCGAAGGACAGCGTGCCGATTGCGCAATTCCGCCAGGAATGCCGCGACTTCGCCGCCCATTGGGTCGAGCAGCAGAAGGCGCAGTTCCAGCGCCTCGGCGTGATCGGCGACTGGGACAACCCCTATCTGACGATGAGCTTCGACGCCGAGGCGCAGATCGTGCGCGAGATCGGCAAGTTCCTGGTCAATGGCGGGCTCTACAAGGGCGCGAAGCCGGTGCTGTGGTCGGTCGTCGAGCAGACCGCGCTCGCCGAGGCCGAAGTCGAGTACCACGACCACCGCTCGAACACGGTCTGGGTGCGCTTTCCGATCGTGACCCCGAGCCTGCCGGCGCTCGCCGGCGCTTCCGTGGTGATCTGGACGACGACGCCGTGGACCCTGCCCGGCAACCGCGCGATCGCCTACAGCGCCGATCTCGAATATGCCGTCCTGCGGGTCGAGCGCGCTGGCGAGAAGAGCCGGGCGCGGCCGGGCGAGCGGATCGTCGTCGCGGTGCCGCTGATCGAGGAAATCGCGGCGCGCGCCGGGATCGAGGCTCATACGGTCGAGGCGCGCTTTTCCGGCGCGGCGCTGGCCGGCACGCTCGCGCGCCACCCGCTGAGCGGCCAAGGCTATGATTTCGACGTGCCGCTCCTCGCCGCCGATTTCGTCGTCGCCGACACCGGCACCGGGCTCGTCCATATCGCGCCCGGCCACGGCGCCGACGACTGGGAACTCGGCCAGGCGAACGGGCTGCCGGTGCCGGACACGGTCGGACCGGACGGGGTCTACCTGCCGCAAGTGCCGCTGTTCGCCGGCCGCGCGGTCTATCGCCCCGATGGCAAGGCGGGCGATGCCGATGCGACGGTCATCGCGGCGATCGAGGCGGCGGGCGGGCTGTTGGCGCGCGGCACGCTGACCCATTCGTACCCGCATTCCTGGCGCTCGAAGGCGCCGCTGATTTTCCGCAACACGCCGCAATGGTTCATCAGCATGGCGGCGAACGATCTGCGGCAGAAGGCGCTCGCCGCGATCGACGAGACCATTTGGATCCCGCCGCAGGGCAGGAACCGCATCCACGCAATGGTCGAGGGCCGGCCCGATTGGTGCGTGTCGCGCCAGCGCGCCTGGGGCGTGCCGATCCCGGTCTTCGTCAACCGCAAAACCGGCGAGCCGCTGCGCGATGGCGCGGTCGTCGAGCGGGTCGCCCAAGCGGTCGAGCGCGAGGGGGCGGACGCGTGGTATGCGACCGAGGCGTCGGTGTTCCTCGGCAATCAATACGACGCGGACGAGTGGGACAAGGTCACCGACATCATCGAGGTGTGGTTCGATTCGGGCTCGACCCATGCCTTCGTCCTCGAACAGCGGCCCGAATTGAAATGGCCGGCATCGCTCTATCTCGAAGGCTCCGACCAGCATCGCGGCTGGTTTCATTCCTCGCTGCTCGAATCCTGCGGCACGCGCGGTCGCGCGCCTTACGATGCGGTGCTGACGCACGGCTTCGTGCTCGACGAGGACGGGCGCAAGATGTCGAAATCATTGGGCAACGTCATCGCGCCGCAAGATGTGATGAAGCAAAGCGGCGCCGACATCCTGCGGCTCTGGGTCGTCGCCTCGGATTACGCCGAGGATCTGCGGATCGGACCCGAGATCCTGAAGCACATGGGCGACGCCTATCGCCGGCTGCGCAACACGCTGCGCTACCTGCTCGGCGCGCTCGCCGTCTATTCCCCGGCCGAAGCCGTGCCGGCCGACGACATGCCCGAACTCGAACGCTGGGTGTTGCACCGCCTGTCCGAACTCGACCGGGTGGTGCGGCGCTCGATCGACGAATACGACTTCCATGCGTTGTTCACCGCGCTGCATAATTTCTGCGCGGTGGATTTGTCGGCGCTCTATTTCGACGTCCGCAAGGACCGGCTGTATTGCGACGGGGTCGACGATTTGAGGCGCCGCGGGACGCGCATGGTGATGGACCGAACCTTCGATTGCCTGGCGCGCTGGCTCGCGCCGGTGCTGTGCTTCACGGCCGAGGAAGCCTGGCTCGCCCGTCACGGCGATGCGCCCGGGCGCAGCATCCATCTCGAACTGTTTCCCGAGGTGCCGGGCGCCTGGCATGACCCGGCGCTCGGCGCGCGCTGGGCCGAGTTGCGCGAGTTGCGGCGGGTCGTCACCGGCGCGATCGAGGTCGAGCGCGCCGCCAAGCGCATCGGGTCGAGCCTGCAGGCCGCGGTCGAATTATACGTGCCGGGGCCGCTCATCGCCCTGTTGCGCGATGTCGATCTCGCCGAATTGTGCATCGTTTCAGCCGAGACGGTCGTGGCCGGGTCGCCCCCGGACGGCGCCTTCACCCTGCCCGATGTGCCCGGCATCGGGGTTGTCGTCGTGCCGGCGGCGGGGGCTCGGTGCGAGCGTTGCTGGCGGGTGTTGCCGGAAGTAGGCCACGTCCCGGGCCACGACGATCTCTGCGGTCGCTGCGGCGATGTTCTCGACCGCGGCGCCAGTGCGGCCCAAAGCCCTTCCGGCAGCCTGCCGGCCGCCACCCCCTCCCTCACCCTCCCCCGCAAGTGGGGGAGGGTGAGGGAGGGGGTAATGCTTGGGCGCGGCCTCGCCGTGGCGGCGGTCGTCGCGCTGCTGGATCAGGCCAGCAAGGCGCTGGTGCTGGCCTTTTTCGGCGAGACCGGATGCGCCGCCCACCGCCTTGCGGTAAATTCGTTCCTCGATCTCGTGCTGACCTGCAACAGCGGCGTCAGCTTTGGCCTGTTTAGCCGGACCGGCATCAATTCGCTGATCTTCTCGCTCGCCGCCGCGGCGATCGTCGTCGTCTTGATCGTTTGGCTGAGCCGTGTCCGCACGAGCTTGCTGGCGGTAGCGCTCGGCCTGATCATCGGCGGCGCGATCGGCAATATCATCGACCGGCTGCGTTTTGACGCAGTGGTTGACTTCCTTTATTTTCACGCCGGGGCATGGTATTGGCCGGCGTTCAATCTTGCTGATAGCGCCATCTGCGTCGGGGTCGGGGTAATGTTGCTGGACAGCCTGCTGTCGCGGCGCGCGGCGCCGCAAGAAAACCGGGGAGAAGATGTTTCGCCATGATCGGCAATGATAGGGTTGTTGCTGGACGGCCCACTATCCCTTTGCTGACGATTGCTTGCCTTTCGGCGATGCTGCTGGCGCCGGGCTGCAGCGATCTGCGCGTAGCCCTTGGCATGGACCGGGTCGGACCCGACGAATTCGTGATCGAGTCGCGGGCGCCGCTGACGATCCCGCCCGATTTCAATTTGCGCCCGCCAAATCCGGGCGCGCTGCGGCCGCAGGAGACCACCGCGGCGGAGCGGGCGCGCAAAGTCATCGACACCGCCGGCCCCGGCGAGCCGGGCAAGCAGGCGACCTTCGCGTTGAGGGCGTCCGGCAGCGGTGCGGTCGCCGGACCGCAAAGCGATCCGAGCCAGCAGGTCGGCGACCAAAGCCTCGCGAGCAAGCTGCTCGGCTCGACCGACAGCGCCCCTGGCAGCGCCCCGATCGAGAAGCGCGAGACCACGCCCATCAAGGGTGTCTATTGATCGGGGTTCGGATGAAGGATTTTTTAGCAACCCTCCCTCGCTCTGCGGGAGAGGGGATAGTTGCACAGCTAGCATCGGCGCGGCGGGGCTGGGTGGGGCTGTTCGTCGCGCTGGTTCTTCTGATGTCGGGCGCGAACCCGCCGGCGCAGGCCCAGCATTTCGGGGCCGAGACCTTCACCCTGGCCAACGGGCTCCAGGTCGTCGTGCTGCCGAACCACCGGGTGCAAGCGGTCACCCAGATGGTCTGGTACAAGACCGGCGCCGCCGACGACCCGCGCGGCAAGTCCGGCATCGCCCATTTTCTTGAACATCTGATGTTCAAGGGCACGGAGGCGTATCCGCCGGGCGAATTCACCACGCAAATCGCGCAGATCGGCGGGCGCGACAACGCCTTCACCGGCGCAGACTACACGGCCTATCACGAGACCGTGGCGCGCGACCGGCTCGGTTTGGTCATGCGGCTTGAGGCTGACCGCATGACCGGGCTCCGGCTCAACGATGCGGTCGTGCTGCCCGAGCGCGACGTCATCCTCGAAGAGCGCCGCACGCGGGTCGACAACGACCCCGCCGCCCTGCTGCGCGAGCAGCTGATGGCGACTCTGTTTCAGAACGGGTCCTACCGCATTCCGACAATCGGCTGGGAAGCCGAGATCCGGCGGCTCGGCACGGCCGATGCGCTGGCCTTCTATCGCGACTGGTATGCCCCGAACAATGCGATCCTGATCGTCGCCGGCGATGTCGAGACGGCGGAGGTCCGCCGGCTCGCCGAAGCGGAATTCGGGAAGCTGGCAGCGCGCCCGGTCCCGGCGCGGCTGCGCCTCGACGAACCGCCGCATCACGCCGCAATCCGGATCGAGATGAAGCACCTGCGCGTCGCGCAGCCGAGCTGGCGCCGGCTCTATGTCGCGCCAAGCTATCGCGCCGGCGAAACGAAACACGCCTACGCGCTGCAGGTCCTCGCCGAGCTGCTCGGCGGCGGCACCGTCTCGCGGCTCTATACGAGCCTCGTGCTAAAGGACGGGCTCGCGCTGTCGGCGAGCGCCGATTATGGCGCGACCGCACTCGGGCTTACCGCATTCGCGGTCCATGCGACGCCGAAAGCCGGGGTTGCCGTCGCCGATCTCGAAGCGGCGATCGACGCGCAACTGCGCCGCATTGTCGAGGAGGGGGTCGACGCCGACGAAGTCTCGCGGGCGCAACGGCGCATGCGGGCAGCCTCGGTCTACGCGCAAGACAGTCTGACTGGCCCCCCGAATATCGTCGGCGCCGCGCTCGCGGTCGGGCAAAGCCTGGCCGAAATCGCCGCCTGGCCCGATCGCATCGGCGCGGTCACGCCGGCCGAAATCGATGAAGCGGCGCGCGCCGTGCTGGTCGAGCGCAACTCGGCGACCGGGATATTGCTGCCGGAGCGTACCTCATGAACCTTTTGAACCGGAACCGTGTGAACCGGAACCTTGTGAACCGGCATGCTCGCATGGTGCTGGCCATGCTGTTTGTCGCGGCCCTGTCGACCGTCGCGGGGAGCGCGCGTGCCGCAACTCTGCCGATCCAGCAGGTGACCGGCGCGAGCGGGATCGAGGCTTGGCTCGTCGAGGACCATTCGCTCCCGATCGTGACGCTGCGCTTTGCCTTTGCCGGCGGCGCCGCTCTCGACGCACCCGGCAAGGAGGGCACCGCCGCGATGACTGCCGCGCTGCTCGATGAAGGCGCCGGCCCCCACGACGGCATCGCCTTTCACCGCCAGCTCGACGAGCTTGCGGTCGAACTGAGTTTCACCGCCGGGCACGACGAGTTCAACGGCAGCCTCAGAGTTCTCAAGCTCAATTTGGCGCCCACCGCCGAGTTGCTGCGCCTCGCGCTGATGGAGCCGCATTTCGCGGCCGAGCCAATTGAGCGCATCCGCGCCGACACGATCGCGATGCTGGCGCGCCAGGAACGCAACCCGCGCTCGCTGGCCGGTCGGCTGTGGATGCGCGACGCGTTCGAACATCACCCTTACGGCAAGAACGCCGCGGGGAGCGCGGCAACCGTGGCGGCGGTCGCGCACGCCGATTTCGCCGGCTTCGCCAGCCGCCAATTTCAGCGCAGCCGCCTGGTGATCGGCGCCGTCGGCGCCGTGACGGCCGGGGAGCTGTCGGCGCTCGTCGACCAGGTGTTCGGGACCCTTCCGCAAGGCGACCCGCCCGGAGATCAGCCACGGCGTCAAACCGGCGGCGCCGATGTCGTCATTTCGCAGGCAAACCCGCCCGAGCGCGGCGCGCTGATTGTCAGCCGCACGGCGGTGCCGCAAAGCGCGGTGACCTTTGGTCAGGCCGGGCCGAAACGCGATGACCCGGATTGGTACGCCGCGCTGGTCCTCAACGAGATTCTCGGCGGCGGCGGCTTCCGCGGCCGCCTGATGAAGGAAATCCGTGAAAAACGTGGCCTTGCCTACGGCGTCTCGACCGAGCTGGTGCCGTATCGCCATGCCGGGCTGATCCTCGGCAGCGTCGCCACCGAGAACGGCCGGGTCGCCGAGTCGATCGGACTGATCCGCCAGGAGTGGCAGCGCATGCGCGAGGAGGGCCCGACCGAGGCCGAGTTGCGCGACGCCCAGACCTATTTGACCGGGTCCTTTCCGCTCGGGCTCGATTCGACCCGGCGCATCGCCGGGCTGCTCGTCCGGATGCAGGTCGATCGCCTCGGCGTCGATTACCTCGACCGCCGCGCCGGGCTGATCGGCGCCGTCACCCTGGAAGAGGCGCGCGCGGTGGCGCGTCGCCTGTTCGATCCGACGCGGCTCAGTTTCGCGGTGGTCGGCGACCCGGCCAATTTGCAGCCGACCCGCCCGGCCCAAGACGCGCCGAACTGACCCCTCGTCCCAGATCGTAGGTTTGGGGGCATACCATGCGTAGCCTGTGGTCGGACTCCGATGCCGAGGCGACGGTCGCACGCTATTATGGCGCGAGCATCGGCCGCGACCTGGCGCTGCGCGTCTACACCTCGCGCCTCCTCGGCGGCGATCCGCGCCTGGTGCTGCACGGCGGCGGCAACGTGTCGGTCAAGACCGTGTTGCCGGACCTGATGGGCGACCCGGTCGAGGTGCTGTGCGTCAAGGGCAGCGGCTGGGACATGGGCGATATCGAGCCGGCCGGGCTGCCGGCGGTGCGCCTCGCGCCGCTGCGCCGGCTGCGCTGGCGCGACGCGCTGTCCGACGAGGACATGGTGCGCCTCCAGCGCGCCAACCTGATTGATCCGGGCGCGCCCACCCCATCGGTCGAGACGCTGCTGCACGCGTTTTTGCCGCACAAATTCGTCGATCATACCCATGCCACCGCGGTGTTGAGCCTCGCCGACCAGCCCGACGCGGCCGAGCGCGTCGCCGATCTCTACGGCAAGCGGGTCGGGATCGTGCCCTACATCATGCCGGGCTTCCTGCTCGCCAAGAAGGCGGCCGAAATCTACGAGGCCGATCCGGCGGTCGAAGGCCTCGTGCTGCTAAAGCACGGGGTTTTCAGCTTCGGCGACAGCGCGCGCGAGGCTTACGAACGGATGATCGCGATCGTCTCGGCAGCGGAGGAGCGCCTGTCGCGCGGCCGCAGGCGCGTATTCGCCGCGGCAAAGCTGCCGGCTGAAGTGGCCGGCGCGGCCGAGGTCGCGCCTGTCTTGCGCGGCGTCAGCGCGCTCGCCGACCCGGCGGCGCCGGGTCTCTACAAGCGCTTCGTGCTCGATTTCCGCGGCGGGCCGGAGGTGCGCAATTTCGTCGACGGGGCCGATTTGCAGCGCTACGGGCTTGCCGGGGTCGCCACCCCCGACCACACGATCCGCACCAAGAATTTTCCGCTGATCGTGCCGGCGCCGGAACCCGGGCGGCTCGACGCGTTCGCCGCCACCGCGCGGGTGGCCGTCGAGCGCTTCATCGCCGAATACCACGCCTATTTCGCCCGCCATAACGCAGGCTCGGCGGACCCCACACTTGCCTCTCCGGCAAACCCCCACCCCTTCCCTCCCCCGCTTGCGGGGGAGGGAGATCCCGGTGCTCGCCCGAACAACCCTCCCCCGCAAGCGGGGGAGGGCAGGGTGGGGGTGGGCGCAGGAGGCGCGGGGCGAGGAAAACGCGAGCTCGATCCGGCGCCGCGGGTGATCCTGGTGCCGGGGCTCGGGCTGTTCGGGCTCGGGCGCAGCGCCAGGGACGCGGCGGTCGCGGCCGACCTCGCCGAAAGCTGGGTCGCGACGGTAACCGGCGCCGAGGCGATCGGCACGTTCGAGTCGCTGAGCCCGGCCGAGTTGTTCGAGATGGAATACTGGTCGCTCGAACAGGCCAAGCTCGGCAGTGCCGCCGAAAAACCGCTCGCCGGCCAGGTTGCGCTGATCACCGGCGGCGCCGGCACGATCGGCCTCGCCACCGCGCGCGCCTTGAAGAACGCCGGCGCCGAGATCGCACTGATCGACCGCGACGGCGCCGGAGTGGAGGGCGCGGCAGCAAAATTGGGTGGGCTCGGCCTCGCCGCCGACGTGACCGACACGGCCGCCTTGCGCGCCGCGTTCGACCGGGTCGCGGTGCGCTTCGGCGGGCTCGACATCGTCGTGTCGAACGCCGGCGCCGCCTGGCAGGGCCGCATCGGCGAGATCGACGACAAGACCCTGCGCGACAGCTTCGAATTGAACTTCTTCGCCCATCAATCGGTCGCGCGGAACGCGGTGCGGATCATGTTGGCGCAGGGCACCGGCGGGTGCCTGTTGTTCAACGTGTCGAAGCAGGCGCTCAACCCCGGCGTCGATTTTGGCCCCTACGGCGTGCCGAAGGCCGCCACCTTGGCGCTGATGCGGCAATACGCGCTCGATTACGGCGCTATCGGCATCCGCGCCAACGCGGTCAATGCCGACCGCATCCGCGGCGGCCTGCTGACCCCCGAGATGATCGCGGCGCGCGCCCGGGCGCGCGGGGTCGGCGAGACCGAGTACATGGGCGGCAATCTGCTGCGCCGCGAGGTCACCGCCGGGGATGTCGCGCAGGCCTTTGTCGAGCTGGCGCTGGCCCGCACCACGACCGGGGGAATCGCCACCGTCGATGGCGGCAACATCGCCGCCGCGCCGCGCTGAGCGATTTCTCGCTAATCCGCTATGCTGCATTGCTCGGATTTGGCTGCCGCGGGGGCCGCCGACCCGGCAACAGAGCGAGGTCAGTCAGATGCCCGCTATCGCCACCGATACCACGATCCCGGCGCGACGCTCGCCGTCGCGGCGGCTGATCGAGGGCCCCGCCGCCTGGATCGGGGCGGACATGCGCGGCCGCGACGCGGAGTGGAGCTACCGTCTTTCGCCACCGGAGATCGCCGAGATCGAGGGCGCGGTGCGGGCGGTGCGGGCAAGCGGTCGCGACCTCGCCGAAATCCGCCGCGAGGATTTTCCGCTGCCGACGCTCGGGCCGGTGCTCGACCGGCTGCGCGCCGAGGTGCTCGACGGCCGCGGCTTTGTCTTGCTGCGCGGGATGCCGGTCGCAGACCGCCCGATCGTCGACAGCGCGACGGGCTATTGGGGGATCGGCACGTATTTCGGCAGCGCCCGTTCGCAGAACGCGAAAGGCCATCTGCTCGGGCATGTCTACGATCTCGGCCAGGGGCTCAGCGCGACCAACCCCAATCTGCGCAGCTATGCGACCGCGGAACGTCAGAATTTCCATATCGATCGCTGCGACGTCGTCGCGCTGCTTTGTTTGCGGCGCGCTAAGTCGGGCGGGCTTTCGACGATCGTCAGTTCGATGAGCGTGCACAATGCGATGGCGGAACGCCGGCCCGATCTGCTGGAGCGGCTTTACCGAACTTTCCCGATCGACCGGCGGGGCGAAGTCCCGGAGGGCAAGGCGCCATTCTACGAGGCGCCGGTGTTCAACGAGCATGCCGGCACCGTCTCGGTGCTGTATTCCCGGCTCCACATCGGGTCGGCGCAGCGCTTTCCCGAGGCGCGGCGGCTGACGCCGGAAGATTTCGAAGCGCTCGACATGCTCGGCGAACTGGCGGCCGACCCCGAATTGCGGCTCGACATGAATTTCATGCCGGGCGACATCCAGTTCCTGCACAACCACACGATCCTGCACGCCCGCTCCGCCTATGAAGACTGGTCGGACATCGAGCGCAAGCGGCATTTGTTGCGTCTGTGGCTAGCGCCGCCGGAGGCTCGCGAATTGCCGCCGATCTTCGCCGAATGTTACGGCGGCATCGCGATCGGCGATCGCGGCGGCATCATCTGCCCCGGAACCCGCCTCCACGCACCGCTCGCGCCCGGCTGAGCGCCCCATTTGCCCCAGGAGTAAAAAGATGCCGAATGTCCTTTTCGTTTGCCTGCAAGACGACGACAAGATCGCCTCCTTCGCGATCGATTCCGGAACCGGCCAACTCACGCCGAAAGCGAGCGTATCTGCGGCGGGCGGACCGTCGGTGCTGGCGATCAGCCCGGACCGGCGCACCCTCTACGCCGGCTACCGCACGGTGCCGGCGATGACGAGTTTCCGGATCGACCCTGCCACCGGAGGCCTGACGCCGCTGGGAACGGTCGCGCAGGCGCACGCGCCGACGTTTCTGGCCGCCGACCGCACCGGCAAGTATCTGCTCGCCGCTTATTATCAGGGCGGCGGCACCGCCGTTTATCGGATTGGCGAGGATGGCGCGGTCGGCGCCCCATCGCACGATTGGCTGGCGACCGCCGAGGGCGCCCACGCGATTGCGACCGACCCGTCCAACCGGTTTGCCTTTGTGCCGCACATCGCCCGCCTCCAAGACAACGTGATGGAGCCACCCCGCGACAACCCCGGCCCCAACATGATTCTACAGTTCAAATTCGATGCCCAAACCGGGCGCCTGGAGCCAAATTCGCCATTCCGGATCGACCCGGCGGAAGGCGTTGGCCCGCGTCACTATTGCTTTCATCCGACATTGGACCTCGTCTATTTCTCGAACGAGCAGGGCTGCAGCGTCACGGCCTATCGCCTGGATCGCGCGACCGGCGCCCTCGCCTCCGCGCAAACGATCACGACCCTGCCGGCCGGGCAGACGGCGCGGAATACCTGCTCGCAGATCCATCTGACCGCGTCCGGGCGGTTCCTCTACGTCGCCAACCGCGGCCACAACAGCATCGCGGGGTTCGCCGTCGACGCCGCCACCGGGCATTTGACGCCTGCCGGTCATGTGCCGACCGAAGCGGTCCCCAGCGCCTTCGCCGTGGACCCCGACGGAAAATACCTGTTCGCCGCCGGCACTGCGTCCGGTCGCCTGGCGTCATACCGCATCGACGGCCAGACCGGCGCGCTGACGCCGCTGGCGACCTATGCGGTCGGCCAGCGCCCCGCGGCCGTGCTGGCGGTATGATTGACACGCTGACGCTGCGCCGGCCTGACGACTGGCATGTGCATTTCCGCGACGGCGCAATGCTGCGGAGTGTGCTGCCGTGGACCGCGCGGCAGTTCGCTCGCGCGGTCGTGATGCCGAATCTGGCGCCGCCGGTCGGCGATGTCGCGGCGGCGCGCGCCTATCGCGAGCGCATCGTCGCGGCGTTGCCGCCCCCACCCTTCCCTCCCCCGCTTGCGGGGGAGGG
>CAMATN010000047.1 GCA_945861155.1 Rhizobium sp. Q54
GCCCATGCAACCTACGCTTACGTCGGCGGCGCGGAGCGCTGCCACCATCACGCCGGGCTTTGCCGCCCGTGATCAGCGTGATCACGATCACCGGAATCGGTGATCACCTTCAGCCGGAATGGCTGATCACCTTCACCGGAATGCGCACCGGGTTGCCGTACTTGAACAGGAACTAGCGCCCTAGCACAATAAGGACATCCCCGCATTTGGACGACTTGCAGGTGCAAAGCTTTGCCCCTGCTTTTTGCCCTTAGTCAATTTTCCCTAACCCGTAAATACGATAGTATAATCGCAGACTCCAGCGCTCCGCCCTGCGCTCCGGCGCCCGAATGGTCGGGCACCGGTAGCGGGACGGAGGAAAGCATGGACGATCTTTCCGCTGCCGAGCTTCGGCAGCGCCAATTCAACGAGCTACGCGAGAACGGCAAAAAACCAGCGCGGGACGTTCCGCTCGGTGAGCTATGGGCCTCCGTCGAGCACCGCTCCATGGCCGAGATCATTGCCGCGGAGGGCCAGCCATGAGCCCGGAGATGCGGCGCACGAAACTCGCCAAGCTCATCGAAATTGAGGGGTTCGAGGATGAGAACGCGCTGTTCGCGGCGGCAATAGCCGACACCGTATGCCCGGCGATCTGCTGCAATTCGGACAATCCGGACTGCGACTACACGGCCGAGATGGAGCCGGATCAGGATCGCGGCTGGTGCGAAGTGTGCAAGCGCGGGACCTTGGTCTCGGGCCTCGTGCTCGGAGGGCTCATCTGATGGACGCCGAACATGACGACGCCGAGCTCCGGTTCCTCAACTATTACCGGTGCGATCGATGCGAGCACGAATGGACGGATGAGTGGTCGTGCATGTGCGACGACGACTGTCCGGAGTGCGGCGCGCGGCACATGTCGCCGTATAAGAGCGACGATCTCGGCGAGGATGCGCCGTGAGCGCCGCGAAGATCCGAGAGCTCAACGACGCATTTTGTACCGCGATGACCGGCGGGCGCGTGCTGATGACCGCCGGCGTCGATGCCCTTCCCTCGGACGTGAAGTCAATGGTGATCCAGCGTGTCGCGACGTTCTCGGATTTCAATGCCGACAACGATCCGCACGCGGAGCACGACTTTGGCAGCTTCGAGCTCGCCGGCCGTAAGTTCTTTTTCAAGCTCGATTATTACGATTCCGCGATGGAGTTCGGCTCGGAGGACCCGACTGACCCGGCGAAAACGACCCGCGTGCTGACCATTATGCTCGCGGAGGAGTACTAGCCGTGAGCGTCGCGTATTTCCTGCGCGGCGCCGGGGGAAGCTGGGGCGTCATACGCATCTACGGTCGCGCCGGCGAGGAAGTTGTCGACGCCGGGCTGACGTATGATGAAGCGGTCGCCCTTTACGAGCAGAAGCTCGATGAGCTGCGCTGCTCTCCCCCACCGCCAGTCCAGGGTGAGCTGAAATTGTAAGCACTGCGCACCCCCGCCTCCGGCGGGATTTTTCATGCGCGCCGCTTACGGCGTCCGGTGATGCGGAGCAGGAATTCGCCGCGTCGGCTCGTCCTCGCGCAGGCGGAAGCTGCCCTCGTAGGTTTCGACGCGGTACCCGAGGCACCAGCGCACGACGAAGGCATTCGCGAGCGCGGTGTCGAGAAAAAAGATCGCGAGCGCGTCGTTAACGACGCCGCGCAAGCCCGCGGGCGTCATGGCCCAATTGCCGGCGCCGCAATTTGCATCGAGCCAGGCGGCCATGTCGTCGAGTTGGCGGCCGAACCCTTCGGGCGGAACGGCGATGCGGATGCGAGCCGGAAATCGGCGCTCGGCTTCGGTGATCATAAGGCGGGAGCTTGCGGCCATGACACGTTCCCTGTTTGTTCGGAACGTGAGTTTCCGTCGCCTCCGCCAAGGAGTCCAGCGGGGTTTTTGCGGGAAGGAACACCTCCTCGGGCTGGTACCCCGTTTGGTACCCGGAACCGCCAACCTGCCACGCATTCGGCAGCGTCACTGCCCTAATTTTCTATCCTAACCCTTTGAAAAGAATGGTGGGCGCAGCAGGACTCGAACCTGCGACCCGCTGATTAAGAGTCAGCTGCTCTACCAACTGAGCTATGCACCCCACCGAGGGTGGCGCGGTCTATAACAAAGCCCTGGCGGCTTGTCGATAGATCTTCCCCGGCGCAGCGTCAGCGCGGCGGCAGGGCTTCGGCTGGCGGCGCGGCCGCGGGTCGCGCGAGGGGGATTGGCGCGGCGGCGCGGCGGGGCGACCAGGTAAAAATCGACGACATCGCGTAATTCCACACGACAGACACCGCGGCGCCGGCGAGCCCGGCCAGCCACCAGGAGTGGTGGCCGCCGATCAGATAGGAGGCGACGCCGACATTGGCCGCGGCGCCCACGCCGCACACCGCGTAAAACGAAATCAGCCCGGTCCACAGCCGCCGGCCGCGCAACCGGCGGTCGCGATAGGTGAACAGATTGTTGAGGAAAAAATTGCCGCTCATCGCGACCACAGTCGCAACCGCCTGGGCCAGCGTAAAAGCGAGGAACAGCACGTGCGTCCCGAACCACAGCGTCAACAGATGGGTGCCGACGCCGAGCGCGCCGATGATCGAAAACAGCAGAAAGCGGACCGGGACCGCGGGCCCGACCAGCTTTTCCAGCAGCAGCATCAGATATTCTCAGGCCACCATTGCGTCGAGCTTGCTCTCGCCGTGCAGGCGCTGGCGGAAGGTCAGCGGCACTTCGGCGAAGGCGAGGGGGCGGGGCGAGGAGGCAAACAGGTCGAGCAGGATCTTGAACCCCTGGCCCGACAGCGCGCGCATCGTCTCGCCAAAGGCGTCGCGCTTGATCAGGAAAAAGCCGCTCATCGGGTCGGTCAACTCGGCCTTGACGACAAGCCGCCCGAGCCGGCTCGCGATATCGCTGATCATGACTCGCGAGCGCTGCCATTCGCCGACGCTGCCCTGTCCGACATGGCGGCTGGCGATCACGATATCGAGACGCTCGGCCTTGATCTTGGCGAGCATCATCGGGAGCAGGGTCTCGTCGTGCTGCAAATCGCCGTCCATCACCGCGGCATAGGGCGCCGTGCTGGCGAGGATGCCCTCGATGCAGGCCGACGACAGGCCGCGCCGTCCCAGCCGGTGCAGAACCCGGATGTTGGGTTGCCTTCGGGCCAGCGCGCGGACGACATCGGCGGTCCCGTCGGGCGAATCGTCATCGACGAAGATCGCCTCCCAGGCTATCCCGGCCAGCGCCCGGTTGAGGCGCTGAACGAGGATCGGAACGTTGTCGCGCTCGTTGAGAGTCGGGATGACGATAGCGAGCTCGGGGGCGAGCTCGGGCGCGGCGCTCGATGCCGGGAGCGAGCGCTCGCTCGCGACACCCAAACCGGGGCTGCCGACCGCGGGGCGCGTCGATGCCGGGGCTTCCGCCGGCCGTAACTCCGCAACGCTCATGTCGTCCGTCCGGCTGCGAGATGGGATAATCCCACATCGATCCGCCCCAGGCTATGCGCAAAAGGTTTCCGACTCCTTTACGGCGCCAACCGGATGCCACGGGGAGCCCGACGCCCGCGCGGCGAGGGACGCAGCGGCGCCTATCTTACTCGTGCTCCGCCAGCAACTCGGCGATCGAGAGCGGCTTCAGGTACATATTCTCGAAATCGGCGAGCGCGGAGAGTTCTTCGACATTGTCGATGACCACCTGCTGATCCTTGATCCGCACGAGGCCATCGTCGCGCAACTGGTGCAACACACGGTTGACGTAGGGGATGCTCAGGCCAAGCGCGTCGCTGATCGTCTCCTGGGTCAGCGGCAAGCGAAAGGATCGCTCGTCGGCCAGCCCGATCAGCTGCAACCGCGTCAGCAATTCCATCAGGAAATGGGCCACCCGTTCGAGCGCCGACCGCCTGCCGAGCGCGACCAGATGCTCGGCATAGATCGCGGTCTCGCACGAGAACGACCAGAACAGCTTGGCCGCCACGCGCGGGTGGGTGTCGAACAGGCGAATCAGCCGGCCCACCGGCACCGGCGCGACGACCGACTTGGTGAGAGTCTTTATCGAATAAAGGGCGTTCTCGAAAAAGCAGCTGCGAACCCCGGCGAAATCTCCCGGGAGCAACAGGTTGATGATTTGGCGCTGCCCATCGCGCAGGATTCGGTAGCGGATCGCGATCCCCTCGGTGAGGATGAACACCGTCGTGCAGCGGCGGCCTTCGCTGATGATCTCCTGGCCGCGTCGAACGCTGCGGTTGGGCGACTGCAAATCGCGCAGCACGGCGGCCTCGTCCGCCGTCAACAGCAGGGAGGCGAGCGGGCGGTCAACAGAGGCTGGGCCCCGACGCCCGCTCGCGGCGGATGATCTGGAGCGCATTTGTCTGCTCCCTGTTCTGCTCGTTCAGCCGGCGTTTGTTCCCGCGCGTCCGCGCAGGTCGCCTTGTCGTCCTTGCAATAAGATAGTCCGCCGACGGATCGATCCAAACCTATTCTTCCGGTTGATAAATATCCGATCGTCGACAGGCAGCCGAATGCGTTGCCGAATTGCTATGAATGAACGGTTTAGACAGTGATGCGCAATTAACTGTCTAAAACGTTATTATATAGCAATGTTTTTGCACAAGGACGGGCTCGCGCGGAGGGAAGAACATGCGCCCCAGGCCTAACCAAAAGGTTGGGTCGGCAGCCGGGCTCAGCGCTAGTCCGGCACCGGCATGAGTCTCAGGAGGGGGAGAGAACAATGTTCAAGCGGCGGGATCCCGCCACGGCGGCGGCAATTGCGTTCGTGCTGTCTGCGCCGTTGGCGTTCGGACCGAATCCGGCGAAGGCTGACGAAGTGTCGGATCTCCGCGTCAACCAGGAGCTTCTCCAGCGCCGCCTTGACCAGCTGGCGCAGGCTCCCGTGCCGGGCAATCTGTTTGGGCTCGGCGGCGCGCCGGGGCCGCGGACGGTGCAGATGATGGGCGGCAGCTTCCCGCGCTCGTTCCTGGTCCCGGGCACCGATACCTCGATCCGGGTCGGCGGCGAGGTCCGGGCAAACGCGATTTATTATATCACCGGCGGCAATCCCAACGCGATCAGCACCAACGCGGGCCAGACCGGACAGCTGAACAACATCCCGCTCGCGGGCGCCGCGGCGTCAAAGGGCCACAGCATCTTCTACCTGACGGGGCAGCAGTCGAAGCTCAATTTCGAGACCCGCACCCCGACCGCCTGGGGCGAGGCGCGCACCTTCATCGAGTTCGACTGGGCCGGCGACCCGGCGACCAGCCAACGGGTGCATGCGATTTCGAGCAACCTCAGTGATCGCCTGCGATTCGCTTACGGTACCCTCGGCGGGATATTGTTCGGCCAGGCGAACTCGAATTTCGGTGACGCCGACGCCAGCGTGGAAACGATCTCGTTCAGCGGCATGGTTGGCGATCCGGGTCCGGCGCGTCTCCCGCAGCTCCGCTACACGATGCCGCTGGCCGGCTGGGGCTTCCCCGGGGCTCTGTCGGTCTCGGCCGAAGTTCCCGAAACCGAGATATGGGCGCCCGGCGCCGGGCTGTTCGGCGCCTGGACCGCGCCGGGGGGCTCGACACCGGTGTTCGGCGCCACCGCCGCGGGGACCGCGGTCATCGGCGGGGTCACGGTGGCGACACCGGCCAGCGCCGGCGTCGCGACCAACCCGCTCAAGACCCCGGCGCCCGACCTGAACGCGGCATGGTATATTCCGCAACCCTGGGGGCATGTCGATTTCGGCCTGATGGTACGGCCGATGTTGCAAGTCAAGGACGGGACGTTCATCGACCGGAGCTTCACCGGGTTCGGGGCGCAATTCAGCGGCGACGTCAAGCCGCGCTGGCTCGGCTGGGACCGGGACTTCATTACCTGGCACGTCACCGCCGGCGAGGGGATTGGTCGCGGCCTCCAGTCGGGCAGCGGCAATTCGATGGTCGGCCTGGTCAGCAACATGGCCATCTCGCCATCGACCGCGGTTAGCGCGGCGAACACGATCATCAAGCCGGTGCGGGCCTATGGCGGCAATGTCGGATACCGCCATTACTGGGCGCCGAACCTGCGCTCGAACATCGGCCTGGGGTTCTTTCACCAAGACGTCAACACGCTGAGGGGCGCGGTTTGCTCGGGCGGCTCGTCGGCGGCGCAGGTCGCGGCGAGAAACGCGGGCACCGCCGGGTGCGGGCTCGCCAAGGAGCTGATCAACGCGGCGGTTAACGTGATCTGGAACCCGATCCCGTTCGTCGATTTCGGTGTCGAGTACATGTGGGGCCATCGCGTGACGGTCAGCAACGCGCAAGCTGACGAGAATGTCGTGCTCGGCCGCATGCGCGTCCAGTTCTGAGGCGCACCCGCGACACAGAACCAGAACACCCGCCAGCGCGAGCCGGCGGGTGTTCTATCTGCGGAGTTGGGGTCACAGCGGGGACTGCCCGATGATTGAGCTTATCCGTGAGCTGCCCGACAACGTCGTGGGCATCGTCGCGCGCGGCAGGGTCACCAACGAAGAATGCGACACCGTCCTGCGCCCGGCGATGGAGCGCTCGCTCAAAAGGCATCGCAAGATCCGGCTTTATTACGAGGTCGGTTCCCGGTTTCCGGGGGCCGGATGGGGTGATCTCGACGTCGCCATCGACCACCTGCCGCAATGGGAGCGGATCGCGGTGGTAACCGATACCGGTTGGGTTCGGCATACCGTCAACGCGCTGCGCTTCCTGCTCGCCAGCGAGGTGCGGGTCTTTACGACGCTGGAGGCCGAGGAGGGGCGGGCCTGGATCGCCTCGGCCGCGGATGATTCGCCCGGAGCCGAAGCGGTCGCCACGCCTACTCTGCGGGCTCGAGCGCCGCGGCGTTCTCGTCCCGCATCGCCGCCTCGATCGCGGCGGCCTTCTTTTCAACGAGCTCAACGAGATGATCGACGATATCGGCATCCTTGAGCCGGTGGTCGGCGATCCCGCTGATATACACCTGATGGATATTGTTGCCGCCGCCGGTGAAGCCGATATCGGTTTCGCGCGCTTCGCCCGGGCCGTTGACGACGCAGCCGATCACCGACAGCGTCAGCGGCGTCGTGATGTGGGCGAGGCGTTCTTCCAGGATTTCGACCGTCTTGATGACCTGAAATTGCTGGCGCGCGCAGGATGGGCACGAAATCACCGTGACCCCGCGACGGCGCAGCCCCAATGATTTCAGCATGTCGTAGCCGACCTTGACCTCCTCGACCGGGTCGGCCGACAGCGACACGCGGATTGTGTCGCCGATCCCGGCCCAGAGCAGCATGCCCATGCCGACCGAGGATTTGACGGTGCCGCTGCGCAAGCCCCCGGCTTCCGTGATGCCGAGGTGCAGCGGGTAGTCGCAGGCGTCCGCCAGCCCCTGGTATGCCGCGACCGCGAGGAACACGTCGGATGCCTTGCAGGAGATCTTGAACTCGAAGAAATCGTTGTCTTCGAGGATCCTGGCGTGGTTGAGGGCGCTTTCGACCATCGCCTCCGGGCAGGGCTCGCCGTATTTCTCCAGGAGATCGCGCTCGAGCGAGCCCGCATTGACGCCGATCCGCATCGAGCAGCCATGGTCCTTGGCGGCTTTGATGACCTCGCGCACCCGCTCGGCCGAGCCGATATTGCCGGGGTTGATGCGCAAACAGGCGGCGCCGCTCTCGGCCGCCTCGATCGCCCGCCTATAGTGGAAATGGATGTCGGCGACGATCGGCACCTGGACTTCGCGGACGATGTGCTTCAACGCCAGCGCCGATTCGCGATCGGGGCAGGACACGCGAACGATGTCGGCGCCGGCGCGCTCCAGCGCCTGCACCTGCTCGACGGTCGCCTTCACGTCGCTGGTCACGGTGTTGGTCATCGACTGCACTGTAATCGGCGCGTCGCCGCCGACCGGCACCTTGCCGACATGGATCTGGCGGGAGACGCGGCGGTGGATGTCGCGGTACGGCCGAACGCTCATCTCAACCTCGCGGATTATCGGTGCATCGGATATAGGCCCGGATATAGAACCGGTGCGTGACAGAATAAAGACTGCGGCGCTTTAGCCGCGGATCGCGGTCCCGGCGAGCAGCGAATCGGGCTCGAGCGGAACGTTGCGGCGCAGCGCGCCGACCGCGCCGAGCGCCGGCGTCGGCTTGCCGTCGACCGCGATCGCCAGCGCGCCGGCATTGCCGGTGCGCAGGAAGAGGCCCGATCGCGGCACGCGATAGGTCTCGCCGGTCTTCAGGACGCGCGAGAACACGACCGATTGATCGGCAGCGCTGACCTGGATCCAGCAATCGGCGAGGGCGCGGATGTCGACCTGTCCCACCGCCGCGACGCTGCCGCCGCCGGCGGCGGCTCTCGGTCCCGCGGCTGTTGCGCCGGCCGGGGCCGGGGGATTGGCTGGGGGATTGGCCGCGGGATTCGTCGGCAACAGGGCCGCCGCGGGCGTCGCGTCGGCGGGGGGCGCGCCGATGGCGGGAAGCGCCGGTGCCGGGGATGCCTCCGACGGGACCAGCCCCGACACCAGCCCCGGGGCAAGCAGCGGGGAAAGCCGCGGCGCGGCGAATGCCGGGCTGGTCGGGCTCGCGGTTGCGGGGTTTGCGGTCGCGGCCAGGGTCGGCGGCTGGAGTTCGGCCGGCACCGCCGCGACACGTTCCGGGCGGGACCGGTCGCCGGTGGACAGGTAATACCAGGTGCCATAGCCGCACAGCGCCAGGATCAAGCCGACCAAGAGGATCGGGCCGCCCGGCAGGCTGCGCGCGCCAAGCGGCACCGGCAACGCGAGATCGGGACGGGCGTGAACGTCGGCCGATTCGGCCTTGTAGCGTTCGATGACGCGGTCGCCGTCGAGGCCGAGATAATGGGCATAGGCGCGCACGAACCCGATCGCATAGGCCGGCCCCGGCAAATCCTCCGCTCGGCCCTGTTCGAGCGCGGCCAGGAAAACCGGCTTGATGCACAGCGCCTCGCCGATCGAACCGAGATCGAGCTCGAGTTCCTGCCGGCGCGCGCGCAGCAATTCGCCGACGGCATGCGCACGCCGCTGCGGCTCGCCCGAACCCTCGTCGGTCGACTCGCCGAAAGGCGTCTTTATCCGCTGGAACAAGGTCACGCGTGTTTTCGCTCCTATGTCATTCTAAAGCAAAGCGCCGGGCTAAAGCAAAGCGCTGGGTTTGCGTGGCGTTTATTCACAGCACGACGGCGTGGTCGCGGGCATAGGCTTCGAGCCGGGGTCGCAGCGAGTGGTCGGGCCGATCGCCGATCTCGTCGAGATAGCGCGCGAGCGCCGCCGCGTCGAGGCTGCGGATCATCGTCTTGACCGGCCCGATCGCGGTCGCGGCGAGCGACAGGATGCGAAAGCCGAGCGCGATCAGCACCATCGCCTCGATCGGGTTGCCCGCCATCTCGCCGCACATGCTGAGCGGCGTCCGCGCGGCTCCGCATTGCGCGATGACCTGGCGCAACAGCGCCACCATCGGCGCCGACAACAAATCATAGCGCTCGGCGAGGCGCGGATTGCCCCGATCGCAGGCGTAGAGGAACTGCGCCAAATCGTTGGTCCCGATCGACAGAAAATCAACCCGCTCGAGCAGCGCCGGCATCTGCCACAACAGCGAGGGCACTTCGAGCATGACCCCGAGCTTGACCGAGAGCGGCGGTTCGCGACCCTCGGCCGCGGCGCGGACCAGTTCCCTGTCGAACAGTCGGCGGGCGGCTTCGAACTCGGCGATTTCGGCGATCATCGGGAACATGACGAGAAGCTCATGGCCGCCGGCGGCGCGCAGCAGCGCCCGCAATTGCTGCCGCAGCATCGCCGGCCGGTCGAGGCCGATGCGGATCGCGCGCCAGCCCATCGCCGGGTTGTCCTCGGCGGCATGGGCGAGGTAGGGCAGCACCTTGTCGCCGCCGATATCGAGGGTGCGGAAGACGATCGGCCGGCCTTCGGCCTGCTCATAGGCCCGCCGATAGAAGGCGCTCTGATCGGCGACGTCGGGGAAGGCGTTGCGCGCCAGCAGCGGGATTTCGGTGCGGAACAGCCCGACCCCCTCGGCGCCGGTCGCGCGCAGTTGCGCGAGGTCGAGCAGCAGCCCGGCATTGAGCACCAGCTTGACCTCGACCCCGTCCAGGGTGATCGCCGGGGTGTCGCGCAGCGTCTCGTAATAGGCGCGCCGGCGGGTGCGCGCCGCGACCGCCGCCACGACCGATTGCTGGATGTCGGCGCGCGGGCGGATCAGCACCGTGCCGTGCTCGCCGTCGACGACGACGATGTCGCCTTGCTCGACCTGGCGCGTCGCCTCGGCGACGCGGCCGACCACCGGAATGTCGAACGCGCGCGCGACGATCGCGACATGGGTGGTCGGCGAGCCTTCCTCAAGCACCAGCCCCTTGATGCGCCGATGCGCGTAATCGAGGAGCTCGGCCGGCCCCATCGACTGCGCGACCAGGATGAATTCGGCCGGCAGCTCGGGCCCGGCCGTTCCTGCGGGGTCGGTCAGGATGCGCTGCAACCGATTGGCGAGATCCTCCAGATCGTAGAGCCGCTCGCGCAGATACGGATCGGTGATCTGCATCATGCGGCTCTTGGTTTCGTCGCGCACCTTTTGCACCGCGGCTTCCGCGGTCAGGCCGCTGCGCACAGCTTCGGTGATCCGCCCGAGCCAGCCGCGGTCGGCGGCGAACATGCGATAGGCTTCGATGATGTCGCGGTGCTCGCCGGGGCCGAGGCCGCGGCTGGTATCGACGAGCTGGTCGATCGCCTGCTGCATCGCGCCAACCGCCTCGCGCAGGCGCTCCTGCTCGACGTCGACGTCCTCGGCGACCACCTGGCGGATCACCACCCTCGGCTCGTGCAATACCGCCGGGCCGATGGCCAGCCCGGGATTGAGCCTGATGCCGTCGAGCCGCATCGGCAGCGAGCCGCCGATCGAGCTTTCCGCCATTTCATGGGGGTTGACGAGTTCGCCGCTGGCGATCAGCTCGGCGACGATCATCGCGATCGTCTGCGCGATCTCGGTCTCATCCTCGGCGTATTGGCGCGGCGTCCGGTTCTGCACGACGAGCACGCCCAGCACCCGCCCGCCGCGCAGGATCGGCACGCCCATCAGCGAGTGATAGATCTCTTCCCCGGTCTCCGGGCGGTAGGCGAAATCGGGATGCGACTGCGCGTCGGCCAGCGCCAGCGGGCGAGCGCTCGCCGCAATGAGGCCGACCAGCCCCTCGCCGACCCGCAGCCTGGTGCGATGCACCGCCTCGGGACGCAGCCCCTCGGTCGCGAACAGCTCGAGCACCTCGCCGGCGCGCATCACATAGGCCGAGCACACCTCGGCGACCATTTCGGCGGCGACCACCCGCACGATCCGATCGAGCCGCTCCTGGGCGCTGCCCGACCCGGCCATGATGCCGCGCAAGCGGCGCAGCAAACGCCGGGTCGCGGAGACGTGCCCATCGAGATTGCCGGCGGCGCTTACAGGCGCGCTCCCCGGCAGGTTTCCGGGCGTGCTCCCGGAAATGCTCCCGGGCTTCGTCGCTGGGGGGTTCCCGATGACCTCGCTCATCCGCCGGGGTCCCGAACCTCCGCCGATCCCGCGGGTTGCATCGATTTGCGCAAACGGCCTTCGCGGGCGGCGATCGGGGCGAGCGCCTGGTCGATCAGCTCGCCGAGGATTTCCGCCGTGCTTTGCTCGCGCGTCACCATGCCGACGCTTTGCCCGGCCATCAGCGATCCGTTCTCGACATCGCCGTCGATGACCGCGCGGCGCAGCGCGCCGGCCCAGAAATGCTCGATTTCGAGCTGCGCTTCCTTTAGCGACAGCTCGCCGCGATTGACGCGGTCGATCAGCTCGCGCTGGACCTCGCGAAACCGCGCCGTCGCCGAGTTGGCGAGGGCGCGGACCGGAATGACCGGAAAGCGGGGATCGAGTTGGACCGACGACATCGCATCGCGCGACGAGGCGCGGATGAAGGCACGCTTAAACCGCGGATGGGCGATCGATTGATGAGCGCAGACAAAACGCGTGCCGAGCTGAACGCCCGACGCGCCAAGATCGAGGGCCGACAGCACCGCTTCGCCCCGACCGATGCCGCCGGCCACAAAAACCGGCACCTCGGTCACATGGGGCAGCACTTCCTGGGTGAGCACCGCACTCGACACCGGCCCGATATGGCCGCCGGCCTCGCTGCCCTCGATGACGATCGCGTCGGCGCCCATGCGCACGAGCTTTCGGGCGAGCACGAGCGCGGGCGCGAAGCACACCACCCGCGCGCCGCCGTCGCGGATGCGCTGGATCGCCGCCGCGCTCGGAATGGCGCCGGCGAGAACGACATGGCTGACCCGAAGCGCGGTGCACACATCGATCAGCTCCATCAGCTGCGGGTGCAGCGTGATCAGATTGACCCCGAACGGTTTGCTTGTCAGCGCGGCGGTCGCGGCGATCTCTTCGGCGAGCAGGGCAGGCGACATCGAGCCCGATGCGATCACGCCAAAACCGCCGGCGTTGGAGATAGCGGCGACCAGGTTGCGCTCGGACACCCAGGTCATCGCTCCGCCCATGATGGCGAGATCGGTGCCAAGAAAGGCGCGGCCGCGTGCCCATAGACGATCGAGCTCGGCCCGCGCCGAGCTGGGCTCGCGGTAAGGCGCCTCCGCGTTAGGCGCAGTCTTCGGGTGAACGGAAGCGACCAGCCCTTCGCTCATCCGGGGCTGTCGAGCCCGTAGGCCGTATGCAAGGCGCGCAGCGCGAGCTCGGTATATTCGGCGGCGATCAGGACGCTGACCTTGATCTCCGAGGTTGAGATCACCTGGATGTTGATCCCTTTGTCGGCGAGCGTCTGGAACATCTGCTTGGCGACTCCCGCATGGCTGCGCATGCCGACGCCGATGACCGAAATCTTGACGACGTTCGAATCCGGCTTCAGCGCGTAAAACCCCACGACCGGACGGCAGCTTTCGAGGACCGCCACGGCGCGATCGAGATCGCTGCGCCCGACGGTGAATGTTAGATCGGTTTTGCCGTCCTCGGAGACATTTTGCACGATCATGTCGACATTGATCGCGTTATCGGCGAGCGGGCCGAAAATCGCCGCCGCGACGCCGGGGCGGTCGGACACCCGCTGCACCGTGATCTTGGCTTCGTCGCGGCTGTAGGCGATGCCGCTGACGATCCGCTTTTCCACGATTTCGTCCTCATCGACAACGAGCGTTCCGGGCGCGTCGGTAAAGCTCGACAATACCTGAAGGCGCACCCGATGGTTCATCGCCATCTCAACCGAGCGCGTCTGCAGCACGCGCGCGCCCTGCGACGCCATCTCGAGCATTTCCTCGTAGGTGATCCTACTCAGCTTCTGCGCCTTGGCAACGATGCGCGGATCGGTCGTATAGACCCCGTCGACATCGGTAAAGATATCGCAGCGCTCGGCCTTCAGCGCGGCGGCGAGCGCCACGGCCGAGGTATCCGACCCGCCGCGGCCGAGCGTCGTGATCCGTCCGCACGGGCCGATCCCCTGAAACCCGGCGACGACCGCGACCTGACCTTCGGCGAACCCAAGCTCGATCGCGGCGGTGTCGACCGCTTCGATGCGGGCCTTGCCGTGCACCCCGTCGGTGCGCAGCGGAATCTGCCAACCGAGCCACGAGCGCGCGTTGACCCCGAGCACCTGCAACGACAGCGCCATCAACCCGGCCGTGACCTGCTCGCCGGCCGCGACGACGACGTCGTACTCGCGCGCGTCGTGCAGCCGGTTTACCTGCCGCGTCCACTCGACCAGCTGGTTGGTCGCGCCGGCCATCGCCGAGACGACGACGGCGACCTCGTTGCCGGCGTCGACCTCCTGCTTGACGCGGCACGCGGCATTGCGGATGCGCTCGATGTCGGCCACCGAGGTCCCGCCGAATTTCTGTACTATCCGCGCCATGATCCTCTCGTAACGCGCCGTTCGTTTAGTCGCAACGTTTGCATCGGCGATTGATATCCCTATCCGCCCGGCGCGCTCGAAAAATCACCCGACGCAATCGCGTTGCCATCATGTCGCCGAGGGATTGTCCCCGAGGGATTGTCGCCCACGCGATGTTGCCGGAACCGCGCGGCCTGCGCATACTCGTTCGCGCAGCCTACCGCCACGACCGCGCAGAACCGACGGCATGCAACATTTCGGCGACACGGTAGACCGGCACGATATCGATCGGTTCGCGGCGCAGAGCGCGAACTGGTGGGACCCGTCGGGGAGCTTTGGGCCGCTCCATCGGATAAACCCCGTCCGCATCGATTTCATCCGGCGCGAGCTGGTCGCGCATTTCCGCCGCGATGCGCGTTCGCTGTCGCCGTTCGCCGGACTAACCCTGGCCGATATCGGTTGCGGCGGCGGTCTCGCTACCGAGCCGATGGCGCGGCTCGGCTTCGACGCGACCGGCATCGATGCCGGCGCCGACACAATCGCGGCGGCGCGCGCCCATGCCGATTCGAGCGGGCTGGCGATCGACTACCAAGTCGCGGATATCGACGGGGCGGCGCACGCCGGCAAGCGGTTCGACGTCGTCCTCGCGCTCGAAATCGTCGAGCACGTCGCCGATCGCGACAGCTTCCTCGCGACCCTGGGCGGGCTGGTCAAGCCGGGCGGCGCGTTGATCGGCGCGACGCTGAACCGCACCGCGCGCTCGTTCGCGATGGCCATTGTCGGCGCCGAGTATGTGCTGCGCTGGCTGCCGCCCGGCACGCATGACTGGAACCGCTTCGTTCGTCCGTCCGAATTCGTCCTCGGGCTGCGTCGCAGCGGTCTCGCCACCACCCGGCTCGCCGGCCTCGGCTACGACTGGCGCGGCGGCGGCTGGAGCCAGACCGACGATCTGTCGGTCAACTACATGCTCGTCGCGGTGCGCCGCTGAATAGCCAAAGATGTCGTCCCGGCGAAGGCTGGGACCCACCCCTCAGCCGCTCCACTTCTCGGGTCCGAAGTAATCAGCAACATCCGGGGCTGGTTTCCGAAAGTAGGGAAGCTGCATAGCCGTCCTACTTTTCTGAAGTTCATCTACTCGTCATTCAGGCTGAGCTTGCCGGTCTCGCCAGGCTTTGCAGCTTTCTCGTTGTCGTACCACTTCCAGAACACCTTCACCGAGACATTGAGCTTGTTCGCGATGTGCGCCACCGCCTTCCAACAGCTATTCGCGTCTTGCCCTTGCACGGACACATTGGCCGATGGGACGTAGCGGTAGCCATTGTTGGTCTTCGGGCCGACCACCCGATTGACGATGACCAGCTCGGCAACCTCGTCGCCCGGCATGGCCTTCGTCGCTGCCAGCTCGACCATCGCGAGCAGCAGGGCATTCCAGTCCACCTTGGCCAACGGCTTGCCCGCGATCTCGGCGGACATGAGTTTCGTCCATGTGAGATCGGGCGGCGCTCCCGGCGGCGGCTTCGGCGGGGATGATGCCGGTGAGGGTGCTCCTGGTGTCTTGTAGGCATCGATGAGCTTGTTGATCACCGACTCGATGTCATCCACGAGCGGCTCCGCGCAATGCTGGAGTCGCGCGAATGTGGTAGCAGAGATATTGATCTGAGGTGCCATGATCATAGGAGCTCCATCCATTGCGTGTTACTGACGCCCATAGAGATACAGTCCTACAACCGTACCGGCAAGGCTCACGCTCTACACTGCGTCAACCTGCCGCAGTCCGCGCACCGGTTTTAGATCGAGTCCGTCACCCGTTTTCACGTTTTGTTCGAAGACTAAAGCGAGATTTTTCAGGCGAAAATGGCGCAATTGCGCTTGTATTTTAGTATGCCCCAGTGCCGGATCAGCCACGAATCGCCGAGCAGCCGTTCGAGCGCCTCGTCCGGCATCGCGCGGATGCGGCGCGGGTCGAACCGGTAAAACACCTCCTCGAAGGCCGGCCATTTCCCGTCGACCAGGCTGTGCTTGAGCCCGGCGCGAAACACCCGCAACGACATCTGCGACAGGTAGCGGTCATCTCCGGTGGCGCACAGTTCGGCCGCCGTCTTCGGCTGGGGCAGCCGCGCGTCACGCGTCGCCGCGCCGTGCCGCATGCGGGTCGCGTCGAGAATCGCCGCGAAGGGGCGAACGCTGATTGTCTTGTCCCCCGTCAATAGGCTGATGGGGACGGTTGGACGAGGTCAATTTCAGCGACCGCGAATTTTTCGCGCAGGCGCATCAGCCGATACGCGAGCCCGAGATACGCGCCGCATTCGGCGCGCGCGGCGATGAACTCGGCCGGGCTCGTGTCGTGCCGCTGGCGCAAATGGGCGATGACGACTGAGTCGACCGGGATGCGGCTGAAATCATGCAGAAGCATCCGGCAATGCGCCGCCGCATAGGGGCCGATGCCCTTGAAACTGGTCAGATAGTCGTAGTCGAAGCTGTCGGGGCGGCCGTGCCCGTCGCGGTCGATCGCACATTCATCGAGCATCCGCCTTGTGGCGGCGACCACGGTCGGCGCGCGAAAACCCAATTTGGCGCGCTGGCGCAGCCGCTCCTCGCCATAGTCGAGCACCGCATCGGGGGTCGGAAAGGCGCCGCCGCCCGGCTCGGCGACGAGCACCGCGGTCATCCGGCACGTGCCCGACCAACTGGTGTTGACGGTCAGCACCGTCTTGATGAAATCCTCGTAGAAGGTGGAGCCGCGCAGCAGGCGTCCGCCGCCCGCCCCGACCAGCGCCGCCTCGTCGCCGAAGCCGGCGCCAAGCGCGACGATCGCCGCCGCGGGATCCCATTCAGCCGACACCCAGCGTGCCGCCCGGCGCAGGATTTCGGCGGCCGCGTCATCGGAAAATCCGTTCCATGCGACCGCCAGCGTGCGCGGGTCGCGCTGCCGTACCGCGATCGTGCCGACCCAGCCGGCGATCCGCTCGGCGTGCAGCAGCGTCCCGGTCTCGCTCTCCCAGCGCCACGGTTCGAGGTGAACCCAGCCGTGGCTCGCGACGGTGAGGCCGAGGTCGATCGGCCAGGGAAAAGACAACTCCCTCTCCCCCACCCTGATCGTCTCCCTCTCCCCCAGTGGGGGAGAGGGTTGGGGTGAGGGGGATACGAGGCGAGCGTCGGAGCGGCCCCCCTCACCCTGCCCTCTCCCCCCATTGGGGGGAGAGGGTTCTCCTAGGGGGCGGGTCGCGGCGCGCTTCCGATCCCCAGTCACACCGCGTCGAGCGCCTGGCGCAGATCGGCGAGGATGTCGTCCTCGTGCTCGATGCCGAGCGAGAGGCGGACGTAGCCGTCGGTGACGCCGGTTTGCAGCTGTTCCTCGGGGGTCAGCTGCGAATGCGTCGTGCTCGCCGGATGGATCGCCAGGCTGCGCGCATCGCCGATATTGGCGACGTGATAGAACATCTTCAGCGAATCGACGAAGCGCCGCCCGGCGTCGCGCCCACCCTTCAGCTCCAAGCCGAGGAGCCCGCCATAGCCGCCTTTCAGATAGGCGTCGGCGCGGCGCCGCGGCGCGCCCTCCATCAGCCCGGGATAGATCACCCGGCTGACCTTGGGGTGCGCGGCCAAGGCGCGCGACACCGCCGCGGCGTTGGCGCAATGCGCCCGCATCCGCAACGGCAAGGTCTCGAGCCCCTGGATGTGCAGGAACGAGTTGAACGGGCTCGCCGCGGCGCCGAGGTCGCGCAACAGCGTCACCCGCATCTTGAGAATATAGGCGATCGGCCCCAACGGCTTGACCGCCTCAGTCCACACCGCGCCGTGATAGCTCGGGTCGGGCTGGTTGAGCAGTGGGAAGCGCTCGGCGTGGGCTTCCCAATCGAAATTGCCGCCGTCGACGACGATGCCGCCGATCGAGGTGCCGTGGCCGCCGATATATTTGGTCGTCGAATGCATGACCACCGCGGCGCCGTGATCGAGCGGCCGGCACAGCACCGGGGCGGCCGTGTTGTCGACGATCAGCGGCACCCCCATCTCGCGGCCGATTTTCGCGACCTCGGCGATCGGAAAGACTTCGAGCTTGGGGTTGGGCAGGGTCTCGGCGTAGTAGCAGCGCGTCTTGGCGTCGGTGGCGCGGCGGAAGGCCTCCGGATCGGCCGGGTCGACAAAACGCACCTCGATCCCCATCGTCCGCATCATCGTGTGCAGGAACAGGTTCCAGGTGCCGCCGTAGAGGTCGGTCGAGCTGACGAAATTGTCGCCGGCCTGGGCGATGTTGTTGACGCAGAACATCGACGCCGCCTGGCCCGAGCCGAGCGCCAGCGCCGCGACCCCGCCTTCGAGCGCGGCGACGCGCTGCTCAAGGACGTCGCCGGTCGGGTTCATGATGCGGGTGTAGATGTTGCCGAGTTCCTTCAGCCCGAACAGATTCGCGGCATGCTCGCTGTCGCGGAACTGGTAGCTCGTCGTCTGGTAGATCGGCACGGCGACGGCGTTGGTCGCCGGATCGCTGCGATAGCCGGCATGAAGCACGATGGTTTCGGGATGCTTGCTCTCCGTTGGCATTGCATACTCCTTCGCCGGGGTGGGGGCGGGCATCGGCGGCGCGGGCGGCCGGCGACCTCGATGTGTCTTTACCGGGACGGAAGCGGCCCGCACAAGCGCCAATCCGAATCGAGCGCCAATCCGAATCTTGCGCCGGTCTTCACGCCCGCCGAGGCACGGGGGCGGCGCCGCTCGCAGCGTCGTGGGCGGCCACCAATTCGCGGACGCGCGGGATCAGTTCCTCGCCATATTGAACGGCGTCCGGCCGGGGATCGTAGCCGCGGATCAGCAGATTGGTGGCGCCGAGCTTATAGTATTCGAGCATCGCCTGCGCGACCGTTTCGGGGGTGCCGACCAGCGCCGTCGAGTTTCCTTGAGCGCCGGTCGCGACGGCGAGCGAGGTCCACAAGCAGGTATCGTGCACTTCGGCCGCGGCGGCGGCCTGCAGAAGCCGGTTGGAGCCGACGTTCTGCCGCGTTGGCGCCGGCGCGCCGCCGCGATTGACCAGCACCCGGTCGAGGATTGCCCTCGCCCGGTCCCACGCCTCGCCCTCGGTTGCCGCCAAAATCGGGCGGGTCGACAGGCTGAAGGTCGGATTGTGGCCGGAGAGCGCGGCCTCCCGCCGCACGCGATCCATGAAGAGGGCCGTCTCCTTTAGCGGCTCGCCCCACAGCATAAAGACATCGACCGAGGGCGCCAGCGCCCGGATCGCCGCGTCGGAGCCGCCACCGCCATAAATCGGGATATGCGGAAGCTGCCGGCAGCGGATTTCCGAATAGGTGCCGCGGGTCCGATAGAACTCGCCGTCGTGGTCGAACGGGGCCGGCTCGGTCCAGGTCCGGCGCAACAGCCCGATATATTCGGCGGACCGGCGATAGCGGGCCGCGTGGTCGGTCCAGTCGCCGTCCTTGGCCTGATCGGCGTCGCTGCCGCCGGCGATGATGTGAACCGCCAGACGGCCATCGCTGAGCTGGTCCAGTGTCGCGAGCTTGCGGGCGGCGACCGGGGGCGCCACGAACCCGGGGCGATGCGCCAACAGGAAACTCAACCGCTCGGTCACCGACGCGGCGTGCGCCCCAACCAGAAACCCGTCGGGCGCGTCCGAGAAATAGCCGATCAGCACGCGGTCAAAGCCGGCCCGCTCGTGAATGCGCGCGGTCTCGGCAATTACGCTGGCGGTAAAAGGGGGTCCCACCGTCGGGATCAGCTCCGACGAGACCCGCGGCGCGATCCAGCCGATCATCTCCACAGGCATGGCGACATCTTCCTGAACTGAAGCGAACTCGCCAGCCTCTGCCGCGGGGGGCCGATGTCAAGCTTTTCAATGAATTTCAGGCCGGCAGCTTTGGCGGGATGGGCATATTCCCGATTTGCGGCGCCGTCGGGTGCGTCTATGTCCTATAAGTGTGGCAAGCAGGACACCAAGGCAACCGCACTGCCGCGCGCCCCGAACCCGCCTTCGCGGGGGTCACAACTTCGTTTCTCGATGAGGAGTTCAGCCATGGACGTAACTCCCGTATCCCCCGGCTGCCTGGCCGGCATTCGCGTGCTCGACCTGACGCAATTCGAGGCCGGGACGACATGCACCGAGGCGCTTGCCTGGATGGGCGCCGACATCGCCAAGGTGGAAAACCCGAAAGGCGGCGAAGCCGGCCGCACCGGCTTTGGCGACGCGTATTATTTCATGATGTACAACGCCAACAAGCGGTCGATCACGGTCAATTTGAAATCAGAACGCGGCCTGGCGCTGGTCAAGGAGATGGTCAAGAAGGCCGATGTCTTCACCGAGAATTTTGCGCCCGGCGCGGTCGAGCGATTGGGGCTCGGCTACGATGTCGTCAGCGCGATCAATCCCGGCATCATCTACGCCCAGGTCAAGGGCTTCGGCGACGGCAGCCCCTATGAAAAGGGCCTGTCGTTCGACCCGATCGCACAGGCCGCGGGCGGGGCGATGAGCATCACCGGGGAGCGCGACGGCAGGCCGATCAAGCCCGGCCCGACGATCGGCGACACCGGCACCGGCATGCTGCTGGCGTTCAGCATCGTCAGCGCGCTGTTCGATCGGGCGCGCACCGGCAAGGGTCGGCGGCTGCAGGTGGCGATGCAGGATTCGGTCATGCATTACAGCCGCGGCGGGTTCATCACCCAGGCGCGCACCGGCAAGGCGGCGCCGCGCCGGCCGCCCGCCAACAACCCGCCCGGCGGGATCTACCCCTGCAAGCCGGGCGGCCCCAACGATTACGTCTACCTCTTGACCAGCCGCGCCAACCCCGAGCATTGGCCGCGCCTCCTCAAGCTGATCGGGCGCGAGGATCTGATCGGCGATGCGCGCTACGATACCCCCGACGCGCGCCTCAAATGCGAGGCCGAAATCGACGAAATCGTCACCTCCTGGACCCGCCAGCGCACCAAGCACGAGGCGATGGCGCAGCTGAGCGGGGTCGGCGTCCCGGCCGGCGCGGTCCTCGATACGCAGGAGCTGATCGACGAGCCGAGCTTCCGCACGCGGGGCATCCTGCAGACGATGACGCACGGCGAACGCAAAATGACGATGCCGACCTGGCCGGTGCGCTTCAACGGCGTCCCGACCGAAGTCAAGTCGGCGCCGTTGCTCGGCGAGCATACCGCCGAAGTGCTGGAAGACTGGCTCGGCCTCGACGCCGCCGCGGTCGCGGGGTTGCGCCAGGACGGCATCGTTTAGCCCGCTGAAAACAACCAGAGGACATGCGATGCCGATAGTCGACGCTCAGATCCACCTCTGGGGGACCGGCTTGCCGAGCAACCTCTCGCATCGGCAGGTCACGTCCTTTACCCCGGACGAGGCCATCGTCCTGATGGACGAGGCAGGGGTCGACGCCGCGATCATTCATCCGCCGGGTTGGGACCCGGGTTCGACCGACATGGCATTCGAGGCGGTTCGGAAATACCCCGGCCGTTTCGCGATCATGGGTGCGCTGCCGCTCGATCGGCCGGAATCGCGCGCGCGCATCGCCAGCTGCAGAAAACAGCCCGGAATGCTCGGGCTGCGGTATGGGTTCCTGAACGATCCGGCGCGGCGGTGGCTGCACGACGGCACGCTCGATTGGCTTTGGGCGGCGGCCGAGGATGCCGGTGTGCCGATCGCCGCGCTGGCGACGGATTCCCTGACGGAACTTGGCCGGGTCGCCGAGCGTCACCCCGGCCTTCGCCTGACGATCGATCATTTGGGCGGCAGAGGCGGCACGACGACGCTGAAGGATGCCGCTTCGATGACCCATATGCCAGAGCTTCTGGCGCTGGCGAAATTGCCCAATGTGGCGGTCAAGGCGACCGGCGCTCCGGGCTATTCGAGCGAAGCCTATCCGTTTCCGGCGATGCACGTTTATCTGCGGCAGATCTACGATGCGTTCGGTCCGCGACGAATGTTCTGGGGCACGGACATCTCGAAGATGCCGTGTTCCTGGCGGCAATGCGTGACGATGTTCACCGAGGAATTGCCGTGGCTCGGCGACGCGGACAAGAAACTGATCATGGGAGAGGCCCTCTGCGCCTGGTGGGGCTGGGACCGGGCCTGAGTTGGGACGGGGCCTGACATGAAGGCGAGGGAAGGAAAGCGACGATGAAACGATGGCAGGAACTTGCCTCGGCCGTGATCCTCGCATGGGCGATGGCCCTTGGCGCCCCGGGCTCCGCGGCGGCGCAGACCAAGCCGGCCCAAGCCAAACCGGAAGGCGAGATGCGGTTCGCGCTTTACGTGACCCTGGCGCCGGCCTGGTTTGATCCGGGGGAGGCTGTCCTGGGCAATCTCACACCGTTCTGGGTGCTGTACGCGTTGCACGACGCGCTGGTAAAGCCGATGCCCGGAAACCGCATGGCGCCGAGCCTCGCCGAATCCTGGACGGTGAGCCCGGATCAGCGCGTCTACGAATTCATTTTGCGAAAGGGCGTCAAATTCCACAACGGCGACCCGTTCACCGCCGAGGACGTCGCGTTCAGCTTCAAGCGTGCCAAGGGGGCGCAGCTGCAGGAAAAGGTGAAGGAGGTCGTTATCGTCGATCCGCACAAGGTGCAGTTCGTGCTGCATCAGCCTTGGCCGGACTTCATGGCGTACTACGGCACGCTGGCGAGCGCCGCCGGCTGGATCGTCCCCAAGCGCTATGTGGAGCAGGTTGGCGACGATGGGTTCAAGAAGCATCCGATCGGCCTGGGCCCCTACAAGTTCGTCAGCAACAAACCGGGCCTCGAATTGGTGATGGAGGCGAACGAGGGCTACTGGCGCAAAGTGCCGTCGGTCAAACGCATCGTGTACCAGAGCATTCCGGAGGCGACCACCCGCCTCGCCATGCTGAACCGCGGCGAAGTGGACGTCGCCTATCTGTTGGATGAATCGCTCGCCAAAACGGTACAGAACGATCCGAAGCTGAAGCTCGCCTTCTCCGGCGGCATCGGCACGTATTATCTCGATTTCTTCGACATGTGGGACCCGAAATCGCCGTGGGCCGACCAGCGCGTGCGCAAGGCGGCGAGCCTCGCGATCGACCGGCAAGCGCTCAGCCAGGCCGAGACGCTTGGCGCCTCCAAGCCAAACGGCAACATCGTGCTTCGAGGCTTCGAATATGGGCTGCCGATCGATCCCGACCCGTACGATCCGGCGCGGGCGAAGAAGCTGCTCGCGGAGGCGGGCTATCCGAACGGGTTCGACGCGGGCGATCTGCACCCCTTCCCGCCCTACTTCACCACCGGCGAGGCGATCGGCGGCTACCTCGGCGCCATCGGCATCAAGACCAGGATGCGCACGATGGAGCGGGCGGCGTTCTTCGCCGCGCTCGGGACGAAGAAGCTCAAGGGTGTGTGCATGTGCATCACCGCCGCCTATGGCAATGCCTCGACCCGGATGTCGGATATGGTGCCCACCAGCGGCAGCCTGGCCTACGGCGGATATCCCGACATCGATGAACTGTACCAGCGGCAGCTCGGCGAAATGGACACCGCGAAGCGCGAGGCGATGCTGCACCAGATTCAGAAAACCCTGCACGAACGGACTCGGTTTGCGCCGATCTACGACTATTTCTGGGCGAGCGGCATCGGGCCACGGGTGGAGGAGGTCTCGCTGATGAAGATCGATCCCTATCCGTGGTCGGCGCCGCTGGAGGATGTCCGGTTGAAGCGGCCGTGACCAAGCACGCGGGTTGCAATTAGCCAAAGGAAGGAAAAGCGACGATGAACCGATGGCAGAAGCTCGCCTCGGCGGTGACCCTGTCATGGGCCGTGGCCCTTGGCGGCGCGGGTTCCGCGGCGGCGCAGACCGAACCCGCCCCGGCCAAACCCGCCCAGGCCAAACCCGAAGGCGAGATGCGGTTCGCGGTTTACGTGACAATCGCGCCGGCGTGGCTGGATCCGGGGGAGGCTGGCCCGGCGTTCCTGACGCCGTACTGGTTCATGTACGGGCTGCACGACGCGATGCTGAAGCCGATGCCCGGTCAGCGCATGGCGAACAGCCTCGCCGAATCCTGGTCGATGAGCGAGGACCAGCTCGTCTACGAATTCATTTTGCGCAAGGGCCTCAAATTCCACAACGGCGACCCGTTCACCGCCGAGGACGTGGCGTTCAGCTTCAAGCGCGCGAAGGGGGCGCAGCTGCATGAAAAGGTAAAGGAGGTCGTGATCGTCGATCCGCACAAGGTGCGGTTCGTGCTGCATGAGCCGTGGCCGGACTTCATGACGTTCTACGGCACGCTGGCCAGCGCCGCCGCCTGGATCACCCCCAAGAACTATTTCGAGAAGGTCGGCGCCGACGGCTTCAAGAAACAGCCGATCGGTCTTGGCCCCTACAAATTCGTCAGCATGAAGCCGGGCATCGAACTGGTGATGGAGGCGAACGAGGATTACTGGCGCAAGGTGCCGTCGGTCAAACGCCTGGTGTTTCACAGCGTGCCGGAAGCGACCACCCGCCTCGCGATGCTGAAGCGGGGCGAGGTGGATGTCGCCTACCTGCTGGAAGGCCAACTCGGCGAGTCGATCAGGAACGACCCGAAGCTGAAGCTGGTGTTTTCGGGCGGCGTCGCCACCAACTTCCTCGATTTCTTCGATATGTGGGACCCGAAATCGCCGTGGGCGGACCAGCGCGTGCGCAAGGCCGCGAGCCTCGCGCTCGACCGCAAGGCGATCAGCGACGCCGATACGCTCGGCGCCTCCAAGCCCAACGGCAATGTCGTGCTGCGAAGCATGGAATACGCGCTGCCGATCGATGCCGATCCCTACGATCCGGCGCAGGCGAAAAAGCTGCTGGCGGAGGCGGGCTATCCGAACGGGTTCGACGCCGGCGATTTGTATGCCGTGCCGCCGTACTTCAACACTGGCGAGGCAATTGGCGGGTATCTCGGCGCCGTCGGCATCCGGACAAAGCTGCGCACGATGGAGCGGGCCACGTTCTTTTCGGCGCTGGGCACGAAGAAGCTCAAGGGCGTGTGCTTTTGCAGTATCGCCATTTACGGCAACGCCTCGACCCGCATGTCGGAGGTCGTGCTGAGCACCGGCACCTATGCCTATGGCGGGTACCCCGACATCGATGAATTGTACAAGCGGCAGCTGACCGAGACCGACCCCAAGAAGCGCGAGGCGATGCTGCACGAGATTCAGAAAACCCTGCACGAGCGGACGCGGTTCGCGCCGATCTGGGACTATTTCTGGCCGAGCGGGATCGGGCCGCGCGTCGAGGAGGTCTCGCTGATGAAGATCGATCCGTTTCCGTGGGCGGCGCCGCTGGAGGATGTGACACTGAAGCGGCCGTGAGCGGCATTGCAGCGAGCGTAGGGCGGAAAAGCGGAGCGCCTTCCGCCAAATCGGCCATTGCGATGCGTCGGCTGCGTGGAGATGCTATGTTCGACTCACGGAGGGTGAGATGGATAAGACTGTCGGAGTGACGATCCCGGTCGAGCCGGCGGCGGCGGCGGCGCTTGCCGACGCGCGCAATCGCGAGGCCGTTGGCCGGCTCGTCAGCCGCGTACTCCGCCCGGGGTCAGGCCCGACCCCGCTGGCCCGGGCGATCGCCGATATGAAAGCCGATGCGAGAGCGGCCAGCCTCAGCGATGCGGATATCGACGCCGAGCTTGCCGCCTATAACGCCGAGCGGCGCGACCGCGATTGATTGTTTTCGACGCCTCAACTCTCGTAAGCGCAGCCCTCAAGGCGAACAGCAT
This sequence comes from Rhizobium sp. Q54, assembly GCA_945861155.1. GTDB lineage: Bacteria > Pseudomonadota > Alphaproteobacteria > ATCC43930 > CGMCC-115725 > DATARH01. The sequence goes on from CAMATN010000047.1 coordinate 25,551, forward strand.
TCCCGAGCGAGCGTTGTTGCGCGCCGAAGAGGTTGATGTGTTCGCGCTCTCCGCCGCAGTCGATGCCGAATTCGCGGAGGTTCTCAGTCGGCCGAAATTCGCGCGCGCCATTCCGCTCGCGCGGCGCGACGGTTTGCTGCGAATTCTGCGAGATGCGGCTATCTGGTTCGATCCCACCGTGCGGGTAACCGATTGCCGCGATGCAAAAGACGACAAGTATCTGGAGCTTGCCCTCACCGCTGGCGCCGAGATCATCGTCAGCAGCGATGAGGATCTCCTGGTACTTAACCCGTGGCGGGGTGTGCGTATTCTCAATCCCACCGACTATCTGGCGTTTGTCTGAGCGAGCGTAGGTGGAATGCGTAGCGCCTTCCGCCAAATAGCGCAGTCGGCTGCGGTCTTCCGATGGCGGATTACGCTTTGCTTTTCCGCCCTACGGGGTCAACATCCACCCAACACTACGAAGGAAACGTTTCCGAATGAAAACCAACACGAAGGGCAAGCCAGTCGCCGTGGTGATCGGCGCCACCTCCAAGTGGCAGTCGGATGGCCGCAATACCTTGCTGGCGCATGGCAAGACGGTGGATGACAGCGAGTTGCCGGTCGGGGTGCGCTGGGGCGTCGGCGGCGCCGTCGCGCAGAAATTCGCGCAGGAGGGTTTCTTCACCGTGCTGACGACCCGCAAGGAGGCCAATGCCGCGAGACTGGCGACGGCCATCCGCGAGCAGGGCGGCGAGTGCATGATCGTCGAATTGGACCTCGTCTCGCAGGATTCGATCGCGGCGGCGTTCGCCACGATCCGTAGCGACGCCGGCGACCCGGACGTCCTGGTCTACAACGCGGGCTATCTGGAAGGCCGCGATCTGCCTCCCGAGAAGGAACTGCTCGAAAACATCCCGGTGGAGATGTTCGACACCACGCAGCACATCGCTTGCCGCGGACCCTTTCTGGTCGCCAAGGAAGTCTTGCCGGCGATGCGCAAGAAAGGCGCGGGGTCGTTCTTTTTCTCCAACAACTCCAGTTCGTTGCGCGGCAAGAAGCGCATGACCGGACAGTCGCTGTACTATCCCAGGGTCATGATGCGCACGCTGGCGCAGGTGCTGACCGAGGAATATTCCGAGCACGGCGTGCATGTGGCCAACATCGTGATCGACGGCAGCATCGATTCACCCGGCAGCCGGGCGTTGCCGCGCAACCAGAACCGCCCCGATCTCCAGATCAACCCGGTAAAGATCGCCGACGCGTTCTATTATCTGCACATCCAGGACCGGTCGTGCTGGACGCACGAGCTTCAGCTCACGCCCTTTGCAACCAAGCCGAGCTACTGAATCGCGTCGCGCGCCCTGGACGATCCGCCCTGGACGGCCGTAACGAAGACGCGAGGCCGCGATGTAGGTCGCGGTCGCGCGCCGGTCGCGACTTGGCTTCTAAAAAAACGGCGCCCGATCGGGCCGGATCAAATTACAGCCGGTAGAACCGCGATGCGGCGCCGGCGAACAGATCGGCTTTTTCCGACACGGAGGCGCCGCTCGCGAGCCGTTTGAACGCGTTGAACAGCACCGGATAGCCGCACGCGCCCTTGTCGACCGGGAAATTGCTTTCAAACATGCAGCGGCTGGCGCCGAAAGCCTCGACGCAGGTATCGACATAGGGCCGCCAGGCATTGGCCATCTCTCCCGATGACGGCGGCAGCGGCGCCGTGTGAAAATCGAAGGCGTTGACGACCATCGCCAACCCGCCGAGCTTTACATACACGTTCGGGCAGGCAGACAGCGCCTTGATGTCAGCGCGCCAACCCGGGAACACCTCGTCGCGCTTGTAGGGGCCGACCCCGAGCGGACCGCCGAAATGGTTGAGCACGATCTTTACGTCCGGGCATTCGCGCGCCAATTCGGTCAGGGTCTTGATCTGTGGGTGATAAATCCATGCCTCGAAGGTCAAGTCGTGCGCCGGCAGCCGCTTGAGGCCGCGGCGGAAGGTCGGGTCGTCCATCAGCCCCGCCGGCGGCACGTAGGACGAGGCGCCGACGATCGCCGGATCATGCGCCGCGATATGGCGAATGCCGCGAAACCGCCCCCCGGCAGCGGCAATCTGCCCTTCGAGCACCGCATCGACATTCGGCAGCCGCAAATCGGCGAAACTGACGATGCCGGCACAGATTTTGGTCTTGCCGCCGCGCCGATCGCCCTCCTCGGCAATCGCCCGGACGAACTCGCTTTCGCCGATCGCTCGCATCTCCTCGGGACCGCTGGTGCGATAGCCCGAACCGCACTGGATGAAGACGGTCGCGACGATGTTGTGCCCCGAGTTGACGTCGGCCAGCAGTTCGTCGAGCAGATAGCGGCTGCCCGGGTGATCCCAGAGATGATGGTGCGGGTCAACGATCGGCAGATCCGGTTCGAGTATCTCCTCGGTCAGCTTGCCGAGCCATCCGGCATCGGGCAGCGGGCGGGGATAGGCACGGGGATCGGCGCGGGGATCGGACGACGGCATGGCATTCTCCCGGGAGCTGACTGGATAGCGGCGATTACTGGCGAATCGTCTGGCAAAATCTACCCGAAACCGATTGGCGGCAGAAGACCGCGCGATCGGCATCAGCGGCCGGCGTGCTCGCATGATCGCCCGCTGCTCTCCTACGCGCGCGCCTGACTGGCGCTTGCGGCAGGCGCGCGCCTGTGAAAGCATTTCCGAACCTGGCGACACACGACGAACGAGGGAGCGCTCCAATGGATGTCGGCATGATGATGGTGTTCGCCAGCTATGGCTGGGAGGACTGCTCCGACGCTCGCGTGTGGGACGAGGAGATCCGGCTGGCTCGGCTCGCCGCCGATCTGGGCTTCGACTGCCTGTGGTCGGCGGAGCACCATTTCAACGACTACTCGTTCGTGCCCGACAATATCCACCTGATGACGTACCTGTCGGCGCTCTGCCCCGACATCGATCTGGGCACCGCCGCCGTTATCGTGCCGTGGCACGATCCGCTCCGCGTCGCCGAGAATGCGGCCGTGCTCGACCTTCTGAGCAAGGGCCGGCTTCGTCTCGGTCTCGGGCGCGGCCTCGCGCGGCGAGAGTTTGCCGCCTTCCGCTTGAGCATGGACGAATCGCGCGAGCGCTTCGACGAGGCCGCTCCGATGATCATCAACGCCCTGAAGACCGGCTTCATCGAGGGCGACGGCAAATTCTATAAGCAGCCGCGCATCGAGATCCGCCCGCGGCCGCAGCACTCTTTCGATGGCCGCATCTACGCTGTTGCATCGAGCGAAGAATCGGTCGACTCGGCCGCCAAGCTCGGCGCCCATATGGTCATGTTCGCCGACCGGCCTTGGGAGATGCGGGCGCCGGTGATCGAGCGCGGTCGCGAACTCCACCGCAAGTATCATGGCACCGAGCCGCCGCGGGTCATGCTGACGGAGTTCTGCGTGTGCGGCTCCAATCTCGATGAGACAGAGGCGGAGGCGCGCCAATATCAGGGGAAATTCGTCGAAAGCAATTTCTACCACTATGAATTCCTGGGCGACCATTTCAAGACCGTAAAGGGCTACGACTCCTATCAGCAGAAGGCGGAGATCGCTCGAAAGACTGGTCTCGAGGGCGCGGTCACCGGCTTCATGCAAGCGGCGAGCTGGGGCACGCCCGACAAGATCCTGCGCGGGCTCGAAGAGCGCCGGAAGATCGTCGGCGATTTCGAGCTCAACGTAGCCTTCCGCTTCGGCGGCACGCCTTACGCGGTCGCCGAGCGGGGTCTGAAGCTCTTTGCCAAGGAGGTGCTTCCGGTGCTCAAGTCGCAATCATCGACCAAGGATCGCGTCGCGGCCGAGTGAGTTGGCGTAAAGGGCGGCTGTGGACGGCGTCACTGAAAATAACGTCCCGAGTCGATGACGATTGATTGGCCGGTCATGGTTTCGGTGCGGCACATCGTGACCACCATGTCGGCGCAGTCGTCCTTGTCGGCGGGTTTTTTGAGGAGCGAGGTGGCGGCGGAGTTCTGGATCTGCTCGGAGCGGAGGTTGGAGGTCGCTCGCGTGCCCTCCAGCAGGCCCGGCGCGACGCAATTGACCAGCGTCTCGGGCGCCAAGGCCACTGCCATGCAGCGCGTCAGGTGGATCAGGCCCGCCTTCGACACCGCGTAGGCGATCGACGAGCCGGTCGGCCCGACCCCCGATACCGACGCGATGTTGACGATGCGCCCCCGGCCTTGGGCCTTCATGACCGGCGCCACCGCCTTCGTGAGCCGCATCGGCCCGGTCAGGTTGACGGCGATGATCTTGTCCCATACGTCGATCGTAAGATTGTCGAGGTCGGCGAACGGGATCGCCTTGTTGTAGGCGGCGTCGTTGACGAGAATGTCGAGACGGCCGAAGCGCCCGGTCACGTCGCCGACCAGCCGCTCCACCGCCGCGCCGTCGGTAATGTCGCAGGCGAATGCAGCGGCGTTGATCTGATATCGCGATGTCAGCTCGCGGGCGACGCCCTCGGCCTGGTCGCGGCTCTGGGCATACATGACGGCGATATGCACGCCCTCCGTCGCCAATGCGTGACAGATGCGCTGCCCGAGCCCGCCATTGCCGCCCGTGACCAGCGCAACCGCGCCCGTGAGTTCCATCAGCTTTCTCCCGTATGGGGGCACCGCGCCCGCCGGTTCGGCGGCGTTTTCACCTATCGTCAGATTCTGAGTACTATCGCGATAACGAACCATCCGAAAGGCCTCGCGAATGGACATCTCCGGCAAGACCGCCATCGTCACCGGCGCCGCTTCCGGCATCGGGCTGGGCATCGCGACCGCGCTCGCCGAGGCCGGCGCGAAATTGGTCATGGCCGATATCCAGAAAGACGCGGTCGAAGAGGCGGCCCATGGCCTCTCCGGCACCAACAAGCGCGTGATGCCGGTCAGGATCGATGTGACGCAGGAACAATCGGTGCTCGATGCCCTGGCGGAAGCCGAACGCAATTTCGGCAAGCTCCACATTGCCTGCAACAATGCCGGCGTGCCGATGCACGGCACAAGGATGATAGACGTGCCGCCTCGCGACTGGGAATTCGCGATGGGGGTGAACATCTGGGGGATCATCCACGGTATCCGCCACTTCGTCCCGGCCATCCTCAGGCACGGCGAAGAAGGGCATGTCGTCAACACCGCCTCGGTCGCCGGCTTTCAGAATCGCCGCGGCACCAACCAGGGGCCGTATTCGATGAGCAAATACGCCGCCCTGTCCCTGTCCGAAGCGTTGGAGCACGAGCTGGAAGGCACCAATGTCGGCGTATCGGTTCCGTGCCCCGGTCCGATCAACACGAATATCGCTCGCGGCGCGCGCAACCGTCCCGACCACATGGGCGGGCCGCAAATCCGCGCCAATGACGAAGCGGTATTGGCTGAGCGCCTCGCCACGACCGGTCTCGATCCCAAGACGGTGGGCGAGCGCGTCGTCGACGCGATCCGCACGAAGAATTTCTACGCCTTCGTCGGCGCCGTTCCCGCCGAAATCATCAAGGCCCGCCACCGCCGCATCGAGGATGCCCTGAACAGCCCGTGGGTTACCCATTACTGACGCCGGCGTTGTAGGGCGGATCAGCGAAGCGTAATCCGCCGGGGCGCGCCGATTTGGCGGAATGCCCCGCGGGTCAAGCCCGCGGGCTTTGGCTCACGCGCTTTTCCGCCCTACTCGATCGCTGAGAAGAGGGAGTGCAAAGGATGACCCAGGCCAAGCTCGCGCCAAACCTTCCGGAGTGGATGGTGGACCATGCGAACCGCTATATATCCAGCGGCGGCGCCGACGGTCACATCTACAAGATGACCCAGCCGGGCCGGCCGGAGTTGGCAGTGCCGTCGCTGCTGTTAACGACGACCGGCCGGAAGTCAGGAGAGCGGTTCATCTTCCCGCTGTTCTACGGGAAGGCCGGTGAGGGTTATTTCGTGATCGCCTCGAAAGGCGGGGCGCCTCAACACCCCGGCTGGTACCGTAATATCCTCGCCAACCCGGACGTCGAAATGCAAGTCGGGACCGCGACGATCAAGGCGCGGGCCAGGACCGCCACGGGCGAGGAACGGGCGCGGCTTTGGGAAAAGTCGCTGGAGTTCTGGCCGCCCTATGCTGATTACCAGCGCAAGACCGAGCGCGAGATCCCCGTGGTGGTGCTGGATCCTGTCGGCTAGGGCGAGGTCTGCGATCAGTTCGTGCCGGCCCCGTCTTCGCCCGGGGGGCGGCGCCGGGCGATGCGCCGGGTCATCAGCGCGAGCGGCACGCACAGCAGCAGCATCAACGCGCCGAGAACGAAAAAGCTCTCGCTCGTGCCCCAGCGATCGGCGATTGCACCCATCAGCGGCGGGATCAGGATCGAGCTGAGCCGCTGACCTGTCTGACGCAGGCCAACAACCGCGCCCTGCTGGTGGCGGCCGACCGCCCTTGCCTGCACCGACAGGATGACCGGCTGGATCACCCCTTCCAGCCAGCCGCGCACGATTTGGAACAGCAGCAATAACGCGAAGATCCCGCCCAGAAGCGGTGTCATCGCAATCAGCAGGATGGCCAACACGGTGCCGGTCAGCATCGTGCGCTGGGCATTGCCCAGGCGCATCGCGCGCGCGGCAAAGAGGGAGCCGAACCCGCTCGCAATCTCGGCGGCGGCGAACAGGATTCCGATCGTCGTGCCGACCAGCCCGATTTGGTCGAGATAGACGACATAAACCGAGGTCTGGATGCTGTATGTCGTGTTCCGCATCGACATGATCGCTATGGACAGCGCGATGGCCGGGATCGCCAGGAGCATGATCGAGTTCGCGTAATCTGACGCTCGGGGCCAGGCGTCGCGGGCGCGGAACCGCGTTCGGCCCGTTCCATCCTGGCGTCGCGGCGCGAAGATCTCGGCCTCGGGCGTGCGCAGCAGCGCGATCGTCAACACCGCGCCCCAAGCGGCGCCCAGCAGATAGGCCGGCCAGGCTCCGCCATAATCCCAGACCGCACCGCCGAGAATCGGCGCCGTTGTCGCGCCGAGCCGGGCGAAGAAGCTGAACTTGCCGATATGTCTGGCATCGCCCTCGGCGAGCTGGGCGATCAGCGTCTGCGCCCCCGACCAGGCGAAGGAAACCGCGGCGCCGTTGATCACCTGCAGCACCAACAAGCCCCAGAACCCCGGCGCCAATGGAAATACCGGCGATAAAGCCACCCCGATGCCAACAAAGAACAAGGTGACCCGGCGCGTACCGAATCGGTCCATCAAAACGCCGATATGGATCGACAGGAACAAGGCGACGATCGAGCGCGCGCCCACCAGGATGCCGATCTCGGAGGCGTCGAGCCCCAGCGACAAACCATAAAGCGGGATCAGGAAGGTATAGAAGTCGACATAGCCCATGCTGAATGGCGCGGCGACGTAGAGAGACGCCGGCGGGCGGGAGTGGGACGCTGATGCCGGGTCCAGCATGGCGGTCGTCGTCGTAGCGAGGTGTCTCCGGCGCGGTGGTTACCGCGCCAGGGTTGGCCGGCACAATAGCGCGCCAATCGCCGGCACACGAG
>CAMATN010000048.1 GCA_945861155.1 Rhizobium sp. Q54
CCATAAACACAGGCCTCTGGAATATGGATTCCGGGTTCCGGCTTCGCCGGCCCCGGAATGACAGATGTGTCGGCGTGTGGCTACCTCGCCGGCGTGTCGATCGGGCCGCAATTTCGCCGCCCGGACAGCAGGCAGTCTTCGAGATCGGAGTTTCGTTGCAGCGCCCCAACAAGAAAATAGGCGCCGACGACCAACGCCAGGATGACAACCAGCCCGATCACCGCCGGCCGGCGCGAATCCGGCGCGCTGCCATCCTCTCCAGTACCCTCGTCGCGCGGATTGCTCATCCGCCCCCTTTCACATCACCGGCGCCCATAGCACCTCCTCGATATGCTCGGCTCCGGTCGCGAGCATGACCAGACGGTCGAAGCCGAGCGCGATGCCGGCGCATTCGGGCAGGCCATGGTCGAGCGCCGCCAGGAAATCCTCGTCGATCGGATAGGTTTCGCCGTAGAGCGCCTGTTTTCTGGCCTGATCGGCGGCGAAGCGGCGGCGCTGCTCGGCGGGGTCGGTCAACTCGCCGAACGCATTGGCCAGTTCGAGACCGCAGACATAGAGCTCGAAACGCTCGGCAACGCGCGGATCGTCGGGCTTTGGGCGGGACAGCGCCGCCATCGCAATCGGATAATCATAGAGGATGGTCGGCGCGCCGATCCCGAGTCGAGGCTCGATGCGCTCCAGGAAAATGCGGAAGAACAGCGTCTCCCAATCGTCGCCCGGATGTGGCGGAAGGCCGATCCGCGTCGCCGCGGCGGCGAGCAAAGCCGCATCTGGGCGTTCGGGATCGAGGGTGGTCGCCAGCAGGTCGATGCCGGCATGACGCGCGAACGCCTCGGCCACGGTAACGTGCGGCCACGGTCGGCGCGCATCGGCGCTCTGTCCCCGCCAGCGCAGCGTCTCGGCGCCGGCGGCGTCCTGGACGCGGCGCAGCAAGATTTCGCATTCGTCCATCAAGTCGCAATATGTGGCGCCGACCCGGTACCATTCGAGCATCGAGAATTCGGGATGGTGCGTCGCGCCGCGCTCGCCGTCGCGGTAGACATGCGCCAGCTGCCAGATCCGCGTCATGCCGCCGGCCAGCAGCTTCTTCATCGCGAACTCGGGCGAGGTGTGCAGATAGCGCGTCTGGGCGCCGCCATCGCGCGGGTCGTGCAAAATCGTCGCGAAGGCGCGCAAATGCGGTTCGAGTCCGGGGCTCACCTGCAAGGCCGGGGTGTCGACCTCGACATAGTCCGAAGCGGCGAAGAAATCGCGCACCGCGCGCAGGATATGTCCGCGCGCGACAAGGTTGGCGCGGCGCTCGGCGAGCCGGTCGGGCCGCCGCCACGGCGTGGTCATCGCCCTCTCCCGTTTCGCCGCCACGGAGCAAGATCGGGTGCATTCCGCTTTGCGCGGTGTTCCCAAGCTGATAGGAAGCGCGCCAAAGCTCTACCTTCCTTCGCGAGACTGCGGTCCATGAAAATAAACGCCATCGACCTTAAACCCGGCAACGTCCTCGAACACCAGAACAAGCTCTGGATGGTCTTGAAGCGCGAATTGGTGCAACCGGGCAAGGGCGGCTCGTTCGCCCAGGTCGAATTGCGCGATTTGCGCGGCGGCGCCAAGCTCAACGAGCGGTTCCGCACCCAGGAGACCGTCGAGCGCGTGCGCCTCGACGAAAAGGACATGCAATTCCTCTATATGGAGGGCGACCAGGCGACGTTGATGGACAACGACACCTTTGAACAGGTCAGCGTGCCGCGCGACCTGATCGGCGATCCGGCCGATTTCCTGCAAGACGGCATGGTGTGCAAGGTCATGCTGTACGAAGGCACGCCGCTGTCGGTCGAGATTCCGGGCTCGGTCGTGATGCAGATCGTCGAAGCCGATCCGGTGGTGCGGGGGCAGACCGCGTCGTCGTCCTACAAGCCCGGCCGGCTCGAAAATGGCCGTCGCGTCATGATCCCGCCGTTTATCGAGACCGGCACCCGCATCGTCGTCAATACCGCCGACGCCACCTATGTCGAGCGGGCGAAGGACTGACCGGGGGCGTCTCGGGCAGGAAGGGGATTTAAGCCGGCGTGGCGCGCACCTCGCCCACCGTCAACGTCATGGCCGCCGCGGCGCGCAAGGCGGCGCGCGCGCTCAACCGCGATTTCGGCGAGGTCGAGCAGTTGCAGGTCTCGGTCAAGGGGCCGGGCGAGTTCGTCTCGACCGCCGATCTGCGCGCCGAACGCACGCTCAAAACCGAGCTGCAGCGCGCGCGCCCCGGCTACGGCATGCTGCTGGAGGAGAGCGGCGCGGTCGAGGGGACCGACCCGCACCATCGCTGGATCGTCGACCCGCTCGACGGCACGACCAATTTCCTGCACGGCATCCCCCATTTTGCGATCTCGATCGGGCTCGAGCGCGACGGCGAGATCGTCGCCGGCATCGTCTACGAGCCGACCCGCGACGAGATGTTCTGGGCCGAGAAGGGCATCGGAGCCTATGTCAACGACCGTCGCCTGCGGGTATCGGCCCGCCGCCAGCTCGGCGATGCGGTGATCGGCACCGGGATCCCGTTTCGCGGCCGCGGCGACCACCCGACCTATATCGCGACCCTGGCCCGGATCATGGAAGCGACGAGCGGAGTGCGCCGGCTTGGCGCGGCGGCGCTCGACCTCGCCTATGTCGCGGCCGGGCGCTATGACGGGTTCTGGGAATTCGGGCTCGCGCCGTGGGATGTCGCGGCCGGTCTCTTGCTTGTGCGCGAAGCCGGCGGCTTTGTCAGCGATCTCGCGGGCGGGCAGACGATGATGACGAGCGGCGATGTGCTCGCCGCCAATGGCCATCTGCATCTACCGCTCGCCGCGCTTATCCGGGAGGCGATGCGGAGCGCCCAGCCGGCGCCATAACGCCCAGCGCCATCACGCCCGGCGCGATGGCGCTCGCCGGCAAATTTCGGTGTCCCGTCGCGGAGGCTTCGGTTAACCTGCCGCCCGGTTCGCAATCTGCGTCCGACGTTCCAGCTGCGCATCAGGGGGTGTCACAAGCGATGGCGACTGCGCTCGTCCGGCAGCCGCGCGTCAGGCGGGCGGCAGGGGCGATCGGCGCCCCAGCGTGTCTGTTGGGCGCCGTCGTTGCCGTGAGCCTGCTGTCGCTGCCGTTTGCCGCCGGCCATCTGTTCCCGACCCGCACGCGTTCGACCTCAGCCGCGCTTTCAGTCGAGCAAATCCAGGCTTCCGCGACGTCGTCGCTTACCGACGCTGCTGCCATCTCAGCAACTCCGGCATCGCCCTCTTTCACGAATTCGGCCGCGGCCGATGTCGAGACCGCCTTCACCGACCTGCCGTTCACGGCGCCGCCGGCGAACGAGCCGCCCCGCCAGCCAGACCCGGGGGTGGCTCCAGCGACCGGTCAAACTTCCGTACCAGCTAGCACATTGGTCAGCGGGTTGAGCGGTGCGGCGGCCACCCGCGGCAATGCGGTCGCGTTGGCGTTGACGTTGCCCGCCGAATTGCCGCGGCAGCCGGTTGCCCCGACCGAAGCGGCCGCTGTTGCCGGGTCGTACGCGGCGGCCGAGAATCCCCGCTCGCCGCCGCCGGTCCCGCCGCGACGGGCGAGCGCCCCGCCTCTCGGGCCGGCGCCGGAACGACGCGCGCCGTTGCCGCTCGAAACCGATCTGCTTGCCTCCGAACCGTCCCGAATCGGCGCTCCGGCGCGACCGGGCTCGACCCCGGCCGCCGGCAGCCTGCCTGTTGATGAATCGTCGCCGACCGCTCGCCGCGGCTGAGCGCGACGCCCCAGTGGCTCGCGAGGGGGTGGCGCGCGACGTGGCGCCGCCGGCCGGCCGGCGCAGCATGCGCGGCCCGCATCGCTTTCTGGTGCGGATGGCGGTGTTCCTGGTCATGGTGGCGGGGCTCGCCTATGCGCTGGGCGGTCCGCTGCTCGCCGCCTTCATGGGCAATCCGGCGGTCAACGGGCTGATCCTCGGCATCCTGCTCGCCGGCATCGCCTTCATCTTTCGCCAGGTCTTGCTGCTCGAACCGGCGAGCGAGTGGATCGAGAGTTTTCGCGAGCGGCTCGCGGACCGCGACCTGACGGCGCCGCCGGGGCCCGCGCCGCGCATCCTCGCGCCGATGGCCCGCATGCTCGGCAGCCGGCAAAGCGGACGGGTCAGCCTGTCGGCGACCGCGCTGCGCACGCTGCTCGACGGCATCGCCTCGCGCCTCGACGAGACCCGCGAGACCTCACGCTACCTGATCGGCGTCCTGGTCTTTCTGGGTCTGCTCGGGACCTTTTACGGACTCCTCGAGACGGTGCACGCGGTCGGCGGCGTGATCGGCTCGCTCAACATCGGCGGCGGCGATCTCGCGCGTGCCTTCGCCGATCTGAAGAACGCGCTGGCGTCGCCGCTGCACGGCATGTCGACAGCGTTCAGCGCGTCGCTGTTCGGTCTTGCCGGCAGCCTTGTGCTCGGTTTTCTCGATTTGCAGGCGGGCCAGGCGCAGAACCGCTTCTACAACGATCTCGAAGAGTGGCTGTCGACCTATACGAGGCTGTCCTCGGGCGCGTTCGGCGATACCGGCGACGGCTCGACCCCGGCCTATCTTCACGCGCTGCTGGAGCAGACCGCCGACAGCCTGGAAAACCTGCAGCGCATCATGGCGCGGGGCGAGGAGGGCCGCATCGTCGCGAACACCACCCTCGCCGGCCTGACCGACCGGCTGGGTGTTCTCGGCGAGAACATGAAGGCGGGGCAGCTCTTGATGCTGCGGCTCGCCGAAAACCAGATGGAGCTGAAGCCCTCGCTGTTGCGGCTGGCGACGATCGCCGAAAATTCGCTCGGCCAGGACGACGTGTTGCGCACCCATCTGCGTAATATCGAGGCTTATCTGGCGCGGCTGATCGAAGATGTCGCCGAGGGACGGGTGCAGAGCGTGCAGGAGGTGCGCGGCGAAATACGCCTGCTCGCCCGCACGATCGCCGCCCTCGCCGAGGACAGCAGAAGCTGACCCCGCATTGGTCGCGGATTTGACGCATCGCCTATGCCGCTAGCCAGCCGCCGCTCGCGCCGCTCCAGCATCGATATCTGGCCGGGCTTTGTCGATGCCCTGGCGCAGCTGTTGATGGTCATCATCTTTATGCTGCTGGTATTCACCGCCGGGCAGTTCTTTCTGTCGGACGCCCTGTCGGGGCGCGACAAGGCGTTGCAGGAGTTGCAGCAGCAGGTCAGCGAGCTAAACAACCTGCTGACCCTCGAACAAAGCGCCGGCGAGGCGTTGCGCGCCACTGCCGCCAGCCTCTCGACCCAGCTCAACGCCTTGCTGGCGGAACGCGATGCCGCGGCCGCGCAATTGCGCGACGCCAACGTCCGCTCGGCGGAGATGGCGAGCCGACTCGCCGCCACGCAGGAGACGGCCGCGCGCGCGCAAACGGACATCGACCAACGCGACATCCGCCTGCGCGAACTCGGCGGCCGCGCCGAACAGGCCGAGAAAGCGCTTGCCGGCGAGCAGCAGAAGAGCGCCGCGGCGCGCGCGCAGGTCGAGCTGTTGACCGCCGCGGTCGCCGCGCTGCGCGAGCAGCTCGCCAGGATCGGCGCGGCGCTCGACCTGTCCGAAGTCAAGGCCAGGGAGCAGCAGACCCAGATCGCCGACCTCGGGCGCAGGCTCAACCTGGCGCTGGCGTCGAAGGTGCAGGAACTGGCCCGCTACCGCTCGGAGTTTTTCGGCCGGCTGCGCGAGATCCTCGGCGATCGGCCCGATATTCGCATCGTCGGCGACCGCTTCGTGTTCCAATCCGAGGTGCTGTTCGCGCCCGGCAACGCCGAACTCGGCGACGCGGCGAAGCACCAGCTCGACCCGGTCGTCGCCGCGCTAAAGGAGATTACCGACAAGATCCCGAAAGACCTGAACTGGGTGCTGCGCGTCGACGGCCACACCGATCGCCGGCCGATCAGCAACGCGCAGTTTCCATCGAACTGGGAACTATCCGCCGCGCGGGCGATCTCGGTCGTGCGCTACGCGATCGCGCAGGGCATAGCGCCGAACCGGGTCGCCGCCGCCGGTTTTGCCGACAACCAGCCGCTCGAATCGGGCGACGGCGAGGATTCGTATCGGCGCAATCGGCGGATCGAGCTGAAGCTGACCGAGCGATAAGGGCACCGCGGTGGAGCCGCGAGGCTGCACCGAGCCCGGAGATGCCGGGAGATTCGGCGCCTCGCCGGTATGGTTACCGTTCCGCGACACCTACCCCAAAATGGGTGAGGCATTTTCGCATGGCTGCGGTAGAGTGGGTGCAGCAATACCCGAACCGGGTTAAGATCCACGACGCGACGGCAGGCGGCCTGCGGGCGGTCCGGCGCGAAAGATGAGGAGAGCATCCGAATGGCCGACGCCGTAGCCAGCGACGTACGCGTCAGTACGGCCCGCCGCCCGACGGGCGCACGCGCCTTTTTGCGCCGCAAAGAGATGATCGCGTTTTTCTTCGCGTTGCCGCTGATCTTGATCGTGTTGACGCTGGTGATCTATCCGGCGTTCTACGCGCTGCACCTCGCCACCCTCAATAAGTCGATGCAGCACTTTGTCGGCTTGGGTAATTTTACGTTCCTGTTCAAGCGCAACACGTTCTGGATGGTGGTCGAGCAATCGGTGCTGTTCGCGGTTACCGCGGTTATGTTCAAGGCGGTGATCGGGTTCATCGTGGCCCATTTCGTCCACAACATCCCGCAGAAGGGCCAGCGCAAGTGGCGCGGCATGCTGCTCATCCCCTGGGTCATTCCGCCGGCGATGAGCACGCTGGCGTGGCTTTGGCTGTTCGATCCGTCCTACAGCGCGTTCAACTGGGTCCTCACCCATATCGGGCTCGACGGGATCCCGTGGCTCGGCAATCCCTATTGGGCGCGGTTCGGCGTGATCCTGGTCAATGTCTGGGTCGGCTCGCCGTTTTTCATGATCATGTACCTGGCGGCGCTGAAATCGGTCCCCGAGCAGCTGCATGAGGCGGCGGCGATCGACGGCGCCAGCTGGTTCCAGAAGATCTGGTACGTCAATCTGCCGATGATGCGGAACATCATCCAGATCACGGCGCTGTTCTCGCTGATCGTGACTTTTGCCAATTTCGACATCGTCAAGATCCTGACCAATGGCGGCCCGGTCGACCAGACCCACGTGTTTGCGACGTGGTCGTTTACGCTCGGGATCTGGGGCAACGACCTGCCGCTCGGCGCCTCGGTATCGCTGTTCATGTTCCCGATCCTGGCGATCGCCGCCACCCTGATCCTGCGCAACGTCCGCAAGCGCGGCAACGAGGCCTGAGATGACAACCGCAACCGCACAAATCGGCGGCGCCGGCGGCGCCGTCCGCTACGGCAGCATGGCCCGCGCCAACAAGCGCGCGCTCCGCTGGTCGTATTTCTTTCTGACCCTGTTCGTCATCTTCTTCCTGATGCCGCCGATCTACATGTTCATCACCTCGCTGAAGACCAGCGCGGAGATTGGGGCGGTGACCAACCCGTGGTGGGTCTACAACCCGACCCTGGAGAATTACACGACGCTGTTGACGCAAAAATCGTTCCTGACCTTCTTCAAGAACTCGGCGATCGTCTCGGTGCTGGTCGTCTCGGTCACGATGGTGGTCAGCGTGCTGGCCGCCTTCTCGCTGGCGCGGATGAGGTTCTGGGGTTCGGCGACCTTGGCGACCGGCGTGTTCCTGACCTATCTGGTCCCGGAAACCCTGTTGTTCATTCCGCTCTTCAAGATCTTCGCAACCTTCCATGACTACACCGGGATCGCGCTGATCAATCATTGGTGGGTGCTGATCGTTCTCTACCCGACCTTGACGGTGCCGTTTTGCACCTGGATCATGATCGGCTATTTCTCCAGCATTCCGAAGGAACTGGACGAGGCGGCGCTGATCGACGGAGCCAGCTATTTTCAGATCCTGACCAAAGTGTTCATTCCGGTGGCGCTGCCCGGCATCATCGCGGCGATGATCTTCTGCTTCACGGTGTCGTGGGCGCAGTTCCTCTATCCGCTCGCCTTTACGACGTCCGAGGATCAACTCGTCCTGCCGGTCGGCATCGTGACCACGTTGATCAAGGGCGATGTGTACAATTGGGGGCAGATCATGACGGGCGCGCTGCTTGGCGCCGCCCCGCCATTGATCATCTACGCGTTCCTTATGGACTATTACATTGCCGGTCTGACCGCCGGCGCGACGAAGGGATAACCAACTATGGCGCAAGTCGCCCTGCGTAAGATCGTCAAAATGTTCGAGAAGACCCCTGCGGTGCAGGGGATCGACCTCGACATCGCGGATCGCGAGTTCATCGTGCTGGTCGGCCCCTCGGGCTGCGGCAAGAGCACCACGTTGCGGATGATCGCCGGCCTCGAAGAAGCGAGCTCGGGCGAGATCTACATCGGCGACCAGCTGGTCAACGATGTCCCGCCGAAGGACCGGGACATCGCGATGGTGTTCCAGAACTATGCTCTCTACCCGCATATGACGGTGTTCGAGAACATGTCGTTCGGGCTCCGGTTGCGGAAGTTTCCCAAGCCCGAGATCAAGGAACGCGTCGACAGCGCCGCGCGCATCCTCGACATCACCGATCTGCTCCAGCGCCAGCCAAAGCAGCTTTCGGGCGGCCAGCGCCAGCGCGTCGCGATGGGTCGCGCGATCGTGCGCAACCCCAAGGTGTTCCTGTTCGACGAGCCGCTGTCAAACCTCGACGCGAAGCTGCGCGTCCAGATGCGCACCGAGATCAAGAAGGTGCATCAGAAGGTCACGACGACCACGGTCTATGTCACCCATGACCAGATCGAGGCGATGACGCTCGCCGACCGGGTCGTCGTGATGAACCACGGACGGATCGAGCAGATCGGCACCCCGCACGAGGTCTACCACAACCCGACGACCCACTTTGTCGCCGGGTTCATCGGCTCGCCGGCGATGAATTTTCTGCCCTGCCAACTCACCGAAAACGGCAATGGGTTGTCGGTCCGGGTGTCCGACAAACTGACCTTTCCGGTCCCGCAAGAACGGCTCGCCCGTTATCGGCCTCATGCCGGCCGCGAATTGCTGTTCGGCCTGCGTCCCGAGGACATCATCGAACGGCGCGGCGAGCCGGAGCCGGGCCGCGCCGCTTTCGAGGTTCAGCTCGAGGTTGTCGAGCCGATGGGCATGGAGACGATGGTTTATTTCGTCGTCGACGGGGTCGAGGTTTGCGGTCGCGTCAACCCGAATGCGGCCCGCAACGCCGGCGAGATCATGCCGCTCGTCGCCGACCTCAATCACATGCATCTGATCGATCCGCGCACCGACCTCGTTCTCTAAGGTCGCCGTCCCGATTTTGCCGGGGCGGGCCACGCCAGGAAAGTCGTAAATCCCCGAGCGCGTGCCCGGGGATTTACCGTTTATGCGCCGACCCCACCGCGGGCGAGCGGCTTCTCATAGCCAGCCTGGGACCCGGCCAAGCCCGGCGGAGACAGCGATGGACGTTGGGGACAAAGTTGTCGCGATCACCGGTGCGGCGCGCGGCCTCGGACAGGAATTCGCGCGCAGCCTCGCCGCCGCCGGCGCTCGGGTAATCGTCGCCGACATCAATGATTGCGCCGCCACCCTCGACCTCGTCGCCGGCGAAAACGGGCGCGGCATCGCCGTGCGACTCGACGTCACCGATGCCGCCTCCGCCCGCGCGATGATCGCGGCCGGGGTAGAGGCCTTCGGGAGGGTCGATGCGCTGATCAACAACGCCGCGCTATACGGCGCCCTCCATGGCGGCCGCTTCGACGCGATCGACGATGCCGAGTGGGACGCCGCCATGGCGGTCAACGTCAAGGGAATCTGGAACTGCTGCAAGGCCGCGGTCCCGGCGATGCGGCAGCCTATCGCCAACGGGCCCAGCGGCGGCAGCATCGTGAACATTGCCTCGCTCGCCGCGACCTACGGCATGCCCTACGGGCTGCATTACACGACCTCGAAGGCCGCCGTCATCGGCCTGACCCGCGGGCTCGCCCGCGAACTCGGGCGCGAGGGCATTCGCGTTAACGCGCTCGCGCCGAGCGCCGTCATTACCGAGGGAACGCGCGAATTTTTCGGAGACAAGCTCGACCGTGCTCTCGACGCGATCAAGGCTGGCCAGACAATTCAGCGCAATCTGATGCCCTCGGACCTGGTCGGCGCGGTGATGTGGCTGGTGTCCGATGCCAGCGGGTTCGTTACCGGCCAGACGATCGCGGTCGATGGCGGCACGGTAATGCTGTGATTGCTGCGCGATCGGGGGAGAGAAGATGCAACTGAGGGGCAAGACCGCACTGATAAGCGGCGCCGGCGGCGGCATCTGCCGGGCGATCGCGATGGCTTTCGCCAATTCCGGCGCAGCCGTCGCCTGCGTCGACATCGATGCGGCCGCCGCGACCGAGACCGCGCGGCTCGTCACCGAAGCCGGCGGACAAGCGCTGTCGCGAGCCTGCGATGTCGCCAGCGAAAGCCAGACGCTGGCCGCCGCCGAGGCGACGCGTCAAGCGTTCGGCCGGCTCGACATCCTGGTCAGCGGCGCGGCGCCGCACGATCCGAGCGGGACCGTGGTCGAGACCGCTCTGGCCGATTGGCAGCGCGTGCTCGACATCAATCTGACCGGCTCGTTTTTGCTGAGCCGCGCGGTGCTGCCCTTAATGATCGCCGGCGGCGGCGGCTCGATAATCTTTATCGCATCACAACTCGGCCGGGTCGGCAGCGCCGGGCGCGCCGCCTATTGCGCGACCAAAGGGGGCCTCATCCAGCTCGCGAAAGTCATGGCGATCGACCACGCCGCCCAAAATATCCGGGTCAATACGCTGTCGCCGGGCGGGGTCGAGACTCAGCGCACGCTGAACCGCTACGGCTCATTCGCCGCGGCGAACGAGACGCTGGGGGCGAAGCACCTGGCCGGGCGGCTCGGCCGACCGGACGAGATCGCCGGGGCCGCCGTATTTCTCGCGAGCGACGCGGCAAGCTTTGTGACCGGCAGCGATCTGCTGGTCGATGGCGGCTATACGGCGATCTGACGCATTTCACGCATCGAGCAACTCCAAGACCGCGCCGTTGCTATCCATCGCGGCGGCAAGCAGGGGGCCGCCGCGCCCGGCCCCACCATCGATCGAGACCGCGAACTCGCGCTCGACAAGACCGCGTTGCTGCCGGTCAAACCCGCGGATTACCCGGCCAAAGCCGTCGAACCGCGCGGTGAGATCGAGAATGTCCCGCTCGCCCCACCAGAACGCATCGTTTTGCGCGGCAAGCGAGCGCGACGCATCGACCCCGGCGTGGACGAACAGCAATTGCCGGTCCTCGGTCATCGCCGCATGGCGCAGCGTGGCGAACAACGCCGTATGTCCGGGCGCCACATTCATCGCGTCGCGCAATGCACTGGTCCACCGGGTCATCGTGCGCGGGCCGTCACGGCTCGCCGCAAATCCTTGCCGCAACTCTCCGCCATAGGCCTGCACGGTGGCTTCGACGCCTTCGCGCACCATCCAGTCCAGGACTTCGCCGGGGTTGGACGCGAATTGCAGCTGCAACAGTTTTTGCCACATCTCTTCCTGCGCCCCGCGCAGGAACGCGACATCGCAGGCATACCCGCGCGGCCTCGCCAAAACGCGGCGCCGGAAGTCGAGCAGTTCGTCGATGGTCGCCGCAACCCGGCTGCCGCGGCCGAGATAGTTGCCGAGATAAACGATCCGGTCGCCGCCCTCGAACCGCTGGGCGATCCGGTCATGCAGGCGGCTCAGCCGCTCAGCTTCGCCGTGGATCGCGGCGACCGCCCAGATTCGCCGTGCTCCCCGCAGCCGGGCAAATCTTGCGTCGCCGCTGCCGCTCACCCCGGCGCTCCGGGCGCGGCCGCTGGGCCGCCGATCAGGCCGACAGCAATTGTTCGACGCGCTGGGTCGCGGTGCTCTCGTCGATCCGTTCGACCGCGGCAAACTCGCGCACGAAGCGATCGAGCGCCGCCTGATAGATCTGGCGCTCGCTGTAGGACTGCTCCGGCTGACCGGTATTGCGGAACAGGTCTCGCACCACTTCGGCGATTGATGCCGGGTCGCCGGAGGCTATTTTGGCCTGATACTCCTGCGCGCGCCGGCTCCACATCGTGCGCTTGGCCCGCGAGCGACCGCGCAGCTTGGCGAGCGCGGCGTCCATTTCCTTGCGGCTCGACAGCTTGCGCAATCCCGAAACCTTTGCCTTCCCCAACGGCACCCGCAGGGTCATGCGGTCCTTGTCGAAATTCACGACAAACACGCTGAGCGTATGGCCTGCGATTTCCTGTTCCTCGATGGCGGTGATCAGGCCCACGCCATGGGTGGGGTAGACCACGAGATCGCCCGTCGCGAATAGCACCTTTTCGATAATCATATTCGTCTCTCGCACAACCGACCCGATTGGCGCTGGCACGACGCGTCCCATGGGCCGCCCAACGCGGAGCAGCCGTCCACACCTCAACGAAGAGCGGAACCGAGAGGGAAGGCGTCGAGAGCGCCCGCTCGAATATATATCACAAAATCCGGGAACGGACCAGCAGATCAGCCATGCGTCGCCCATGCCCGCCCGACGGGCAGGCACGGTCCGGTCGGCGGCGGGGCGCGCCGGCTAGCGGTTGCCGGGGTTTGGGCTGAAGAACTTCTCGTACTTGTCCTCAACCCCTCTCCATTCGTCCGCGTCCTCGGGAGGGGGCTTCTTGCGGGTGATGTTCGGCCAGGCAGCCGCGTATTCGCGATTGAGCTCGAGCCATTTCTCCGCCACCGTCTCGCTATCGGGAATGATCGCTTCGACCGGGCATTCGGGCTCGCATACCCCGCAATCGATGCACTCGTCGGGATGGATGACGAGCATGTTCTCGCCTTCGTAAAAGCAATCGACCGGGCACACCTCGACGCAATCCATTAACTTGCACTTGATGCAGGCTTCGGTAACAACGTAAGTCATGGCGTCAGGTTCTACTCCTCGGGTTCGTCACCCCGTTGATATGGGGTTGCCCAGTCACCGCCGCTGGCAAGCGCTTTTCCGAACTCGCGGCCTTGCCTAGCATGCGTGTCGTCGCCGGAGCAAGCCTATCGGGGCGCCCGTCGGGAGTCACCCTGTCTGAGTCACCGCCCCGGCAACGACGCGGCGATCGGCGGCTGCGTCAGGCGGAACTCGCTCGCCTGCTCGAAGGCGAAACCGGCGCGCAGCACGCCGGTCTCGTCGAACGGCTTTCCGGCGATCTGAAACGCCAGCGGCAGGCCGCTCTCGAACCCGATCGGAATCGCCAGCGCCGGCAAGCCGGTCAAATTGTAGGGCGCGGTATACGACGCGCGCTCAAAGGTCGCATAGGTCGCGACCGCGTCGATGCGTGGCGCCGGGCCGGTCGCGCTGGCCGAGACGACAACATCCACCCCGGCCAGCGCCCGCGCGGTCTCGACGCATAGCTCGCGGCGCTGGCGCACCGCCTCGACGTAATCGGCCGCGCTGAGAAAGGCGCCGAGCCCGATGCGCGCGAACATATGCCGGCCGAACAAATGAGGCCGTTCGCGAAAATCGCGCTCGTGCAGCGCATAGGCTTCCGCCAACAGGATGACCCGGGTGGCGTCGGCGTAGTCGACGAGCGGCGACAGTTGCAGATCGACCAGCCGCGCCCCGAGGCTTTCGAGCGCACGGCAGCCGGCGTCGAACGCCGCGACATAGGTCGGCGATGGGGCGCTGTCGGCGCCGAACCCGGCGACCGCGTCCCTCTCATGCCAATGGCGGATGACCCCGACCCTTACCCCGTCAAGGCGCTTGGCCAGCGCCGCCGCGTAATCGGGCACCGGCATATCGGCCGAGGCCGGGTCCTGCGGATCGTGACCGGCGAGCGCCTGCATCATCAGCGCGCAATCTTCGACCGTGCGGGTCAACGGGCCGCAATGGTCCAAACTGTACGACAGCGGGAAGACGCCGCGCCGGCTGACCCTGCCATAGGTCGGCTTCAACCCGACAATGCCGCAATAGGCCGCGGGCCCCCGGATCGAGCCGCCGGTGTCCGAGCCCATGCCGGCGGCGCACAGATGCGCGCCGACCGCCGCCGCGGTGCCGCTCGACGACCCGGCCGGGTAATGCTCGGTGTTCCACGGATTGCGCGCCGGCGGGAAGGGCAGCGTGAAATCGGGACCGCCGATCGCGAATTCGTGCGTTTCCTGCTTGCCGAGCAGGATCGCGCCGGCGTCGCGCAACCGCACCCAACTCTGCGCGTCCTCGTCCGGCACATGGTCGAGATAGACGCGCGAACCGGCCGTCGTGCGGATGCCGCGCGTCTTGTAAATGTCCTTGAGGCCGATCGGGATGCCGTGCAGCGGTCCGCGCGAGCGGCCGGCGCCGATCTCGCGCTCGGCGTCGCGCGCCGCGGCGAGCGCTTCGTCGCGCAGCACCAACACATAGCTGTGCAGCTCGCCGTCGAGCGCGGTAATGCGGTCGAGATACGCCTCGGTCAACGCGACCGGCGACAGGCTGCCCGCGGCAATCGCGCGGCTCACCTCGGCGACCGAAAGTCGGGTCGGGTCCCCAGTGGATTGAGCCATCGGGCGGCCTCAGGCTTTCGGGTGGACGAAGATGTGCGCCGGCTCGGCGGCGCGATCTCGCGGCCGCCGCACGCTTTGCTGGAATTGCGCCAGGAAACGCGTGCCCTGGCGCAATTCCTCGAACCGCTCGGCGCCGATCTTGTTCGGGTCCAACCCGGCGCGCTCGGCGAGATAGAGGAAGCGCTCGGGGGTCATCGGCTCGGCCATCGGCGGTCTCCCTCGGTCGCTATTTCGCGGCGGTCGCCAGCGCCGAGGCGCGGGCCGGCAGGAAGCGGTCGAGCACCCGGCCCGGCCCCTTCCCGAGCTTCACGTAATCCTTGCCGTCGAAAACCCGGGTCCCGTTGACGAAGACACCGTGCACGCCGAGCGGGTCGCGCAGCGTCCGCGCCCCGCCAGCCGGCAGATCGTT
Organism: Rhizobium sp. Q54; assembly: GCA_945861155.1. GTDB lineage: Bacteria > Pseudomonadota > Alphaproteobacteria > ATCC43930 > CGMCC-115725 > DATARH01. The sequence continues at coordinate 14,941 of CAMATN010000048.1, forward strand.
GACCCGGCGCGCCTTTGAGATGCCGACCGTCGCGGGATCGAACAGCAGCAGGTCGGCCCAGGCGCCCGGCGCGATATGGCCGCGGTCGGGGATGCCGTAGAGCCCGGCCTGGTGGCTGGTCAGCCGCCGCACCCCCTCGGCCAGGTCGAAGGCGCCGCGCTCGCGCACCCAATGGCCGAGGAAATAGAGCCCAAACCCAGCATCGCACAGATAGACGAGGTGTGCCCCGGCATCGGACAGCGCGATGACCCCGGCCCGGTGCTTGACCAGCGGCTCGACCCCGTCATCGACCGCGTTGAAAAAGCGCCCGATAAATCCGGTGTCGAGGTCTTCGTCGAGCCCCAGATCGAGCATCGCGTCGAGCGGATCGCGCCCCGAATCGCGCGCGATGTCGGCGATCGTGCGGTCGGCAAGACCGGCGTTTGCCGGCTTGACCGGCGCGGCGACGATGACCCGCTGCCAGTTGCCCTGGAACACGGTGCCCGGCAGCGGCGCCTTCAGATCGGCGCGGAAGCGATCGCGAAAGCTCTGATCGCGATACGCCGCCTTGAGCTGCTCGCGGTCATAGGCCTTGATCGGGTCGAAAGCCGGGTGGCTGTAGAACGGATAGGCGCTCGCCAAGGTGAAATCGAACGACAGCGGCTGGCAGGTGATCTGGATATAGAGCTCGTTGCCGCGCGCCTGGGCCGCGGCGCAGGCGTCGAACACGCCGAGCGCGCGCTGCGGGTACTGCTCGTTGTAGAGCGCGATCGCCGTGCTCATGAAGATGCGCCTGCCGTGCCGGGCGGCGATTCCCTCCATCGTCTCGGGCGTAATCGGCCCCGACGAGATCTCGACCACGCCGCGCCCCGGCCCGCCCATCGCTCCGACCAGCGCGTCGAATTCCGAGATATCGCTGATCGTCGACGGCATCGGCACGCCGCCATAGCCCGAGTGATTTAGCGAATAAGAGGCGCCGAGGCCGATCGCCCCTTGATCCATCGCCTCGCCGACGAGGCGCTTCATTTCGGCCAGCTCGTCGGCGGTCGGCTGTTTGCGGACAGAGGCATCCTCGCCCATGACGGCGGTGCGCACCGCCGAATGCCCCACCAGTACCGCGAGGTTCATGTAGGGACCGCGGCGGCGCAGCATGTTCATATATTCCGCGAAGGACTCAAACTGCCAATCGGTGCCGGCGCGCAGCGCGTCGAGATCCATGCCCTCGACGACCGACAGATTGCGCAGGATCAGATCGCGCACCGGCGGCGGGCTCGGTACGATGCCGAAGCCGCAATTGCCCATCACGACCGAGGTGACCCCGAGCGAGGGCGATGGCGACAGGGTCGGATCCCAGGTCACCTGTGCGTCGTAATGTGTGTGGATGTCGATGATGCCGGGCATCAGCGCGAGCCCGCCGGCATCGACGATCTCGGCGGCATCCTTACCGACATTGCCGACCGCCGCGATCCGCCCGTCCTTGACCGCGACATCGGCGCGGACCGGATCGCGGCCGAGCCCGTCGACCACCATCGCCCCGCGGATCACCAGATCATGCATGCCATATCTCCCCTCTGAGAGGTGTCATCGCGAGCGTAGCGACGCAATCTCGTGCCGACTAATAGTCCGAGCCAGACGCTCCACCCCACCTCGTCATCCCGGCGGAGGCCGGGATCCATGTCTGCCGTGGATACCGGCCTTCGCCGGTATGACAAGATTATGACAAGATAAGGGGTGCATTACGTTTGGATTCATCCACTAGCATAACCGATCGGGATTGCGTCGTCGCTCCGCTCCTCGCAATGACAATGATGTGGGAGCGGTAATTATCCCGCCGCTATCCGGAAGCCGGCGAGGCCGTCGCGGGCGACCTCGCCGGGCAGTTCGGTCTCCCAGCGCAGATAGGCGCGCATCGCATCCTGATTGCCGGCGTGGCGGTCGTGGTTCCAGAAGATGTAGTCGATGCGATCCGCATCAGGCGGGGCATCTGGCGAGGCGGCAAACGGGGGTCCCGCCGCGCGCCACGCCGCGACTCCACCCCGCACCAGCGCGACCGGCCCGGCGGCGATTTCCGCGAGATCGGCCGCCGCCAGCGCCCCGACAGCGGCATCCTCCGCGAAAACGGCGATGCGTCTCGCGCGCAGAACGCTCGTCGGCAAGCGGTCGAGACGCGGGCGGATGGCCCACACCGAATCCTCGGGATGCGCCGTCCGGTAATCGGCGCTCGGCGCGATGACGACTGACGCGGCGCCGTCATTGAGCCAGTGCGCCGCTTCGGCCACCCCGATTTGCAGCACATCGGGGAGTGCGACCGGGGGTTCGCCGGAGCCGGTTTCCAGCGCCTCTGCGTCGAACGGGCGGTCGAGCACGAATGCGTCCCAGCCCATCTGCGTCGGCCATTGCGCGGTGATGACGGCCCGCGCTTGCGCATCGTCGACCAGTACGAGCCGGGCGCCGCGGGTGGCGACCCAGCGATCGATCGCCTGCACCAGCTGACCGCCCGGCGCCGACACCGACCCCGGCAGATGCCCGGCGGCGAACTCGTCTGGGGTGCGCACGTCGAGCAGATAGGTCGTGCGCTGCTCGGATTCGCCCCGCCACGCGGCGAGCGTCGCCATATCGATGCGGCGGACCCCAAACCGGGCGGCGACGGCGTCGGCGCGCTGTCGCGCCTGGGTCAGCGCCATCGGGCTCGGCGGCCGCAATGTTGTCGTGGCGCCGTGCTCCAATTCGAGCCCGGCGAGGCGCCAGCCCTGGGTCCCGCCTTCGAGCGACATGACCGGGTTCGGCACACCGGCGGTCAGCAGCGCTTGCGCGCCGATGATGCCGCGGGTGCGCCCGGCGCAGGAGACGACGACCAGCGCGTCGGGGTCGGCGACCAGATCGCTAAAGCGCAGCACCAATTCGGCGCCCGGGCAGGTCACCGCGCCCGGCACATGGAAGCGCGCGTATTCGTCGAGCGGCCGGCTGTCGAGGACGATCACCTTGTCGCCGGCGCGGCGCCGCCGGTCGAGTTCGGCCGCGGTGATCGCCGGCGTGCCGTATTCGTGCTCGACGATTTCGGCGAAGGCCTTGCTCGGGACATTGGTGCTCGGGAACAGCGGGTGTCCCGCTGCCGACCAAGCATCAATCCCGCCCTGCAGAACATGCACCGCGCCGTAACCGAGCCCCGCGAGGCGGTGCGCGGCCTTGTCGGCGATGCCGTCGCCATCGTCGACCAGCGCGACCCGGCACGAAAGCCGCGGCACCAGCGGGCCGATGGCAATTTCGAGGCGGCTATACGGGAGGTTTACGGCGAGCAGCGGGTGGCCGGCGCCGTGCTGCCCCTCCTCGCGCACATCAAGGAACGCGACCTCGCCGCCATCGCCGAGCCATCGCCGCAGGGTCGCGACGTCGATCGCCTTCGGTTCGGAGTCTACGGCCATTGGGCTTCTCCTCAATGTCATCCCGGCGAAAGCCGGGATCCATTTCTCCGCGGGCAATACTATCCAAGCCGCCCCGATGTCGAAACGATCCTTGCCGCGCCGAAACCGACGGCACCATGGATCCGCGGCATTCGAGGTTGTCGGTAGATCGCCGGCAGCGCTGCATCGGCAATTTGCGTCCTTCGAGACGGCCGCTTCGCGACCTCCTCAGGATGACGGTATGTATTTGATGGCATTGAGAAAGAACGTCATCCTGAGGAGCGCCCCAAGGGTGCGTCTCGAAGGACGCACGGCTTCTATCCAGCCATCGGCAATTGTTACAGCCTCCTGCGCCGGGATGACATCGAGGGGGTTGCCGACTCGGCTTACATCTTCAGCAGCCGCTTGGCGTTGCCGCTCAGGATTTTCGCGCTATCTTCGGCGCAAAGCGGGATGCGGTGCACCCATTCGGTGCCGGGCGCGTTCTCGACGAACGGGTAGTCGACCGAAAAGAGGATGCGGTCGACCCCCATCTCCATCACGCAGAGCAAGAGCGCCGGGTCGGAGAAAAAGCCGCTCGTCGTGATCCAGAAATGCTCGCAGAACGCGTCGCGGAACCAGTTCGGGCCGGCGCCGTCGCGCACCAGCCCCATGTTGATGCGCCAGAGATAGAACGGCAGGCCCTCGCCCAGATGGCCCAGTATGATCTTGAGGCCGGGGTGCTCGTCGAAGACGCCGCTCAGTATCAGGCGGATGCCCTGGGTCGCGGTCTCCACCGTAAAGCCCCAGGCGGCGCGCAGGATCGTCGGGTATTTATCGACGTAATCCTTGTAATACGCCTCGATCACGGCCGGGTGCGGGATCGAGGGGTGCAGATAGAGCGGCACGTCGAGCGCCGCGGCGCGCTCGAAGATCGGCCAGAACCGGCGGTCGTCTAGAAACAGGCCGTTGGTCAGCCCGTGCACCATCGCGCCCTTGAAACCGAGCCGGGTCACCGCGCGCTCGAGTTCGTCGGCGGCGGCCTTGGGGTCGGGGGTCGGCAAGGTCGCGAAGCCGGCGAAGCGGTCGGGGTGGGCGCGGACGGTCTCGGCGAGCCGGTCGTTGGCGCCGCGCGCCAGCCGCACCGCGAGTTCGGCGTCGGCGATCTTCTGCACCGACGGGGCGCCGTGCGACAGCACCTGGATGTCGATCCCGGCGGCATCCATCTCGGCGATGCGGCCCTGGCCGACATCGTCGAGCCGCTCGGCGACACGCGGACCGCCGGTCCGGTCCATGCCGGCGATGTGCTGCTTTATCTCGGGGTCGAGATAATGCTCCTCGAGGGCGATGACCTGCGGTTTGGGCGCCATGTTTCCCTCCGGCTCTGCGCGGCGAGATTGAGTTTGCCGAGATTGCGTCGTCGCCGCACTCCTCGCAATGACAATTCCGTTGGTAGTTTCTCAGTTTTCGATTGGAGAAACGGCGTGCGTCCTTCGAGACGCCCGCTTCGCGGGCTCCTCAGGATGAGGATTTTTCTTAATGCCATCAAAGAAGTACCTCATCCTGAGGAGCGCTTCCGGCGAACGCCGGGAGCGCGTCTCGAAGGACGCACAACGCTGATGCAATTCAAACTGAGGCACTACTCCGTTTCGCGGCGCCGCTGCGATTTCCCGGCCGCGCCGATCTTTGCTATAGAAAGCGTGCTCTCTGGAAACCGCCGGGCTGATCCGCCGCGTGTCGATCCTCCCAAAATCCCGCCGCGCCGTTCTGGCGTTTCTGCACGATGTCGCGATGGCCGCGCTGTCCTTCGCGCTGGCGCTTTATCTGCGGCTCGGCGACGAGGTTCTCTCGAACGAGCCGCGGCTGACGATCCTCTACGGCGTCGCCTTTACCGGGATCGCCGCGATCGTCTTCCTGGTGACCGGGCTTTACCGCGGCATCTGGCGCTATGCCTCGCTCCCGGATCTGTTCAACATCGCGCGCGCCGCGACCCTGACCGAGCTGATTTTCCTGCCGGTGATGTTTCTGTTCACCCGGCTCGACACGTTGCCGCGCTCGTTCCTATTGATCGACTGGCTGGTGCTGATCGCGCTATTGGGCGGGCCGCGGCTCGGCTACCGGTTGTTCAAGGATCGCGGCCTCGACCATCTGCTGGAGCGCGACCGCGCCGCCAGCGTGCCGGTGCTGCTGATCAGCACCAAGGACGGCGCCGACACGCTGATCCGCGAGACCGTGCGCGACCGCAACGCGGTCTATCGGGTGGTCGGGATGCTGTCCGATACGCCGTCGCGGGTCGGCCGTCAGATCTATGGCGTGCCGGTGCTCGGTACCATCGATTCGCTGGAGACCGTCGTCGCCGCGCTCGACCGCCGCGGCCGTCGGCCGCAAAAGCTCGTGGTCACCGCACAGGGCCTCGCCGGCGCCGAAATGCGCCGTTTGCTCGACCGCGCCGACGCGCTGGCGATCCCGCTCGCCCGCCTGCCGCGGCTGACCGAATTCCAGCAGACGCGGGCGGACGCATCGCCGGCGCCCATTGATCTCGCCCGGCCGATCGCGCTCGAGGATCTGCTCGGACGGCCGCAGGCGGTGCTCGACCGCGACGCGATGGCCGGGCTGATCCGCGGGCGGCGCATCCTCGTCACCGGCGCCGGCGGCACGATCGGGTCCGAGCTGGCCCGGCAGATCGCCGCGCTCGCGCCGGCCCGGCTGGTGCTGGTCGATAACAGCGAGTTCCTGCTGTACGCGATCGACCAGGAGCTGCGCGAAAGGTGGCCCGCGCTCGCCGTCACTCCGCTGTTGGGCGATACGCGCGACCGCTGCCGGATCGATACGATCGTCGGGGCCGAGCAGCCGCAGATCGTGTTCCACGCCGCCGCGCTCAAGCACGTGCCGATGGTCGAGGCCAACCCGATCGAGGGCGTCTTGACCAACGTAATCGGCAGCCGCAACGTTGCCGAGGCGGCGCGCGCCTTTGGCGCCGCGCTGGTCGTGATGATCTCGACCGACAAGGCGGTCGATCCGGCAAGCGTGATGGGCGCCACCAAGCGGCTCGCCGAGCGGTTCTGCCAGGCGCTCGACCTCTATGAGGCGCGCCGGCCGGCGCCGGGAACCCGGTTCGTGACCGTGCGCTTCGGCAACGTCCTGGGCTCGACCGGGTCGGTGGTGCCGCTGTTCAGCCGCCAGCTCGCCGCCGGCGGCCCCCTGACGGTGACCCATCCCGAGGTCAGCCGGTTCTTCATGACCGTGCGCGAGGCGGTCGAACTGGTCCTCGAAGCCTCCGCGACGGCGCCCGACCCCCCCGAGGACAAAGGAGACGGCGATGCGCGCGGTAAGATCTTCGTCCTCGACATGGGCGAGCCGGTCCGAATCGTCGATCTGGCGCGCCAGATGATCCGCCTCGCCGGTCTGCGCCCGGAGCGCGACATCGCGATCGCCTATACCGGCCTGCGCCCCGGCGAGAAATTGCACGAGGCGCTGTTCCACGCGGCCGAGTCGCCGATCCCGACGCGAAATCCCGCCCTGCGCCTGGCCGCGCCGCGCACCGCCGATTACGCGGTGCTGGCCCGCTCGATCGACGAATTGGAAGAGCAGGCGCGCGGCGGCCACCAGGCGCGGGTGCTCGATTTGCTGCATCTTCTGGTGCCGGAGTACCGCTCGGAGCCGGCGGCGGCGCGAGCCGCGCCGGCGGTTGCGGCGCGCTCGGGTTAGTTGCTGGTAGTATGGCAACGGCGCCCGCGCGGCGGACGATTGAGGAGCCTGGCTGGTGAGAGCAGTCGTGTTGATGCTGGGCCTGGGGGTGCTGGCGACGATGCTGGCAAGCGGGTGTTCCGACGACAAACCTGCCGCGACCGCCGCGAGCAAGGCCAGTTCGGAAGAAATCCTCAAGCGGAATTGCGCCGACCCAAAATGGCGCGAGCAGAACCTCGGGCTGTGGTACTCGGTGTGCCGTCAGCCGGTACGTTGGTAGATTGGGGGTTGGTCGATAGAAGGACGAGCGTCATGCTTAGACTTTACTATGCTCCCGGCACGTGCGCGCTCGCGACGCACATCGCGCTGGAAGAGGCCGGCGCGCCTTACGAGGCGGTTCTGGTCGATTTCCGGTCGCAGAGCCAGCGGAGCGCCGAATACCTCGCGGTAAACCCGAAAGGGCGCGTTCCCGCGCTGGTGACCGAAAGCGGCACGCTTACGGAAACGCCCGCGCTGCTGTGCTTTGTGGCGCAGCGCTTTCCAAACGCCGAACTCGCCCCCCTCGATGATCCGTTCGCCCTGGCGCAGGTGCAGGAATTCAACAGTTATCTTTGCGCGACCGTGCATGTGGCGCACGCGCATGGCAGGCGCGGCACAAGGTGGGCGGACGACGCCGCGGCGATCGAGGCGATGCAGCGCAAGGTGCCGTCGACCATGACGGAATGCTTTGAGCTGATCGAGCACAAGCTCGTGAAGGGTCCGTGGGTCATGGGCGACCGGTATACGATCTGCGATCCGTATCTGTTCACCATCGCGTCCTGGATCGAAGGTGACGGCGTCGACACCACCAAAGTGCCGCGAATCATGGAGCACCGCAGACGCATGCTGGCGCGTCCCGCCGTGCAAAAGGCGGTGGCTGCCGAAGGCACGCAGATTCCTTGACGCGCCAGGCAATGGCCTCTGTGGATTTGACGCATTTTCTTGTCGTCGGCGCCGGCGCGGCGGGGCTGATGACGGCCCGCGAGCTTGCGCGCGCAGGCAAGCGAGTGACCATCATCGAGGCGCGAGACCGATGCGGCGGACGCATCTTCCCGCTGCCGTCCGAGGAATTCGGATACAAGGCGGAGGGCGGCGCCGAGTTTGTCCATGGCGCCGCCCCGGTAACGCGAGCCGTGATGCGCGAAGCGCGACTGTCGCTGTCGCCGCGCCAGGGTACGCGATGGAGTGCCCGCACCGGTGCGTTGTCGCCCGACGAGCCTTCGCTTCCCGACGCGGATCGGTTCTATCAAGCCTTGACGGAGGTGAAAGCCGATCTGCCCGTCGCCGAATTCCTGGAGACGCATTTTGCCGGTCGGCGGTACGACGAGCTGCGGCGCTCGGTCACCCGAACGGTCGAGGGCTACGACGCGGCCGACCCGCACCGCTTCAGCACAATGGCGCTGCGCGACGAGTGGATTTCTCGGGACGATGGCGAGCACGGCCGGATCGCGCAAGGCTACGGCGCGCTGATCGACTATCTCGCATCCGAATGCCGCTTGCAGGGCGCCGCGATCCATTTCGGCGCGGCCGTAACTTCCGTCGACATGGTCCGGGGACGCATCGCCGCACGCTGTCGCGACGGCGCCGTCTTCGAGGCCGATGCCGCGATCCTCGCCGTGCCGCTCCCGCTCCTGTCCGACATCGCGCTTCCGTCGGCGACGCGCGAGCGGGTAGCGGCCACGGCCGATATCGGGTTCGGCAACGTTGTCAAGATCCTGCTGCGCTTCGAAACGAAATGGTGGGCCGATAGCGGCGGTCGAAATCTGGGCGATTTGTCGTTCCTAATGTCGAACGCGCGGGTCCCGACCTGGTGGACACAGCATCCGGACGAATATCCGGTGCTGACCGGCTGGTTCGCCGGGCCCAAGGCCGACAGGGTGTCGGCGCTCACCGAGGCCGAACTGATCGACATGGGGCTCGCCTCGCTCGCGGAGATTTTCGATCTGCCTCCAGACCGCATCAGCACGAACCTCGCCGCGTCGCGAGCGATCAACTGGGGCAACGATCCGTTCGCGCGCGGCGCTTATTCCTACGCCACGCCCAGGACGCGCGACGCGCTGTCGGTGCTCAGAGCCCCGAGTGGCGACGCCATATTCTTGTCCGGCGAGGCGCTCTATGCCGGACCGGATATGGGCACGGTCGAGGCGGCGCTGGCCAGCGGCCAGGAAACAGCGCAGACGATCCTCAGAGGGTCTCCGGCGACATCACCCCGCGCCTGAAAGCGCCCTGGCTACAATGATCGACCGTCGGGCTTGACCATGCCTAGCCTACGCGCCCGGGCCCGATTGTGTCATGCGCGGCGAGCGCGGCGAGGTTGACGAGGTCGGAGACGGTGGCGCCGGCATTGACAATCTGAACCGGCCGGGCGAAGCCGATCAACAGCGGACCGACGACCGTTCCGCCGCCGAGATAAGGCAGCAGCTTGGCGGTGATGTTGGCGCTGTGCAAGTCGGGCATGACCAGGATGTTCGCGGGACCCGATAACCGGCAGAACGGGTATAGCTGGCGCATCAGACGGTGATCGAGCGCGACATCGGCGCTCATCTCGCCGTCATATTCAAAGCCGGCATCGCGCCGGTCGAGCAACGAAACGGCCTCGCGCACGCGCTCTGCGTGCGGCCCCGGGGGATTGCCGAAATTGGAATAGGACAACAGCGCGACCCGCGGATCGAGCCCAAGCTCGCGCGCCTTTGCCGCCGCGGCGACGGCAATTTCGGCCAGTTGCGCCGCGGTCGGGCTCGAATGCACCAGGGTATCGGCAAGCAGCACGGTGCGCTCGCGCGCCAAAAGGATCGTCAGGCCAAAAATCAGCGAGGCCGGCTTGACATCGATGACCTGGGTCACTCCGGCGAGCACGTCGAACGAGTTGCGCGTGAGCCCCGTCACCATTGCGTCGGCATCGCCGCAGGCGACCATGCAGGCGGCGAACACGTTGCGGTCCTGGTTCACGAGCCGCTGGCAGTCGCGATAGAGCATGCCGTGGCGCTGCAAACGTTCGTAAAGGAACTCGGTGTAGTGCTGGGTGCGGTGGGAAAGCGCCGCGTTGTGGATTTCGAGCGGCGCCGGCGCGCTGAGCCCGATCGCCGACATCGTCGCCCGGATCCGCTCGTCGCGGCCGATAAGCACCGGGCTGCCGAAGCCGCTGTCGGCGAACAGCAACGCCGCGCGGATCGTCTTTTCTTCCTCGCCTTCGGCGAAGACGACGCGCTTCGGATGGGCGCGCACTTTCTCGAAGATCAGTTCGAGGCCCGCCGCGGTCGGGTCGAGCCGGGCGCGCAGCGCGCGCCGGTAGGAATCCATGTCGAGGATCGGCTTGCGCGCCACCCCCGAATCCATCGCCGCCTGCGCCACCGCCACGGGCACCGCCCATATCAGACGCGGGTCGAACGGCGCCGGAATGATGTAGTCCGCTCCGTAGCGCAGCCGCTCGCCGGCATAGGCGGCGGCGACCTCGTCGGGCACGTCCTCGCGCGCGAGCCGGGCCAGCGCCTGCGCCGCGGCGATCTTCATCGCGTCGTTGATCTGCGAGGCGCGCACGTCGAGCGCGCCGCGAAAGATGTACGGAAACCCGAGGACGTTGTTGACCTGGTTCGGGTAGTCGGAGCGCCCGGTGGCGATGATCGCGTCGGCGCGCACGGCGCGCACCTCTTCGGGGGTGATCTCCGGGTCGGGATTGGCCAGCGCGAAGATGATCGGCCGCTGCGCCATCGCGCGGACCATCGCCTGGTCGACCGCGCCCTTGGCCGACAGGCCGAGGAACACGTCGGCGCCCTCGATCGCCTCGGCAAGCGTGCGCGCCGTGGTCTCGACCGCGTGGGCCGACTTCCATTGGTTCATGCCCTCGCTGCGCCCGCGATAGACCACACCTTTGGTATCGCACAGCACGACATTGCCGTTTGGCAGGCCCATCGATTTGAGCAATTCGACGCAGGCGATCGAGGCGGCGCCGGCACCGTTGACCACCATCCTGACCTGGGCCAGCTCGCGGCCGGTCAAGTGCAGCGCGTTGATCAGCGCCGCCGCGGTGATGATCGCGGTGCCGTGCTGGTCGTCGTGGAATACAGGGATGTCGAGCAGTTCGCGCAACCGCTCCTCGATCACGAAGCATTCCGGCGCGCGGATGTCTTCGAGATTGATGCCGCCGAAGGCCGGGTGCAGGAAACGCACGCAATTGACGAATTCGTCGACGTCGCGGGTGTCGATTTCGAGGTCGATCGAGTCGATGTCGGCAAAGCGCTTGAAGAGGGCCGCCTTGCCTTCCATGACCGGCTTTGCCGCCAGCGCGCCGAGATCGCCGAGCCCCAACACCGCCGTCCCGTTGGAAATGACCGCGACGAAATTGCCTTTGGAGGTGTAGTCGTAGGCCGTGCTCGGATCGCGCTGGATGTGCAGGCACGGGAACGCGACGCCGGGCGAATAGGCAAGCGACAGGTCGCGCTGGGTGGTCAGGGGCTTGGTCGGCGCGATCGACAATTTGCCGGGACGGCCGCTCGAATGGAACAGCAGCGCCTCCTCTTCGGTGGTGCGAACGATGCCGGTATCCATAATCGCCGATGCTCCTCATCCGGCCCGTTAACAGCGGTGAGGGCCCGTCGGCAATGTAGAGGAGTGGGCGTCTTTAGGTCAAAGCCGCACGCCACCAAAGCACCGGTGCTCCACGCCAGTGGAGATGGTGTCCAGTCATAAGTCCCCTTCGGGGTAGCGGCGGACATGAGGCGGCACCGCGCGGTGCTCGCGGGTTTGAGACAAATTTGTTACTATCGGCGGCGTTCAGAGGTCGAGGGGTGCCAATGCCCGACGAGCTTTCCTTCCGAGCGGAAGCCGCCGCTGAGTATGACCGTGCTGTCTCCCATGTCTCGGCCTACTTCCTGCCGTTCCTGCTGCGCGCCGCGCGGCTCGCGCCAGATCAGCGCGTCTTGGACGTGGCGACCGGGACCGGGATAGCGGCGGAAGCCGCGCTCGGCATCGTCGGTCCAGCCGGATCGGTGGTCGCCACGGACCTGTCGCCCGAGATGGTGGACGAGGTGCGTCGGCGCATCGAGCACTCGCCTAACGCTACCGTCGCGGTCGAGGATGGGCAGGCGCTCTCCTTCCCCGATGAAAGTTTCGACGCAGTGCTGTGCAGCCTCGGGCTCATGTTCTTCCCTGACCCAGCCCGGGCTTTAGCCGGCTTCCGCCGCGTGCTGCGGCCCGGCGGGCGGGCGGCTGTCTCCGCCTTGACTGCCTCGGAACGCTCCTACAACGGTCGCATTAACGTCATTGTGGCGCGGCATATGCCAGACTTGGCGCCAGCCATAGCCCGCACTTTTGCACTCGGCGACGCGGCGCGGCTCCAGCAGCTCTTCGTCGAGGCCGGCTTTCTGGACATCGAGACTGGCACCGAGAAGCACAGCTTTGTGCTGCCGTCCTTCGACGCCTATTACGGCCCCTTTGAGCGCGGCGGGGGCTCCACCGGTCAGGTGCTGGCCTCGTTGCCCCAGGCGGTGCGGCACGCTGTTCGGGAGGAGATGCGGCAGGCGCTCAGCGATACCGGCGGGCCGGTAGAGATCGAGGTAGAGATCAGGATCGCCAGCGGCCGGCGGTAGGTAGCCCTCGGCACCCGTCGAACCCGGCGGGGGACTCAAGCGTGTGATTTTGACCACTAGGCTCAACTGAACCGAAAAGTAGCGGCGGCGATGCAACCACCGCATCAGCGCCATGACAGGAGCGACGCCTTGAAATACGGCAAAACCCAAATCTTCGCCGGTGCGGGAGCCGCCCCCTCCCGCGAGGGTGTCCTGTTGCGCGGCGGATTGTTCCGCTGCGCTGCCGGAGAAGGCAGGTGGGAGGCGCTGAACGCGGGTCTTCCCGAGAACGCCGAAGTGCATGTGATCCTCGTGCATCCCACCGACCCGGATGTGATCTTCGTCGGTACGCAGGACGGTCCCTACCGCAGCACCGATGGCGGCGATCATTGGCAGCCTCTCGGGTTTCCCGATCGCGGCGTCATGATCTGGTCGCTGAGCGTTCATCCGACCCGCCCGAACATCATGTATGCCGGCGCGGCGCCGGTCGCGCTGTATCGCAGCCTCGACGGCGGCGATACCTGGAGCCGGCTGCCGAAGGCGATATCGCCGGCGCATTGCGAACGTGCCGGCTTCGACTCGCGGGTGCTGCGCATCACGGTCGATCCCAACCGGCCGGACGACATTTATGCCGCGCTCGAGGTCAGCGGCGTCATCCGCAGCAGCGATGGCGGCGAAACCTGGTCCGACATGTCGGCGCCGCTGATCGCGCTCGCCGAGCAGCCGCATCTGCAAAGCAGCGTCGGCGGACGCCATTGCGGGCATTGCGAGGGCATGCTCGATTCGCATGCGACCGCGATCAGCGCGGCGGCGCCCGATACCGTGTTTCTCGGGCTCAGGATGGGGCTGTTCCGCAGCGATGACCGGGGCGCGAATTGGTACGATGCCGAGATCGGCCGGTTTTCGCCGCTGACCTATTGCCACGATGTCGTCGTGTCGCCGCACGATCCGCGAATCATGTATGTCTGCCTGTCGCCCGCGGCCTTCAGCGACGACGGGTCACTTTACCGCAGCGACGATCTCGCGCAGAGCTGGCGGCGCATCGACCACGGAATCAAGGCCAACTCCACCCTAATGGCCCTCAGCGTGCATCCGAGCGATCCGGCGCAGGTTTATTGCGTCACCCGCGGCGGACAGGTTTTCGGGACGGACGATTCCGGCGGTTCCTGGCGGGAATACCCGCTGCCCGGCGGTGTCGAGGATGTCTACGCCGTCGCCTGCCGCTGACGGCTCGGCATCGTTCATGACAGTTCCAAATTCGAATGTCAGCTTCTAAACTCTAGCGATCATCTCAAGAAGGGAGTGTCCGGACATGATGACAGTGGTGCAGAAGACAAGTTTCACGGCCGGCCCGTTAACGTTCGCCGTCAAGCACGAATTGTGGGACGGCAACATCCAGGATCATCCGGATCAGGGTGTCGCGATCACCGTGGCGGCGCAGATCGACGGCAAGCAGACGACCCTGTTGCGGTTCAACTGCTTTGATTTCGAAAAAAGCTACATCTACGGCCCGGAAAATGCCGAGCTGGAGCTTGAAGGACCCGAGATGCTGGGCGGGGCGCCCTTGACCAACCTCTACCGAATGGACCCGATCGCCGACGGGAACCCGATCGGCTGGACCGTCAAGACCCTCGGGACCAAGCTCTCGAAGATGCTGGAGCGGGCCGGCTATCCGCAGATCGCCGCCGCGACCGATCCCGCCAAGGTGGCGAGCATCCTGCCCGATGTCGAAGCCTGCGCCCGCGAGCTGTATGCCACCAAGCGAAACACGGTCAAACACAACCGCGGCACGCATATTTTCGACGCCGGCAACATCCGGTTCGGGCTCGAGATGCGGCGGCTGCCGATGGGCGATGGCGGCCTCGCCATCCACGTCCTGGCCGATATCGGCGGGACGCCGGGCAAAGCCTACACGGAAGAAACCGAGCTTCTGGCCTTTGATCACTTCTGGAACGGCGCGCATTACCATTACGGCCCCCGCAACAAGAACCATCGGATCTATTGGGACCGGACATTGGTCGAAGATCCGCTGGCGTGGACGTTGGAGCAGTTCGAGACCGGGAAACTGCGGGCGATGATCGAGCGGGCAGGCTATCCGGGGATCGCGGCCGATCTCGACGCTGAAAAAATAGCCTCCGTCTTTCCGGCGATGAAGAAGCAGGCGCTCGATATGTGGGCGGAAGGCGAGAGGTTGACCGGACATCCGGGGCTGCCACTGGAGGCGACACCGAACATGGCCGCAGCCGAATAGCGTAGCAGGCCGAGCTGTAAACCAGTAAGGGCTGCGGCCGCTGCTCTCGTTCGCAGCGCCGCAGTCCGGAACCCGGCCCCCGCCAATTCGGTCGGCCTCCGGTCCTGGGCACGCCAGGACCGGAGGACCTAGCGTCGCCTAGAACCCATCTAGATCGGCATTCCGACCTCGGATTGGGCAAGCCTGCCGTCGGGCATGACGTGGCGATAGCGGTCGAGCGTCATCGTCATCCGTTTCATCAGGCGCCTCGCGCCCGGGTCGAACGGGGTGCGGCGGTGCATCGTAAAGCCGTTGTCCCACATCACCAAGTCGCCGATTTGCCATTGGTGGGCGTATACGTACTCGTCGCTTGTGGCGCTTTCGTAGACCTCATCCAGCACGGCAAGGCCTGAGGCCGTGTCCATGTAATCGATGCCGATTGTCGTCGTCGAATCAAGGTAGAGCGAGCGGTCGCCGGTCTCGGGGTGGGCGCGGACCAGCGCATGCGTCACCGGCGGCGTCAACCGTTTCGTCTCTTCCGAGATCTGCTGATCCGCCGCGCGCCCGTACCCCGCGAGCCGCTTCGTGTAATCGAAAATACCGCGCTTGCCGGCGATTCTCGCCCGCAACTGGCGCGGCAGGCCCGCATAGGCGGCGCGCAAATCGACCCAGAAGGTTTCGCCGCCCTCGGGCGGCAGTTCGAGCGCGTAGAGCGCCGCACCGGTCGCCGGGTTCAGCATATAGGACTGGTCGGAGTGCCATTGCAGCTCGCCGTCGCCGAGCCCGCCGATGGCTCGCCCGAGCCCATCCTTCAGATTGGAGAGAACCGTCACCTCGGGCGTCGCAGGCGATGCCCAATCGCTCCGCACGGTGCGCTCCAGCGGCCCAAACAGACCGCAGAACGCCGCGAGCTCTATTTCGCTCAGCGCCTGGCGACGAAACACCAGGACGCCGTATTGCGCGTAGAGAGCGCGCAATTCCGCGACAGTCGCATCGTCCAGCCGATCCCATAGACTGAGGCCGACGACTTCCCGCGCCAGGGTCGGGTGGAGCTGTCGCGTTTCGAGCATGGCTGCGTCCTCGGTAACCGGCGAGGTGGAGGATCGTCACTCTTTGCCCGCGCGCGCAAGCGCGCGGTTCGTTATCAGGCGCGCAGCGCAGCGCCAAGGATCAGAAAATTCGCGGTGTCACCGTCCCTGGTGCGCGGCGCTGAGCGCGCGGATCTGGCTGGCGGCGTTCGTCAACTCCTGATCGCGCAGCTGCGACGCCACGCCGTCCTCCTCGGCCAGGGCAAGGAGCCCCCGGAACCGAAGCGGCTTTTCAAAAAATGCCATCGTGGCGTCGAGCGGGCTTTGCCCCTGCGCGACCGGAAGCGGGATCTGATCGGCGAGGCCCGGCCGGATGTGGTAATGGGCGCCCATGCTGAACGGGTCAAAGCGCAGCGCCTGCTGCCGCTTGCCGGCCACGGCAACCACGATCGAGGGTCGCTCGATCTGGTCCGGCTCGCGGCCGGCCGGCGATCGATCGGGGTGGAACAGGATCTCGATATGCGGCCCGGCATTGATCATGTGCCATCCGGTCCGGTCCTCGGGCATTGTCTGCTGCATTCGCACTGGCTGCATGGCGCACCTCCCTATATGCGTCGAACCCCGCCAGGTTTCGACGCGAGCCGACATCTCTCTGCATCGGCGCAATAGTGCGGCAAAGTCAAGCGGGCGCTGAAGCCGGCTGCGACCCGGTACGCCCGGGACCCTCTGCACGGCGACTGCACGGCGGCGGTAGGCTTGCGTCAGGGTGCGAGCGCAGCTAAATTCCCGAGCGCCAAACGGCGCGGCGCCAAATCGGCACCAAAGGAAAAGGAGCAAGGGCTAAGTACTGAATTTACAGAATTTGCGGGTGTAGCTCAATGGCAGAGCAGAAGCTTCCCAAGCTTACGACGAGGGTTCGATTCCCTTCACCCGCTCCATAATCCCGGGCCGGTTTGTCAAAGATTACAACAAACTAGCAAGCATTCCGGGTGCTTGGCACGGTGGGTTGGCGCGAAACTGTCTAACATTTCGTCCAACACACCTTGTTGCGCATGCCCGATTTCCTCACCCGCCGCGGCGGCGTCTGGCACTTCGTCCGACGCGTCCCAGCCGAGTTCGAAACCGTCGATCCGCGCGGCATCATCCGGCATTCGACGCGCATCCGGATCGCCGACGACAGGTCCGGCCGCAGGGCTGCGCGGGTAGCCGAGGAACTCAATGGGGCTCTCGAGTGCCACTGGAAGTCCCTCGTCGACGGTCCATCGCGGTCGACTAGCAGCAGGTATGACGACGCTCGCCGCTGCGCTCGCGCGCTCGGCTATGATTACATTCTCAATGCGCAGCTGATCTCCCTTCCGATCGAAAGGACCCTGGAGCGGCTGGAGGCGCTCGTCGCGAAGGGGGTGGCGCAGGATCCAATCGCCCGCACGGCCTTGCTTGGAACCGAGAAACGGCCAAGCTTTTCCCTGTCCCGGCTATTCGAGGAATACGAGGCCGCGACGCGGGACGAGATCCGGGACCTGTCGCCGGATCAGTTGCGGATTTGGCGGAACGGCCGCATCCGGGCCGTCGCGCAATTCGTCAAGGTGGTTGGCGACAAACCGATTACAGAGATCACGGAGAGCGACGGCATCGACTATGCCGAATGGTGGCGCGAGCGCATCGTCGAAGAGGATGGCGCGGCGAAGACCGCGAACAAGGATATCGGCCAGCTGAGCCGGATGCTGAAGGAAATGAGCATCCGCCGTCGCCTCAACCTCCCGGACATTTTCAAAGGGCTGCGGCTTCACGGCGAGATCGAAAAATCCCGCCACCCCTATGATCCGGCCTTCATTCAAGGACGCTTTCTCACGGGCGATGCGCTCGCCGGCCTCAACGAGGACGCCCGGCTCGTCCTCTATGTGATGATCGAAACCGGCCTGAGGCTTTCCGAGATCGTCAATCTACGCGAAGGCACCATTCTGCTCGACGCTGGTATCCCGCATGTGAAAGTTGCCGCAGACGGACGGCGGCTGAAGACCGAAGACTCCGCGCGCGAGATGCCGCTGGTGGGCGTAGCGTGTAAATTCGCGGGCAATAGTGACCCCCTGAGGGGCGGTTTTCGCGTCCAATCGTGACCCTCTGACGCGGTGTGTCAGCGTCCCTTCCTTTTCGGCCGGTGCCGGCTGGGAAGGGTTGGGGGATGATTGCGGTGGACACGATCGGC